>JAFXGC010000111.1 GCA_017513325.1 Clostridia bacterium
ACGTAATTTAACACGGCGGCTTGAGGGCAAGCCGCCCTACTGTAACACAGCAGAAAGGAAACGATATGAGAGACGAAACACTGTGCCTGCACGCAGGCTACACACCCGGAAACACAGAACCCAGAGTTGTGCCCATAGTTCAGAGCACAACATATACATACGACACAACTGCAGACGTTGCCGCAGTTTTTGACGAGCCTACAAAGAGCCTTATCTATTCCCGCTTCGCTAACCCCACAGTTATGGCTATCGAAGCAAAAATAGCTGAGCTTGAGGGCGGCGTTGGCGCAATGTGCACCACAAGCGGCCAGGCTGCTTCACTTATGTCCATTCTCAATATCTGCCAGGCAGGCGAGAGCATCGTTGCTTCCGCTCAGATCTACGGCGGCACTATCAATCTCCTTTCCTACACATTCAAGAAGCTGGGCATTGAGTGCATCTTCGTTGATCCCGATGCAAGCTATGAGGAGATCTGCGCAGCTATCAAGCCCAATACAAAGGCTGTTTTCGGTGAAACTATCGCTAACCCTGCGCTTTCCGTTCTTGATATCGAAAAGTTCGCTAAGGCTGCTCACGCAAACAACATCCCTCTTATAGTTGACAACACCTTCGCAACTCCCGTTCTCTGCAAGCCCTTTGATTTCGGCGCAGATATCGTTATCCATTCCACTTCCAAGTATATGGACGGCCACGCTGTTCAGGTTGGCGGCGTTATCGTTGACAGCGGCAAGTTCGACTGGACAAACGGCAAGTTCCCCGAATTCACAGAGCCCGACGAATCATATCACGGAATCTGCTATACAGAAACATACGGCAAGGCGGCTTATATCATCAAGGCGCGTATGCAGCTTATGAGAGACTTTGGCTGCTATCCTGCTGCTCACTCCGCTTTCCTTCTTAACCTCGGCCTTGAAACCCTTTCTGTTCGTATGAAACAGTATTGCGAAAACGCTATGGTTGTTGCTAAATACTTCCAGCAGAGCGATAAGATCGAAAGCGTAAGCTATCCCGGCCTTGAGGGAGATAAGTATTATGACCTTGCTAAAAAGTACCTCAAGGGCGCTTCAGGCGTTATTTCTATCGTTATTAAGGGCGGCAAGGACAAGGCTATTAAGTTTATGGACAGCCTTAAACTCGCTTCCAATGAGGTTCACGTTGCTGATATCCGTACCTGCGTGCTCCATCCCGCAGGCGAAACTCATCGTCAGCTTACCGAAGAACAGCTGAAAGCTGCAGGTATTAACCCCGGTCTCGTTCGCTTCTCCGTTGGTCTTGAAAACGTTCAGGATATTATCGACGATATCGAACAAGCCCTCGCTCAGATCTGAATATTATAAAGTCGAAGTGTTAATTGGGAGGGACCTTTTAAGGAAAGGTCTCCTCCCAAACCCTCCCCCAAACCTCTTTGTAAAAGATCCCCTTCCAACCCCACTTTTGTGGGGGTGGAAGGGGATTTTCTGCGAAAAGGTTTTGAAGGGGGTCTGGGGGAGAACTTTTCCTCAAAAAGTTTCCCCCAGCTAACGCTTTGACTATATAGTATTCCACAAAACTGAACAAAAAAGCCACTCGGGGAGAGTGGCTTTTTTATATTTAGGATTAACCTGTGATACCGGAGCGCTCGATACCCTGTACAATATACTTCTGCGCGAACGCATAGATAAGTACGAGAGGAAGGATGATCAGCAGACCGCAAGTGTTAGTGATTGCAGCTGTGAAGAGGCTTGCCGCCGCGCCTGTTACGTTGAGAGTTGTAGGAATCGCAACGATATCGGGCATAAGAGTGGGTCCTGTTGTTGTGAAGAATGTTTCTGTGTAGAAGTTATCTGTCCACTGCCAGGAGAATGCGAACATAAATACTGTGATAAGCATAGGAACTGACAGGGGAAGAATGATCTGCACGAAAGTTCTCAGAACGCCTGCGCCGTCAACGTAAGCGGATTCTTCAAGCTCATCGGGAACTCCCTTGAAGAACTGTCTCAGAAGGAAGATATACAGACCGTTCTTAAATGCAAGACCGGTTGCAGAAAGGATCCAGAGAGGCCAGTAGGAGTTGAGCAGATTCATTGATGTGTTCTCGAAGATAGCGATCTTATCAACCACGCCGCCACCGAGGAAGTTCATGATACCGAGGATATCGAAATATCTGAATTCCATGAACATGGAGAGCTTAAGAGTTGAATGAGGAACTACCATTGTGAACACTACAAGGAGGAAGAGAGCGCTGTTGAACTTGAACTTAAACTTCGCAAAACCGTAAGCAATGAGGCAGCACACAAATGTCTGGATAATTGCGCAGGAGCCTGCAAGAAGCACTGTGTTGAGAAGCGCTGTCAGGTAGCCGTTCTCTACGATGATCGCCTTGTATGTATCAAGTGTGGGATACTTAGGAATAAGTCTAACTGTTACGTCTACAAAGTCCTGCGCGCTCATAAATGAGGACGCGATCTTTGAATAGAAGGGGAACAGAATTACGTACGCTACACCGAGGAGGAGAAGGAATCTGAAAAGGAACCAAACTATGTTCTTAACAGTATACATATTAAGGAACTTAGCCTTCAGTCTCTCCAAAAGGGGTGTACGATCGAATTCAACCTTGATCTTGTTCTTGCTCTCTTTGATCTTAGGAGCATTTGCCTGATTTGTCATTTTATCGTACCTCCTCTCTTAGTCTCTTCTCTGGTAGAATACTACGGAACTGAATATACCTGCAACGATCGCAACTATAAGAATTACGATCAGGAAGTACATCCAGGACATTGCGGAAGAAAGAACGTTACCGGAACCGGGTGTTGCATAAACTTCTGCAATGTAGTTCATAACTTCGTTGCTTTCAGAAGTGAACGAGTCGATGATTGTGTAAACTGCGTTTACAAGGATCATAGGAGAAATCATAGGAAGTGTGATCTTCCAGAATGTTTCCCAAGCGGACGCGCCTTCGATCTGGCAGGACTCATAGATTGCAGGGGAGATACCCTGGAGACCTGAGAGGAAGATGAGCATCTGTACACCGGAACGGTTTACGATATCAAAGATATTGTTAACCATGTCTGTTACGTATGTTGCAAGTTCGCTACCTACGATCATATTATCGAACAGGTTCTGGAGGTCAGCTGCGGAAACGATTTCTGCTGCCGCGCTGGAGCCTGCACCTGTATCGATTGAGCCGCCTTCCTGACCCATCATATTTGTGAGGGCGTTTCCGGCGTCGATATCTGCGATAAGACCTGTTGAAAGAATAACAGGAATGAAGAATATTGCTCTGAACGCTGCGCGGCCGATCATCTTCTGGTTAAGAAGGATAGCGATAAACAGTGAGAACAAGAGGATCGTAGGAATGTCCACGATAAGACTTGTAATACCGTTTGTGAGCGCGGTGATATATGTTTCAGAGAAAATTGCTTCTTTATAGTTTGCAAGACCAACCCAGATAAGGTCGTAACCACCACCACTGATAACTTTGATTTCGTGGAAGCTGTACTTGATTGAGTCTGCAATGATGGGGAGATAGATGAGTATGAAGCCAAGGAGGAAAGGAGCTATAAAGAACCAACCTGCCTTAGACTTTTTAGCCTGCAAAGAAGCGCCTTTGCTCTTCTTTTTTATAACGCCAAGGTCTTTACCGGATTTTTTCTTCAATAACATTTAAGCTTCCTCCTTTCAACCTTCGATTTTTACGAAGCTGAGTGCATCAACTTCAACTGTTTCGCCTTCGCCTGCGCTAACGATTACAGGGAAGGAATTGTAGTTCACGATGAACTTTGTGCCGTTTTCATACTCTACGCTTACGATAGAGCCGCTTTCAACTACGTATCCTGCGTCCTCATCGAAGCCTTCTTCATTTGCATTGAACTTACCTTCGAGGAACTGGTGATCAACAACCTTGAATGCCTGAACGTCTGCAAGAGCTTCATTGATAAGCTCGTAGTACTTGATCATATCGTCCTTCCATATCTCGTAGGAAACGGAGTAGTACTTGTTGTACTCATCGGATTCCTTGAGAGCTGTTGTGTTCTGATAGCAAAGTGTGAAGTAGAGAGAAGAACCTGTTTCAATTGCCTTAAGAAGTGTCTTCTGAACGTCACCTTCCATATTGATAGCGCTGCCGGAATAGTTTGTATATCCGTGGAGAACCATTGTTACGAAAGGAACGGATTCACTTGCGCGAAGCAGGTTACTGGAATCTGTTGCGATGTCGATGATGTGATCAGCATAAGGAACAGAATATGCGTTACCGCCGTTAACCATTACGCTGTACTTTTCATCAAGCTGTTTGAGCAGTTCAACTGTAGCCTCCTTGGAGTCTTCACGGTTGAAGGGCTCGTCATCGTCAAAGTCGGAGTTCAGGTCTGTACCGAGTGTTGATACGGAAACGCCCTGAGCGCCGTAAGGAGAATAGTTAGCATCGAACTTAGCATAGAAGTGATCGTATACTGTTGCGGAAATTGCAAGAGCATAGCGCTTTCGAAGTCCTGAATAGCTGCGTCATATTCTCTCTTGGACATATATCTGTCGTCGATAGACTTAACGAGGTGCTTCTTTTCAGAAACGCCGTCGAACCAGTCTGCGAGACGCTGATATGCAAAGTCGAAATCGGGATATACGCCGAAGCCCTTTTCAGTTGCGTAGCTGAGAAGGTCCTTGAAGCCGCTGTCGCCGCCTACAACCTTTTCCCATTCGAGTTTTGCAAGATATGTGTTGTTAAGACCGCCGTTATAATAACCTGTGAGTCTGAAGTTAACGTTGGAAATTCCCGCTTCGGAAAGTTCGTTATACATTGTCTTAACGTCTTCAAAGGTTGTGAGCGCTGTATCAACTGTTACAGGGAAGCTCATTACACGGTCTGTTGTCTGGATAGCACCGAAGGTTTCAACGTAGAGAGGAATATCCTTCTGAACGTCTTCCTTTTTAAGCTGTGTGATAGCGCCTGTGCCCTCAAGATATTCCTGATAAGCCTTTGCCATGCCTACGTATGTTGCATCATAGGACTTGCCGTTTTCAAACTCTGTTCCAAGAAGGATATACTGGATTCTGTAAGAACCTGCATATTTTCTGGAGGATGTTACTGTAAGTGAAGAGTTGGAACCTACAGAAATAGAGTCTGCAAGGTTATAAGAGTCAGAAGGACGGGGATAGAACATAGGATACACATTGTTGAAGATGTGGATCTTACCGCCGTTTTCGCACATGAGGTTGGCCATGGAGTCACCCTCTGTGATGATAGCAAGGTAACCTCTGTCGCTTTCAACCTTTTCTGTTGTAGCGGAAGGACCAACGCCTACCTTAACTTCTGTTTCTCTTGTTTCAACAACGCCCCATACAGGCATTGTCATCTTTTCTGTGTGCTGACCTGAGATGGAGTGGTATGCATAGTCTGAACCGTACATCTGGCCGGATACGTTATATGTCTGGCCCTGGATGTCTTCGAAACGGATAAGCGTACCGCTTCCGTCAGGAATGAGGGAGTAACCTTCGTTGGAGCCTCTGCCGCTGCCCATATAAGGAAGCATTGTGATGGACTTAAGTGTGTATGTGGACTCGTCGAAACGGATACCGTTTGCAGGAAGTCTTGCTTCAAGACCTGTTTCATTGATGGTGTATTCAATTGCCATCTTGAAGTTAGGAGGAGCAACGTCCTGGCTTACGTAGTCACAGTCATTGTGGTCCTGTTCCATTTCCTCATATGTATAGAGGGGACAGAATGTTTTGATGATATCTTCAATTCTCTTAAGCTCTTTTGCAGAGATATCAGTTTCACAAACGTATACTGCAAACTTCTTTGTTACGGGGAATGCAGCCTGCATCTCTTTTACAAGAGACTCTGTGAGCTTTACGTCATAGGGGTCCTTGAGGGAGTAGAATGACATTACGTACTCGAGGTCTTTCTCGTTTGTAATGTTATTCATGATCATAGACTCAAAACGAGTTTTGGAGATCATACGGGGAACGAGACGTGTTGTCTGGAGTTCACCGATAGCATACTCAACGCGGACACCGTTTTTAATGTTCTTATAATTGATCTGACCAAGAAGAGCTGCATCTGTATAAGAATACATTGTTTTCTCAACGCCGTTGTAGCTGAATGTTACAGCCAGCTGAGAGAGGAGCTGCTGTCTTGTCGCCTTGGAAGCATAGTTTCCAACAGCGATATCATAGGGGTTAGAGAAGATGCCTTCGCCTGTTTCGGGATCTACAAGTGCAACTTCACCTGTGAACTCCTCATACCAAAGCTGGAATCCGTTCTGCTCACGGATAAGAGTCATATCCTTGAGCTTATTCTTACCTGTCTTGTACTCTTTTGTAAGATAATCGATCTTAGGATCGCCATTTTCATCAACCTTATCCTCGTAAGCTGCTGCTGCAGGAACTACGGAAGCATAAGCTGTGATGCAGATGGAGCCGAGTACTGTTAAAAGGGCCAGGAGCACTGATAATATTCTTTTTGCATTCATTATTATATTTCTCCTTTCCCTTACATTCGATATTGAATTTCATCAATGATACCGTAAACAAATGTAAACATCTTAGAGAGAAGAGTTGTAAACAGAACTGCTACGAACATGATGAAGATCATACCAACGATTGTACCAAGTATTGTCACGATATTCTTACCGAAGGAATAGCCGTGAGTTGACATCATACCGAAGAACAGGAGCATACCTGCCCAGAGGAAGCCGATTGTTGTGAGCATGCTCACAAGGGATGCCTCTTCTGCTGTAAGGAAGTTAGAGCAGAATGTTCCGGGGATGATTACGAGAGGCAGAGGTGTGAGAGCGTAGCATGTTGCTGTGAACACGTCGCTGAAGTTACCTTCGCCTTCAAACAGTGTTGTGAGACACCAGTTTGCTACGATCCAGAGCATTACGGGAACTGCAACTGATGCAAGTGTGAGATAAAGGCTATCGGATGTGAGTTCCGCGGAATTGTGGATATAGCCTGTACCAACTGTCTGATAGAAGAATGAAAGAATTGTTGCAAGCAGGATAAGGAAGCCGCTGCGAACAGAGCCGCGCTTTTCATGCTTGAGGTCCCAGAAGCCATCGAAGGGATGGAAGATAACGTGGAAAGCATAGATGATTTCTTCTGTAACGCTCTTCTGACCAACCTTCAGTGAAACTGCCTTGTTCTTCTTGCCGGCAAAGCCGAAGAACTTGAGAACAAGAACGAGGAACACGATGATAACTACGGGGATTATAAGGAAGTATTTAGAGATCCACTCTTTTCTAACTTCCTTGTAGGAATCGGAATATCCTGCGGAGTCGTAAGCAACTCTGAAGTATTCCATTGCGTTTTCATAGTCGCCATCGCGGGACATTGCCTTTGCAATACCGATATATGCGATGTCGAAGTTGTTATTTCTCTTAAGGATCTCTGTCCAGCCTTCAACTTCCTTGTCATAGAGACGGAGGTTCTGGCTTTCAAGAGCAGAGATAAGGATATCACCGTATTCTGTTCTACGGTATACTGTGAAGCTTGCGTTATCCTTATCAAGAAGGAGCATATCGTTACCGCTGTAAGCTACAGCCTTGATTGTGGAAATAGAACCAACCTGGCTACCTGTGTCACCGAAAGCGAAGAGCAGGTTACCCTGATTATCATAGGTGAACACCTTGGAACGCTTATCGTCGATGATGGACCATGTGCCCTCAGGACCTACAGCCGCGTCTACGATGGAGGAAGCGCCCTGGATCTTACTTGTTGCGGATGTTGAAACCTTAACTTCACCGGAAGGAGGATAGAAGCCGTTACGTGTCATAACGTCTGTACCGGAAGCGTTAAGCTTCTTAACAGGAGCAAGTGTGCCGCCCTTATCCTTACCCATGATAGCGTTCTGCTGAGCTGCTTCATCGATGGAGTTGGTTGTTACGTAAAGGAAGTTATCCTTATCGATTGTGATGTTGTTATACTCTGTGGAAGTAACTGTTTCTTCGTCCTCAGCATTCTGGCTGATGAACTTCCAGATTGCCTGCCATGCAGTTACTGTTGCTTTCTGAGCACCGATAAAGCCGTAGAATGAACCGTCGATACCCATTACGATGACACCTTCGTAAGTTGTGGAGGATACGATGAACATTCTTCCGTAGGAGTCTACTGCGAGAGCTACGGGCTTATAAATGGAGCCTTCTGCAAAGAGGTTTGATTCAGGCTTACCAACTGTCTGAACAAACTCACCGTCGTGGTTGAAGAGAACGATTCTGTTATTATCTGTATCGCAGATATAGATATACTGGTCGTTTACAAACACACCGGAGGGGTTGTTGAATCCATCGGGTACGCCCTGTTCGTTTACGAATGAATTGATTGTTCTTGTAAGTCTGTAGTACTTATTAAGTACGTGAACGCAAGCATTTGTTGCGTCTACAAGATATACATTTCCGTCTTTATCAACTACCATATCGCGAAGTTCGCCGAAGTTTGCTGAAGCGATCGCGCCGTCAACAACCTTATCGGGAACGTAAGCATCGGGAGATGTGAGAACGAATCCTGTTGAGGAGTATGTATATGTCTGATAGGGAGCTGCCGCTGCTACAGGGGTAGTGAAAACCATAAGCAGACAAACAGCTACGAGTAAAACTCTTATTGCTTTTTTCATTCTGCTCCTCCTTAGTCTTTCATACCACTGGTTGCCATTGTTTCGATGATGTTACTCTGAGAAACAACGAATACGATGATAGGCACGATCAGCATAATAACTGTTGATGCAGAAACCGCACCCTGACGAACGATACCTGCGGAAAGAACCTGGCTCATTGCGTAGTTAAGTGTTTTAAGATCTTCACTCTGGATGAAGATTGAAGCACCTGTGTTCCACAGACCCTGGAAGGACTGAACGATAAGTGTCAGCCAAGCGGGCTTAACAAGAGGCATTGCGATTGACCAGAATGTTCTGAATTCGCCTGCACCGTCAAGACGCGCACTTTCAAGCATTTCTGTTGAAATGTTTGCGTCGATAAACTGTTTCATAAGATACAGACCGAGTGTTGAAGCCCATGTGGGAAGGATGATCGCCCACTGGCTGTCCATAAATCCAAGCTTTGTGAGGATTACGAACTGAAGTGTTCCTGCTACTGCAGAGGAGATCATCAGGGACTTAACGATCAGCTGGAAGAAGAATCCATGTCCGGGGAAAGGAATCTTTGAAAGCGCATATGCACAAAGTGAACCGAGGATAAGGTTACCTGCTGTGCCCATAAATGTGATATACACTGTGTTGAATATGTATCTTGAGAAAGGTACCCATGACTCGCTCATAAGGTTGAACAGGTCAGCAAAGTTCTGGAACGTAGGATTGATTACGTAGAACTTGGGGGGGTAGTAGAACAGCTCATCAAGAGGCTTGAGAGACTGTATAAGTACATAGTAGAGAGGCAGGAACATTATCACACCAAGGATAAAAAGCAGAAGTGTGATACCCATGTCGCCGCCGGATGAGCGGTTAAGAACCACTCTATGACGTCTTGTTCTTAATTTCTTACTCATCTTACTTACCTACCTTTGACAATGCGCGGTTGATCGCCATGTTCGCACCGATCTGGATAAGGAACAAAACGAAGGAGATAGCACTTGCATAACCAAATTCCATACGTGCGCCGGAATACTCACCAAGGTGATGTGTAAGTGTATAACCTACGTAGCCTGTGGGAGGGTCGCCCGCCATGGATGTTACGATACCACCAAAACCAAATGCGCCTGTGATGGAAAGAACTGCGGAGAACATCAGTGTTTCTTTCATGTTGGGGAGTGTTACGTACCAAAGCTCCTGCCAACGGTTTGTGATGCCGTCAACTGCAGCTGCCTCATACTGAGCGCGGTCAACACCCTGGAGACCTGCGATAGATGCAAGGAAGCCTGTGTTCAGTGACATCCACAAAGAAATGATGATACAGAGGGGGAAGATATACTGTTCTGTCTGGAACCAACGAATAGGAGCGTCGATCAGACCGAAGTTCATAAGCCAACCGTTTACAAGACCGTAAGCGTCGCTCGAGAAGATATACTGGAAGATTGTATATGCACTACCTGTAAGTGAAGGTGCATAGAATACCAGTGTTACAAATGCTCTTACCTTGGGATCAAGCTCGTTGATGAACCAAGCGATTACGAAAGACATAATGTAAGAGCCGGGACCTACTACTACAGCAAAGAGGATTGTGTTCTTCAAAGCTATGATGAAAAGGTCGTCATTGAGGAACAGTGTGATAAAGTTCTGGAATCCAACAAAATTCGGTGTCTGAAGGAGGTTCCAGTCCGTAAAAGCTACGAAAACGGATGCAAATACGGGGATTACAGTGAAGGCAAAGAACAGAATCATAAAGGGGATCGTCATAAAATATCCAACTTTATACTGCTTCATCAGATGCCATGTCCACTGTGCTTTGCTCATATTATGCACCGCAACAGTTTCTTTTTTCTTTGACATTTTCTTTCTCCTGTTTGAATTTTTAGGTAGGAGCAGTGGCTTGTCTTTCCCGCTTTAGGCGATCCGGTGAAGAACAAGCCGTTCCTCCTGTTTTTTATTTACTTATATATAATAAGGAAGGTTTTTTACTGCTCTGTCCATTCCTTATAGGAGAGGGTTGTTGTTCCGTTGTTTGATTCTCTTACCCACTTCTGGTGGTTATCAACGGTTACATTGTGCTCTTCCATCCAGTTTCTGAAGGTGTATTCAGCATCTTCAATATCTCTGATGGCTGTGTTGTCGTTTACGTCTGTGCCGCGTTCAGAAGCCCAGAATTCTCTCCACTCAGTTGTGGTTGTAAATCCTGTGTAATCCTTGATTGCGGACCATTCGTCATCGATCATAAGATCGAACTCTTTTCTCTTTCTTGTGATTTCCTTATTGATATCGGAAACGTATGAAAGCAGTTCGTCGGAGGGGTCAGCACCCTGTGTTGTTGCTGAGTTGAATGCGAATCCAACGTAACGTGTTACGAAATAGTCACCGGGGAAGTATTCAATTGCGAATGTGTCGGAGAATACTTTCTGAAGTGTCTTATATTCGCTCTCTGTCCATGTAAGCTCGTCCATCGCCTCGATGTTGGAGAGTGCCTGCTTACCGGAAGGACCGAGGAGGGCTACCATTTCGTTTGCGTAGTCTACCTGATAGTCTTTATCGGAATACCAATCAAGGAAGTCCCATGCGAGTTCTTCGTTTGCGCAGCCTCTGGGCATTACTACACCGGAAATGAAGGAGATGCAGGAGTGGTCAACTTCGCCTGTTTCTTCATTGAGTGTACCGGGGATTTCGTAGAAGCCCCAGAGTCCTGAAATTTCAGGAGCGAATACCTGAAGTGTGTTATACAGGTCAAGACCTGAAATAAGAACGGGCATTTCACCTGTCTTGAATCGGTTTGTACCGTCAAAGTTTACAGGGAGAGAATACTGTGTGAACATGTTGCACATGTACTCGAAGCAGTCAAGTGCAAGAGTGGAGTCGAAGTTGTTTGCCATACCTTCGTCTCTCCAGTAGGAACCGCCCTGCTGATAGAGGAAGAGGGAGAAGTCCTGAGCCATACCGATTTCCATGTTATTGAACTGGAGAACGGGAACCATGGACATCAGATCGTCCCATGTTTCGGGAACGCTGAGACCAAGCTGGCTGAGGATATCGTTACGGCAGAACATAAAGTAAGGAACCTGACCTGTGGGAACCGCATATGTTTCACCGTAAAGTGTGATCGGAACTTTTGCAGAGTCAGAGAATCTTGACATTACTTCGTCAAATGTATCAAATTTATTAAGAGGAACGATTGCTCCGCGGATTGCCATTTCCATAGGTGACTGGGAGTCGATGGATACATCGGGGCCAACACCTGCGAGAATAGACTGGAGAAGAACGCCGCCCGCTGTCAGTTTGAGTTCAACTGCAGCGCCTGTTTCCTTAGCAAAACCTTCATTGATAAGGTTCTTGATGATCTGAGCCTGGTCACGACCGCTGGATGTCCAAACTGAGAGAGCACCTGCTTCGGTGCTTTCTGTGCCGATGGAGTTGTAGTCAGCATAGAAACTTGCGAAGAACTTCTGCATTTCATATATAAACGCCTGCCAACCGCTTGCGTTTGCCTGAGGAAGCTCGCTGCCTGTGGGCTGGATCATGATGTAGTCAAGCTCAACGAACTGGCTTGATACGTTTGTCATCCATGTACCGAGGGAGGAGATCCATTCCTTGAGGGAGCCGAGGTTTGCTGCGATCTCAGCTTCATCGGTTGCCATTCTTTCAACAAGAACTGCAGCCTGCTCAAGTGTTGCTGTGTTATCAGACTTGATTCCGTTCATTTCGGAAATGTAGTCTACAGCGCTTTCAAGAGCCAGTGCCTGTCCGCCAAGGTTTACGATAACGTCGGGCATGATACGGCTGAGACCGTAGTCACGGTTAACGTCAGGATCGTTACCTGTGAGCTTAAGGATTGCCATGTAGTCGTCATTGAGGTTGTCGATGATCTGGTCAACGCGGCGGATGATCTCTGCCATGTTACCGAGAGTTACTTCAAGTTCAATAACGTATGTTTCGCCTTTTTCAAAGTAGAACTGGAATGTATCATAACCGTCAGTCAGAGGAGCTACCTGCCAGTCAGCGTTATAATCGAAACGAAGGTTCTTAGCTTCTTCAAAAGGATATTCACCGTTGATCTTGATACTTCTGGATGTGTACATACCGTTTACAGCATCCTGTCTGTATCTTGTAACGATATCGTAAAGGCCTGTAGCTTCGCACTTGAACTCGTATCTGATCCACTTACCGGGGCTAACCCATTTGTCGCCGCCGATTGTGTTTCTCTTAATAAGAGTTGTATGCTGAGGGCTTGTGATCGCAGAGGAAAGATCGTATATAGGATAGATCATAACGGAGCTGGAGCTTTCGGGAAGTTCAGCTTCGATCATATATGCTTCGCCTTCTGCGGGTTTGTAGCCCTTTTCTTCGTATTCATCAAGAACGTCTTTATATGTACGTTCCTTTGCTACAGAATGGATCTTCACAGATGCAATTGCAACTGATTCACGAACACCCTGGAGAGAAACGATCGCTTCGCCTTCGTTCACGTAGAACTCAAGGGGCTTTGTGTAGTGTCCGTAGAAATCCTTCATTGTGTAGGTTTCCCATGTAAGCTCTGTATGCATTTCGGGAGCAAGTTCGTTTCCGATAACGTCAGGAACGAATGCATCTTCTCTTGTGTCGCCTGCATACTCATATACCCATGTTCTCTGCATGGACATATAACGAGCTTCGCTATAAGGAATGATTCCGTTGAGTCTGAACAGTCTTTCGATATCTGCCTTGGACTCATCCACTGCGGAATATTCAAATGTTACTGTATACCAGCCTGTTTCAGGAATATCAAACTTCCAAGCAACAGAACCTTCAGCGGGAGTTACAAGCGCTTCAACGCCGTTAATTTCCTTAACTTCAACTTCCGCATTAGTGTTTTCAGCATCGTAGTCAACGCCGTCAACTGTTGTTTCAAAATCGCCCCAATCGGCGTCAGTCTTGTCCTTATCCTCTATGTAGCCATACTTTGACTTGTATGCTTCATAAGTGATCAGGCTCATAGACTCTGTCATAGTCTGCAGAGTCTCATTGCTGTCGATGATGTCTTTCAAATCATCGTTTTCCGTATCGCCGGCTTTTGCAGCACCCACCGTCAATCCGGAGCCAATAAGCATCACAGCGGCCATTATCAGCGCTATCAGCTTTTTGGTCTTTTCTTTCATAGTACCATTCCTCCTGACTATTATTTACGCAACTAAAAAATTGCAAAAATGTTTTGCGCTCGCACGCATTTCCTCCGTTTTTGCCGCCTTTCAGCAGCTTCTCGGATCAGGGTACAAAACTCTGTTTTATTCCCATAATATATACAAATATTATACTCCCGAGCCCAACTTATGTCAAGTTTTCCAACATATAATATGTGCCGTGCGCGGGACCCCATTTTTTTGACATTTTATGCTTATTATTGTCATATTTTACATTATTTGGATTTGTTCACAATTTCATTTACACCTTGCGGCAGGGTTGTTTGAGGTTGGGTAAATATTATTTACTTTTGCCAAGAAAATGCTGTTATCAATGGGTTTTGGCACCCCAAAATATAGTGACAAATTTATTTTTTGTAAATTTTATTTACCAAAAATGCCTTTGTTACAGAAATATTAACTATTTGTAAATGTAGAAAAGTAAGGCGATTTTTTGTGAATATTTCACATATTTTTGTTGTATTTTTTTCACCTTGTACGACTTCCACAAATTATTAACAATCTGTAACAAAATAGCATTTATTTTGTTAATTCGTGTTATATCTTTATAATTCTTCCATTTTTTGCCTTACACTCGGAACATTTCGGACTCAAGTTTAAATTCGAAAATTGCGGACGATTTGTAGTGCAATTTTTATAAAAATGTTACTTTTGGGTAAAATAATCTTATCAGCTATTGCAATTTATACAATTTATGATATACTGATAATAGAAAACTGGCTGCATATTTGCAGTTAAGAATAAAAGGAGACCGTATTATGAAAAACGAAGAAAAGCGCGTTAGTATTTTTAAGATAGTTGCAATATCAGCAGCAGTTGCTCTGTTCATATTTGCTACTCTCGTTGTGCTCTATAAGTTCTTCAAGAAATATTTCAAGATCTCATTTGATTGCGGCGATTGCGATTCCTGCTATCAGGATTGCTTCGGCAGTGATTTTGATCCTATGTTTGATGATGAAGACTATGCACCCGAGTGCACACTTTGCGACGAAGCTGACAACGAAGCAGAGGCTGAATAATTAAAAACTCACTATGAAAATCGGGGGCCCAAGCGGTCCCCCATTTCATTTTTATATACTTCATATAGAAAGGATATTCCGAAGTGAAAAAGAAAATTACACTGCTGCTTGCCATTTTGCTCATGCTTAACATAACCGGATGCAAGGACGATGTTGACACCCCGGAAGAAACGAAAAAGCCCAATGATTGGCGCAACACTATCGAATACGAAGGCAATTTCTACGTTAACAGCGAAACAAAGCTGCTTTACGCTCTTGACAAGGGCACCATAACACTGTGGGATAACGCAGGCGAAGGCGACGTTCTTCAGGTGCT
>JAFXGC010000112.1 GCA_017513325.1 Clostridia bacterium
ATGCTGATATATGGTATAATACACTAAACGTCAATGCAGGAGAAAGGCATACACTATGGTTGAAGTAGTAGCAGCACTTATATGGAACAAGGATAGATTTATGATATGCCAGCGGCCTGCGCACAAGGCGAGAGGACTTTTATGGGAGTTTGTCGGGGGCAAGGTTGAAATCGGAGAAACTAAAGAGGAAGCGCTCATTCGTGAGTGCAGGGAAGAAATAGATGTAGAGCTCTCTGTTGGCGAAATATTTATTGATGTCATACACGAGTATCCGGATATAACAGTTCATCTAACATTGTTTAATGCCACTATTGCTGAAGGCATTCCTCAAAAGCTTGAACATAATGATATCAAATGGATCACTCGCGACGAGATACCAAACTACGATTTCTGTCCGGCGGATGTGGAGATATTGGAAAGAATTAAAGAGACGGAATAAAGTATTTATGAGGTTTAATATGCTGAAAAAACTATACGATAAAAGCCGGATTTGGTTCGCGGTAGTGTGGATTGCGGCATACTGTATTTTGATGTCAGTGGGAGATGCACTTTCCGAAATGGTGGGGGTTGAGAAATCTTTCACGCTGGTGACAGGGCTGGCGCTTTCCGCTGTGCTGATATTGTTTATGCGTAAAAATGGACTATCTGTGGTATACGGTCTTTGCCGATCAAAGTCTTCGGCCGGGACAATGCTATATTACATACCGGTTTTCATTATGCTAACCGCTAATCTTTGGAACGGATTAACCTTAAATTACGGTGCTTTGGAAACTGTACTTTATGTTTTTTCAATGCTTTGCGTTGGCTTTCTGGAGGAAATAATCTTTCGAGGACTTCTTTTTGAGGCAATGAGAAAGGATAATGTGAGGTCAGCCATTATAGTTTCAAGCGTAACGTTCGGTATGGGGCATATAATTAACCTGATGAACGGCTCCGGCGCAGAGTTTTTGCCGAATTTGCTTCAGGTCATGTATGCTACCGCCGCCGGCTTTATGTTTGTGATGATTTATTATAGAACGCAAAGCTTGCTCGTATGTATTGCAGCACACGGTGTTTTTAATGCACTCAGTGTTTTTGCAAACGAGGCTGATTTATCTTTGGAAATACGAATATTGACTGCTGTTATCCTAACTGTTATAACGGGGGGATACGCAATATATCTTGCTTTAATTAATGGTCCTGCATGTGACAATGAAAAGCAGAGCTGAATATATAATTATTTCTTTTGAAATTACAGTTTGTCCAAGTGACATTCAGGTTATATTTTTATAAAAACGATAAAAGGAGACTTAAACTATGCGTAAAGATTTTGGTGTAAAAACATGGGCATATCCGATGCCTGTATTTATTGTCGCTGCTTATGATAAGGATGGCATACCTTGCTGTATGAATGCTGCTTGGGGTGGCACTTATGACACAAATCAGATCATGGTATGTCTTGCAGACGACCATAAGACCACAAAGAATATTATTGAAAGCGGCGCTTTTACAGTCAGCATCGCTGATGCAAAGCATGTAATTGAAGCAGACTATGTCGGTATTGTTTCAGGTAATAAGGTCCCCGATAAAATGAAAAAAGCGGGGCTCACAACAGTAAAATCAACTTTCGTAAATGCACCTGTTATCAACGAGTTTCCCATGACTATTGAGTGCAAGCTTCTAAAGTTCAACGAGGATGGTATTTGCATTGGCGAGATCGTAAACGTAAGTGCTGACGAATCGGTATTGGGACAGGATGGACAAATTGACGTTCAGAAATTGGAAGCTATCACTTATGATCCGGTTCACCATACGTATATCAAACTTGGTAAAAAGGTAGGAAATGCTTTTTCCGACGGAAAAAAACTGAAATAGTGAACGTGACGTATACTAAGCTTGTGTATACAGAGTTGTTTACTTTGACAGGAGAAGACTATGATACTTGAAACACAACGTCTTATTCTTCGCCCGTGGTGCGAGGCTGACGCTGAAGATCTATATAAATATGCAAGTGACCCCGATGTGGGTCCGTGGGCAGGTTGGCCACCTCACGAAAGTGTGGAAAACAGTCGTGAAATAATAAGAAACGTGTTGGCAGTTCCTGAAACATATGCAGTTTGCCTGAAAGAGGATAACTTGCCGATTGGCAGTGTCGGTTTGAAAATGGGTAAAGCGACAGATATGACTGAGCGCAGCGACGAATGTGAACTTGGTTATTGGATCGGTAAAAAGTTCTGGGGACGTGGACTTATTCCGGAAGCGTCCCAAGAGCTGATCCGTCATGCTTTTGAGGATCTTGGAATGCGAGCTGTCTGGTGTGGATATTACGATGGTAACGTGAAATCAAGACGTGTTCAGGAAAAGCTCGGCTTTGCTTATCACCATACCACCGAAGGGTTAGATGTGAAACTTATAAATGAAATACGCACGGGTCACGCTATGCTATTGACCGAAGAAATGTGGTATGGTCAAAAGATTAAATAGGATTATACAGAAAGGAGCAAGGCAATGCCACTTAAAATAATCAGACAAGATATAACGAAAATGCCTGTTGATGCCATTGTTAATACCACCAACGAAGAGATGATCGGCTATAGCGGCGTTGACCTTGCCGTGCATCGCAGAGCAGGAGCAGACCTTGATGCAGAGTGCGCTAAAATAGCTCCTCTCGGCCTTGGCACTGTAAAGATGACCAAGGGATACAATCTTGACGCAAAGTTTATTATTCATACATCAGGTCCCGTATGGCAGGGTGGTCTTAACGGAGAAAGCATTATTTTGCGTTCATGTTATAATGAGGCGTTGAAGCTGGCCTATGAAAGCGGATTTGAATCAATAGCATTTCCGCTCATAAGCGCAGGTGCGTATGGATATCCAAAAGATCAGGTGCTGAAATTTGCCATTCAGGTCATAACCGAGTTTTTGTATGAGCACGAGTTGATGGTTTATATCTGCATTCACGATCCGGATTCATACGAGTTCAGCCGTAACTTGTATCGCGAGCTGAGTGAAATTCTGAGCCAGACAGAATCTTTTGATAATGAAACTCATTGTTCTGTAAGATACGAAGCGCCACGCGCTTCGATGAGAGCCCCTATAGCTTATGCCCCAAGATGTTCAGCTCCGCAACCTGAAGAATCAGGAAGTGTGGCAGGGCAAAGTTTGCATGAATATATGAAAAAAATGGATAAGTCTTTCGCATATAAGCTTTTTGATTACATAGACGAGAAAGGTCTGACCGACGTTGAGTGTTATAAGAAGGCCAACGTTGATAAGAAGACCTTCTCGAAAATCAAATGTAATCCCGATAAATATAAGCCCTCAAAGCACACAGCAGTTGCTTTTGCAATAGCGTTAAAACTTAATCTTGATGAAACGCAGGAGTTGCTTGCTTCTGCAGGGCTTACGTTGTCCCGAAGCTTCACATTTGATAGGATCATCCGATATTTTATTCAAAAAGGGAACTACGATATATTTGAGATCAATGAAGCTCTGTTCGAGTTTGATCAGGTTTTGCTTGGTTGCTGAAAAGTCTCCCAACAAGCGACCATTTCAACTGAATAATCTATTACAATGTGGTTGTAAGGTAAAGAAAACCTTGCAGCCACATTTTTTTGGAGGATATAGTTATGAAAGAAAAGAAGAACAACATTACGGAATTGGTATTTATACTTGATCGAAGCGGTTCAATGGCAGGACTTGAGTCTGATACTATCGGTGGTTTCAATTCAATGATCGAAAAGCAGCGCAAGGAGGATGGTGAATGCTATGTATCCACAGTTCTTTTTGATAACAATAGTGAAGTGATTCACGACAGAGTGGAGCTTTCAAAGATCAAACCCATGACCGACGGAGACTATACAGTTCGCGGATGCACAGCGCTTATAGATGCCATCGGCGGAGCAATCCACCACATAGCAAATATCCATAAGTATGCACGTCCGGAAGATGTTCCTGAGCATACGATGTTTATCATCACGACTGACGGTATGGAGAACGCCAGCCACCGTTATACCAGCGATGAAGTAAAGAAGATGATCAAACATGAGAAGGAGAAATACGGTTGGGAGTTCCTTTTTATAGGAGCAAATATTGACGCAGTGGAAACAGCCGCAAAATATGGTATTGACCGTGATAGAGCTGTAAACTATCATGCTGACGGAAAAGGAACAAAGATACTTTATCAGTCTGTTGCCAATGCAGTTTGTAAAGTGCGCAGTAGCAAGCCTTTAGAAGCTGATTGGAGTGCAGATATTGATAATGATTTCAGAAACAGAGGAAAGAAAAACAAGTGAAAATCATAAAAAACCGCTGAGAATTCAGCGGTTTTTTAAAAGTAAATGTAATTAGACCAAAGATTTATTGTAAGTAACTGCACGTATATTACACCAAATAAATACAAAAACTAAGCATATTAAATCTGGAGGGAAGAAGTATGGAATCGCTTTGGGAGAAGGATGTGCCAAAAGTTTGTTTTGAGGCAATGGATGGCAATGAAAACACGGATGTACTTATAATCGGTGGAGGAATTGCGGGGATTTTGTGCGCCTACAAGTTAAAAAACACCGGTGTTGATTGCATGCTTGCGGAGGCTGCAGAAATATGCTGTGGAATAACAAAAAATACTACGGCAAAAATCACTATCGGTCACGGACTTATTTATAATAAGCTGATAAAACGCTTTGGAGAGGATAAAGCCCGACTTTATCTTCAGGCTCAGATTGATGCAGGTGAAGAATATACTCATCTTTGCAGGCGCATAGATTGCGACTATGAAAACAAGGATTCCTATGTTTATACTTTGAACAACCGAAAGAAAATAGAAAAGGAAGTAGATGCCTTGAATCTTCTGGGTGTAAAAGCAGAGTTTTGTGACTCAACCGAACTGCCTATAAAGGTTGCGGGTGCGGTGTGTGTGAGAGATCAAGCGCAGTTTCATCCTTTGAAATTTATATATACAATTGCCAAAAAGCTGCCCATATTTGAGCATACGAAAGTTTTGGAGCTTATGCCAAATAAGGCAATTACCGATCGTGGAGATATAACCTATAAAAAGCTCATAATTGCAACTCATTTTCCTGTTTTGAATAAGCACGGCAGCTATTTTTTGAAGTTATATCAGCACCGTTCTTATGTAATCTCTCTGAAAGGTGCAGATAATGTGGATGGAATGTATGTAGACGAATCGGATACAGGTCTTTCCTTCAGAAGCCATGGTGATATGTTGCTTCTTGGCGGTGGTGGTCATAGAACGGGAAAGCAGGGAGGATGTTGGCAAGAGCTCGAAAAATTTGCAGGGGAGCATTATAAAGACGCGCAAATAGCTGAAAAATGGGCAACACAGGATTGTATGACGTTGGATGACGTACCGTATATAGGACAGTATTCCAAGAGCACTCCCGAGGTTTTCGTTGCTACAGGTTTTAATAAATGGGGAATGACGAATGCTATGGTGGCGGCAAATATTCTATGTGATCTCGTGCAAGAAAAGTCAAGTCCTCACGCAGAAGTGTTCTCTCCATCACGAACAATTCTTCGGCCGCAGCTTGCAATAAATGCAATGGAATCAACATTGGGACTTATCACTCCAACTGCGCCAAGATGTCCCCACCTTGGTTGCGCACTCAAATATAACCGTGCCGAGCACACTTGGGATTGCCCCTGCCACGGTTCACGTTTCACAGAAAACGGCGAGCTTATTGACAATCCTGCAACGGATGATAAGCAAATGTAATTTGTGAGCAAGGAGGTTTAGGGTATATATTAGTGAATAAGGAATAGGAGTACAGTACTTGTTATCTTCATTTTATTCTGCTATAATAAATCTACGGTATGATATAAAAAAATGAAAGACAGTAGTTAATCTATGGCAACCATTGAACAAACACTAACAAGGCTGAAACAGTCCGATTTCAGAGCAAAATTCCACTTATCAAAAAAGGATAAGGAATATATATCCCAAAAAGGAATGGATAAAATAAGATCTCACGCTGAGGACTTTATCCGTACACGTCTTGCGCCTGAAAATCCTGAGAATGACGGTAAACAAACGCCGATGCGCGGTCATCCCGTATTTGTGGCCCAACATGCATGTGCTTGTTGCTGCAGAGGGTGTCTGAACAAATGGTATAAAGTACCTGTGGGAATTGAGCTCAGCGAAAAACAACAGGAAAAAATAGTAAACCTTCTTATGGCTTGGATAAACAGAGAATTGTTGTCATAATGATTTATTGTATAGTAAATGCAAGAAAAAATTACCGGTTGAATATATTAATAAAACCATTGAAACATAAATAAAAAAACGCTATAATATGCATTACTGCTATGCAGAATTATTAATATTAATTATTATTTCAAAACAGTTAGAGTGATCGACCATCCTCCGACTGTTTTTTTATTATATTCAAAGAATATTTCAGAAAGGATAAATAATGGACAATAGTCAAAATGAATTTAAACCATATATACCTGCAGAAAAGATCACCCCGGAAATAACTCTGACCTCAATTGTGATGGGGATTATTCTGGCAGTAATATTTGGTGCAGCAAACGCATATCTGGGGCTTAGAGTTGGTATGACAGTATCGGCATCCATTCCTGCAGCAGTGCTGGCAATGGGAGTTATAAGGGTTATTATGCGTAAAAATTCTATTCTTGAAAGCAATATTGTTCAAACCATCGGATCAGCCGGCGAATCTGTTGCTGCAGGAGCAATATTTACTTTGCCGGCGTTGTTTTTGTGGGCGTCAAGCGGAACAATGGAAAAACCGGATATTATTGAAATAACGCTTATAGCTCTTTTGGGTGGTCTTTTAGGTGTGTTTTTTATGGTCCCTCTCCGTAATGCTCTTATAGTAAAAGAACACGGAATACTTCCGTATCCTGAAGGGCAGGCTTGTGCCGAGGTACTCCTTGCAGGAGAAGAAAAAGGCGCAAATGCCTCAACTGTATTTGCAGGTATGGGTATCGCTGCTTTTTTTAAGTTTGTTATTGACGGACTACGGGCTGTTCCGGGGGAAATTTCATTCAAAATTCAAGGTGCGGGCTACAGAGGGGAAATAGGCACACAAATCTATCCTGCCGTTATGAGCGTTGGTTATATTTGCGGTCCGCGAATATCTTCGTATATGTTTGCCGGAGGGATACTCAGCTGGCTTGTAGTTATTCCTCTTATAGTCTTTTTTGGTGAATCTGTGATTGTATATCCTGGTACTTTATCTATAGGGGATATATATGCAGAAAGCGGAGCAAGCGGTATATGGAGCGGTTATATTCGTTATATAGGCGCAGGAGCTCTTGCTGCGGGCGGAATAATAAGTCTTTTGAAGAGCCTTCCGCTGATTGTCAGAACTTTTATCGATGCAATGAAAAGTATAGCCGGAGCAGGTAATGGTAACATCGACAGAATTTCGCGTGATATCAATATGAAAACGGTGATTGGAGCAATAGTGATCCTCACAATTCTCGTATGGCTTGTTCCTGCTATCCCTGTAACGTTTATCGGAGCTGTAATAGTAGTTATTTTCGGCTTTTTCTTTGCAACAGTATCATCAAGAATGGTTGGAATAGTTGGCAGTTCCAATAATCCCGTTTCCGGTATGTCAATTGCTACACTGCTTATAGCAACAGTTGCGCTTAAAATAACAGGTTCAAGCGGTGCAGAAGGAATGAGAAGTGCAATTGCCATAGGTTCAATTATCTGTATAGTAGCAGCAATTTCAGGAGATACTTCGCAGGACCTGAAAACAGGATATCTTCTGGGCGCAACTCCCAAAAAGCAGCAGCTGGCTGAAATAGTCGGAGTAGTTGCAGCATCATTGGCAATCGGAGGCACGCTGTATCTTCTGGATTCAGCCTGGGGTTTTGGTTCTGAAGAATTAGCTGCACCTCAGGCAACACTTATGAAAATGATTGTTGAGGGAGTTATGGAAGGTAACCTCCCATGGACTCTTGTGTTTATCGGCATTTTTATTGCAATGGTTGTTGAGATCGTTGGTATCCCTGTTTTGCCATTCGCAATCGGCATATATCTTCCTGTCCATCTTAACGTTTGTATTATGGCAGGGGGACTGATTCGTCTCGCTTTCAACAGAATGAAAAAGGAAGAAAACGTAAAAAACTCAATTATCAGCGATGGGATTCTGTTCTGTTCAGGTATGATTGCGGGTGAAGGGTTGGTTGGAATAGTTCTTGCGGTTTTAGCAGTAATCGGAATTGACAAATATATTAATATATCGGACATTATAGAACTTCCGAAAGCTGTTTCTTCAACTCTGAGCATTGTAGTTTTTGCTTTGATTATTTTATCATTACTTAGGTTTTCAGTTTTCAGAAAGCGTAAAAATAACTGATGAAGAAAAAAGAAGTAATATCAAAAAACTATTTGGAGAAGATTCCCATTCGAGCTGAATGGATTCAGTGGGATACAGATGAAAATGGAATGGTAACTCTCTATATAGAGAATAAAGGAATAATGAAAAAGCTGACACAGATACTTTTGAATAAACCAAAGGTGTCGCATATTCATTTTGATAAAACAGGAAGCTTTGTTTGGCCCATAATAGATGGTGAAAAAAACATACTATCTATCGGTAAAGAAGTTGATGCACATTTTGGCGATGCTGCCGATCCTCTGTATGAGCGCCTTGCAAAGTATTTTCAGGTGCTTGACAGTTACGGATTTGTTGAGTGGAGATATTAAACAAAAAACTTGCTGACTATTAGGTCAGCAAGTTTTTTATATATCAGATAAATAATTTTTCAGTGCCTCAAAGGAAGTATCGCTGATAGCATGCTCCATTTTGCAGGCGTCTTCCTCGGCTGTTTTTCTGTCAACACCGATCTTTATAAGCATTTCTGTTATAACGCGGTGGCGTTCATTGATTTTAGATGCGATCTCAAGTCCCAGTTCGGTCAGATGAAGGTGACCTTCTTCGTCAACAGTCACGTAACCGCCGTTTCGGAGCAGGCCGATGGCGCGGCTGACACTTGGCTTGGAATATCCCATATATTCGCCTACATCAACCGATCTCACAGCATTCAACTGCTTGGAAAGCACATATATAGTTTCAAGATACATTTCACCGGATTCCTGCAGGTGCATATATGTTATCCTCCTTTTTGTAATAGTTTTTATATTTTAGCATACTATTCTGATTTTTTCAAGAGTAAATTCGCATTATTAGCCAATGATTTGCTTGACAAAAAAACAGTGGGGTAATACAATAGTCACATATTGTCAGATTGGTGATTTTACAAT
>JAFXGC010000113.1 GCA_017513325.1 Clostridia bacterium
AAAGCCTGCCAATATGCTTGGAGTGCGTACTCTTGAAGAGTTCAACGCAAGCGAAAAAACCGTTTTTGAAGGGCTCAGGCGAAAAGTTTCTGCCGACGTGAAGGTAGAAGCAATAGTGGGACAACCTCTCAAATATACTATGAGCACCCCCTATGACAGCATCACCGTAAGCGGAGATATAGTCAACGCCGCCGATGCAGTTGCCCCCATGAGCGAAGATGATGCAAGAGCATGCGCTGCAAAGTTGGGAAACACGCCCTTCGTTTTGCAGACTTTCAGCCTTGTATCAGACGAAAACGCTTTCATTTCGCGCTCAATGCTCAACCGCCTTCGCAGAAGTGCCTGCGAAGCTATTGAGGAAAGCGGAAAAAGAAACACAGACGGCGCTTTGGCTGAATACAGAAAACCTAAAGCCGACAGATCCACTGCTATGGTTTTCACCGCCGAATTTGCTCATCCATCGCAGATTCCAGAAGAAGCAGAAGAATTTTTTGAAGAAATCTTTCTTCCTGTGGGCAGAAACACTAAATACACTCCCATTCTCCCACCTGTGAATTTCGACTTGCAAAATGATTGCTACCCCGAAGGAAAAAGACTTATGGTCAACACAACGGGACAGCTTTATGAAGCGGCAAAACGAGGATACACCCCTGTTTGCTCTCACAGATTGAACGTTTTCAACAGCGCAACAAGCTCCGTGCTTGAAAATATGAGCAGCGATTGGTCTGTTCTCTCGCCTGAATTGACAGCTCCTCAGATAAGAGATATTGCCGCAAACAAAAAAACAGCGATCATATACGGCAGACTCCCGCTGATGACTCTTTACCGCTGCGCCATTTCCGACGGCGGAACAAATTGCAAAAAAAACGGAAAAGGAATATGTCAAGGAGAAGGCAATGCTTTTTGCAAAAGCGAAATTATTGACCGCAAGGGTGTTTCTTTCCCCATAATATCCCTTCCCGATTGCACTAATATAGTATATAACAGCGTTCCCGTTTATATGGCCGATAAGAAAAAGGATCTTTTGGCTATGGGAATTTGCCGCGGACATTTCATATTCTCAACCGAAACAAAAGAAGAATGCGAAGAGATCATCCGCCGCTATAAAGAGGGACTTGCAGCCCCCGATTCTATGAAATTTACAAGAATACAAAACTGATAAACAAGAGGACATAATGGAAAAGATCAGAGTTAAATATCTCAGCGATAAAATTGAAAAGCTTTGCTATATTGACGGAAAATCCGACTGGATAGACCTTCGCAGCGCTGAAGATATAGAAATGAAAGCGGGCGAATTCCGCCTTATTCCACTTGGCGTTGCCATTGCTCTGCCCAAAGGATATGAAGCGCACATCGTTCCCCGCTCCTCCACTTATAAGAATTTCGGCATCATTCAGACAAATCATATGGGCGTTGTTGACGAAAGCTACTGCGGCAACGGCGACCAGTGGTTTATGCCTGCCTATGCGCTCCGTGATACAAAAATCATGGCAGGGGACAGAATTTGCCAATTCCGCATTATGGAGCATCAGCCTGCTCTGATTTTTGAAGAATGTGACGATTTAGGCTCTCCCGACAGAGGAGGGATAGGTTCAACAGGAAAAAGATAAATCTTTTTCCTGTTGAAGTGAATAGTGAAGAGTTAAGGAAGAAATTTGCCCAAAGC
>JAFXGC010000011.1 GCA_017513325.1 Clostridia bacterium
AATCCTTATATCGACGATATCGAAATCAAGCTCAACCGCTCTACCGTTACTCTTGAAACCAGAGGCGCAAGCACAGTTAAATTCCTCGGACTGAACCTTACATCCGGTCCCGCTGACTACAGCAATCCCCGCGAAAAACAGCGCTATGAGGAATATACGAATATGTGCCAGCAGATCGAGGAAGTAGTTCAGCGCAGTAGAATGGCTCCCGCAGCAACTCCTGCAGCAACTCCCGCAGCTGCTCCCGTTCAGGAGGAAGCTGCTCCCGCAGGTCCTAAATTCTGTCCTAACTGTGGCGCTCCCGCAGATGGCGGCAAGTTCTGCCAGAGCTGTGGCTCAAAATTCTAATAGCTTAATTCTCACAAAGGAGTGATTTCTTTTGTCAACCTTACAGCAATATAAATGCCCCTGCTGTAACGGTGCGATCGAATTCAACACGAGCCTTCAGAAGATGAAGTGTCCCTACTGTGACACCGAATTTGAGATGGAAACTCTGTTGTCTTACGATAACGTACTAAAAAATGAGCAGGAAGGTAATTTGGAATGGAATACAACTGCAGGCAGTGATTGGCAGCCCGGTGAAGCCGACGGACTTCGTGTTTATTCCTGTAAATCCTGCGGCGGTGAGATCGTTGGTGACGAATCAACTGCTGCAACAAGCTGTCCCTTCTGCGGCAATCCCGTTGTTATGATGGGACAGTTCAAGGGCGATCTGAAGCCCGATTACATAATTCCGTTTAAACTCGACAAAAAGGCCGCAGTTAATGCACTTAAAAAGCACTACGGCGGAAAGAAGCTTCTTCCCAAGGTTTTTGCAAAGCAGAATCATATTGACGAGGTAAAGGGCGTTTACGTGCCCGTTTGGCTCTTTGATGCTGATGCTGATGCAAACATAAGATACAAGGCAACTCGTATCCGCACCTGGAGTGACAGTAGCTATCGCTACACAGAAACAAGCTTCTATTCCGTTACAAGAGGCGGTACGATCGGATTCGAGCGCATCCCTGTTGACGGATCAACAAAAATGGACGATACCCTTATGGAATCTATCGAGCCCTTTAATTTCTCTGAGGCTGTAGACTTCCAAACAGCTTATCTTGCAGGCTATCTTGCTGATAAATATGACGTTAATTCCGAGGAAAGCATTCAGCGTGCAAACGAAAGAATTAAGAAAAGCACAGAGGATGCCTTCGCTTCCACCGTTTCAGGATATGAAATGATTACACCTGAATCAGCGTCTATTAACCTGCAAAACGGCGTTGCAAAATATGCGCTTTATCCCGTTTGGCTTCTTAACACCACCTGGAACGGCAAAAAGTATTACTTTGCGATGAATGGCCAGACAGGTAAATTTGTGGGCGACCTTCCTCTTGACAAGGCTGCATACAAGCGTTGGCTCGTCGGAATTGCCGCAGTTGGAAGCGCAATAACCTTTGCGCTCACATATCTTTGGTGGTTATTATAAGGAGGTGCGGAATATGAAAAAAAGATTTATATCTATAGCTTTTGTTATCCTGCTCTGTCTCTCCTTATCTGTTTCGGCTTTTGCCACAGGAGTTTCCGTTAAGTTTTATGATGAGGTTGGCGTTGTTTCAGATGCCACTGCTACATCCCTTGAACAAAAGCTTACAGAGATCAGCGACAAATATCAGGTTGAGATCTGTATTGCAGTTGTTGAAACAACGGGTAGCTACTCTGTTGACAGCTACGTAAACAGCTACTATGACATAAACGGTCTTGGCTACGGCGAAAACCATGACGGTGTTCTTCTCCTTATTGTAATGGATGAACGCGAATACAGAATACTCTCAAATGGTTTGGGCGCAACCGCTATTTCTCCCGATGAAATCGATGTTATAGGCGAAGATATTGCCACTTATCTCAGCAATGAGAATTACGACGATGCTTTCGATGAGTTTATTAGTGAATGCGAATATCAGATCGATGGCGAAATTAACGGTTTCCCCTTTGATTTTAAGCAGAACGTTATTATTTCACTGATTGTCGGAATTATATTGGCTGTTATCATTACAAACAATATGAAAAATAAGCTGAAATCCGTAAAGAAGCAGGCTGCTGCAACCGGATATACTAAGCCCGGCAGTATGCAGGTTACAACATCAAACGATTTCTTCCTTTACAGAACAGTAAATCGCGTGAAAAAAGAAAGCAATTCATCCAGCTCCTCCGGATCATCCCGAAACGTAGGCGGCGGAAAATTTTAAGCAAATAACAAATGCGGGGCCCTGCCCCGCATTTGTTGAATGAGGTATTTATGAAACATATTAAAGCCATACTGCTTATCATCGTACTGTTGTCCGTTGTTTTGTGCGCATCATGCTCAAAAAACACCGAAAAAGACAACAACAACGAGTCCATAATTGATTCTACTACTCAAGCAGAAGAAACCACTGCCAAAGCTGAGACCACAGACTCATCACCTGCTACAAATCCTGTTGATGAGACATCTGCTGAGCCTGAATCTGATGAAACCGAATACACTGATACTGTTGTCACAGAAGCGCCCGTAACTGAGCCTTCCGTAACTGAGCCTCCCGTGACTGAGCCTCCTGTTACTGAGCCTCCTGTTACTGAGCCTCCTGTTACTGAGCCTCCCGTGACTGAGCCTCCTGTTACTGAGCCTCCTGTTACTGAGCCTCCTGTTACTGAGCCTCCTGTTACTGAGCCTCCTGTTACTGAGCCTCCTGTTACTGAGCCTCCTGTTACTGAGCCTTCCGTAACTGCACCTCCTGTGACAGATCCCACCGGTGGCAATATAATAAACGAATATACTAAAAAGCTACAGAGCGGATTTACTCTTCCCTCTTCATCTGATATTTCAGGTACTGAGTGGCATATAGACGAGCTTTCCGAAAGAGGATATGCAACCTCTTACACTATCCGTTTTGATGCTCAATATGCTACTATTATCTGGAACGACGGTATAGACGTTGAAAATCACGAATATCCTAACGCTGCTTGGTCTATTGAAAACAAAGACGGCTTTGCCATTTTGACTCTTGATCTTGGCAACTTTGAAGGTATACGCAAATTTATTCTGTTGATAGACAAGGAAAACGATCAGCTATTCATTGCAGTTGATATTACAGGCCCTTTTATAAAGGCTTTCTACGAACCCGATTTCAGAACCTTGAATAAAGTAAATTGATAAAAAACACGATGGAAATACCATCGTGTTTTTTATTTATTCAAGCGCCTGTAATCGCTTCTTTTCTTCTTCAACAAGCTTGCTCATCCATTCTGATTCCTGAGGCTTAAGGGATTCCTCACCAACTACGGATTCATCTGCAAAGCTATCAAATTGCAATTGCTTGTTTTTAAGTAGCTCCATGATTTTTTCATCAACCGTGTCATCTCCCAAAAGTCGATAAACCAAAACGTCTCTCACCTGTCCCATTCTGTATGCACGGGCAATTGCCTGGTTTTCAATAGACGGCTTTATCTGGGGCTCACAGAAAATAATGACGCTGGCACTCTGAATATTCAGACCTGTACCTCCCGCCTGAACCTGACTCAAAAGCACAGCTCCATCATCTGCCTTTGAAAATTCATCAACGATCTCCTGGCGTCTTTGCGGTGAGATAGCACCTGTGATAGGCTCCATACAACGATCCCCAAGAAGCTCTGCAACTCTTTGCATAGTATTGCGGAAAAAGGAAAATACTATAACCTTTCTTCCCTGCTCCCTTGCCTGATCGCAAAGCTCAAGCAAACGGGCGGCTTTAGAGGAATGAGCAAGATTGTCAACGTGCCAGGATACCTGACGTATTGCCATAAAGTTTTCTGACAGCACGGCATCCTTGTAAACTTTCTGCTCCTCTGCTCCGAGAATACACCACTGCTCTTTTTCTATCAGGTCGGGAAGCTCCTGAAGCACGTCGTCACGGGTTCTTCGGAGATATACCGGCGCAAGCTGCAAGCGGAATTGCTCAGCTGTCGAAAGGAATTTTACCTCCTCAAGAGATTTTGCCACCTCAGGCTGAAGACAGCTTATAAGGAAGCACATCTCCTCAACACGATTTTCAAGAGGCGTTCCTGACATGAACAGCGTATACTCTGTTTTTTTCAGAAGCTTCACCAATGCTTTCGTACGCTGAGTTTCCGGATTTTTAACATAGTGAGCCTCGTCGACCACTACCATTGACACTCTGAATTTTTCGGGCAGCTCAAAGCGGCTGATAGACTCAAATGTCGTTACCATAACTCCGCCGTTCTGACGCCAATGAAGCAAGGCTTCTTCGTCGTTTCCATGCACCTTAACAGCTTCAAGCTCGCTGAATTTCTGAATCTCACGATACCAGTTTATCAACACGCTTGCGGGACATACAACTATAAAATGGCTTTTTCCTTCTGCAGCAAGGGCTACCATTGATGCAATAGCCTGAACTGTTTTTCCAAGGCCCATCTCGTCGCCCAGAAGCGTTTTCTTTTGGTGAATTATGTACTTGGCACCAAAGGTCTGATAGCTTCTCAAAGTGGCTTTAAGGAGGCTTAAATCAAGCTTCTGAGCCTCTATCTCGGCCGCAAGCTCTGCAGGGAGTCCACCGGGAGCCTTTTCCTCCTTCTCCCAATTAAGACCCAACTGCTCCAACTCGCTGTAGTATGATGGAGCATTGTTTCTATAATCTGCTCGGCAAGTGAATTCGTCTGCCTTTTCTATTTCGATCAGCTTTGCAAAGGAAGGATCACCGTAATAAACGTTATTGATCCTGCTCTCAAGCGATTCAATTGCAGATACTATGTTTTGCTTCTGCATCTTTGACGCAAACAACCACGAAAGAAATCCCGTTGCCTTTTTTGCAATCTTCAATTCCTGCTGCAGGACTCCATGATTTGCCTTGTATAAGGCTTCACAATCACTACGCAAGGGACGAGTGTTTATAAGGACATAGAGCGCTCTAATAAGATCATCGTCAACCTTTGAAGGCTCCTCGATCTGTATACGTATACGTGCTGTTTTCTTCGTGTTTTCAATTATCTGCTTTACTGTGTCAACAATTTTACGCGCTGATTGCTCACCGATTCCCTGTATTGAACAAATTTTTTGATACGATGCCTGAGATAGCTGCAATACGTTATCAAAGCCTGCGTCGCGCAACAAGCTCACACGAATTCCCTGCTTGCTTTTATTTACGTGATCAACGTCCATATTGCGAAGCATCTCGTTGATGCGCTCCTCGTACAGCTTTGTTGCAAAGGATTGCGCTTCCCTGCGCTGTTGACGCTCTGAATCTCTGAGAGCGTACAGCTTGGCATCTATTGCCGATGCTTCATTGATCAGCTCTTTGGCAAGCTTGACATCAGGCTTAACTATCTTTTTATCTTCCATATCACACCTCAAAAAAGGCTATAAATCTTGTAATTTTATTGTAACAAAAAGCCTTTTTGAATTCAACCGCATCACATCAAAATCATACTTTAGTATGACTCATTGTTTAAGATAACAGTATATTAATGAATGAAGCCTTTAGCATTGGCATTGGTATCCGCAACGGTAGTGTTATGAGCTTTTATTGGGAATATTTATAAGGCGAAATAAAGAGCTATTATTATTTGGGAGCAAGATGCTGCTAACTTCGAGGTCTCGGCTCCCGCCTCGGTCGGTGCTTCTGTGCTCTGCACAGAGGTGTCCACCGGACACCCGCACCCTGTCACTTCGACCAAAAATCCCTATGGAGCTCAACGCCCCATAGGGATTTTTCGATTGAATGCTACAAGGTAGCAAAGAAAACGCCTGATGGAATAGATTACGAAATTACCATAGACGGGAAAAACGGATATGCAACTGTTGCTATGACCAAGTATTACGATGGAACAGAAGAACCTACATTGCCGATCAACCTCGGTACACACTCAATTTATTTTTACGCTGAATAACATTATGCCCTCGTTCCGAAATGGAGCGAGGGCAGAACTTTTATTTTATCACCAAAGAAGCGTTTTCACAATCAATCTTCAAGGTTGTTTCGGGCTCAATATCACCGCCGATGATCTCACGTGCAAGCAGTGTTTCAATCT
>JAFXGC010000114.1 GCA_017513325.1 Clostridia bacterium
AACTACTACAGTTCTTGATGAAACCTACACAAAAGACGAACCTTATTTAAAAAGCAAAGGTAGTTTCAATGTTCCTGAGGGACATATATTTGTAATGGGTGACAACAGAAATGGGTCTACAGACAGCAGAGATTCACGAGTTGGATTTATTGATGAGAGATGCATAATAGGTTGTGCTCGCTCACGAATATTCCCTCTTGATAAATTTTGTATTTTTTCCAATCCATTAGAAAAGGAATAAAACATGCCATCACAACAGATTCAATGGTTTCCCGGACATATGGCGAAAACACGCCGATTGATTTCCGAGAATTTAAAAAATGTAGATATAGTTATAGAATTACTTGATGCCAGAATTCCCCGCAGTTCTAAAAATCCTGAAATTGCGGCACTTATTCAAAACAAACCAATTCTCACTTTGCTTAATAAATCCTCTCTTGCAGATGAAGCTACCACTCGCGAATGGATAGATTGGTATAAAAACAATGGCGGATATGCAATTAAGATCGATTGTATTACAGGTGAAGGAATATCCGGTATAGGTCCTGCTGTAAGAAACATTCTGAAAGACAAGCTAAAAAGATTGGAAGAAAAGGGACTTACAGGAAGAAAAATAAAAGCGATGATCGTTGGAATTCCCAATGTAGGTAAATCCTCACTTGTTAATAAGCTTAGCGGTCAAAAAAAAGCAAAAGTTGAAGATCGACCAGGTGTAACTCTTAACAAACAGTGGGTAGCAACAAGCCAAGGATTTGAGTTGCTTGATATGCCCGGTGTTCTTTGGCCAAAGTTTGATGACAGAATAACGGGAGAAAATCTTGCTTCAACAGGAGCAATAAAAGATGCGATACTCGACACAGAAGAATTAGGAATGATTCTTGCAAAGAGACTTCTTGATATAGCCCCTGCTCTTCTTTGTTCAAGATACAAACTCACATACGAAGAAGTATGCGAATTAGATTCGTGGGATCTTCTTTGCACTATTGGCAAAAAACGAGGTTTTCTGATTTCTGGAGGAGAAATAAATACAGAACGAACCGCCCTTATGTTACTTGACGAGTTCAGAGCAGCTAAGATTGGCAATATATCACTTGAAAAACCGGAGTAATATATGCTTGACTTTGATTTTGAAAAACAATTCCAAGCCAATGGATTCAACATAATATGTGGATGCGACGAAGCCGGGCGCGGCCCCTTGGCTGGTCCTGTGGTTGCTGCAGCCTGTATTTTACCGGACGACATACGTATAGAAGGCTTGGATGATTCTAAAAAACTAACCGAAAAGAAACGTGATAAACTCTTTGAAGAAATCAAAGAGAAGGCTATAGCATATTGCATAGCTTCATCAAAACCTGAAGAAATTGATGAAATCAATATCCTCGAAGCTTCGCTTTTGGCTATGCGAAGAGCAATTGACGGACTTAGCATTAAACCGGATATGGCTTTGATAGACGGAAACATAGACAGAGGTTTTCAGATTCCTGCAAAAGCAGTTGTTGGAGGAGATGCAATAGTCCAGAGCATAGCAGCAGCTTCTGTTTTAGCTAAAGTTGAGCGTGACCGTTTGTGTCTTGAGCTAGATAAGGAATATCCTCAGTACAATTTAAAAAAGCACAAAGGATATCCTACCAAAGAACACAAATTAGCTGTTTTCGAATACGGACCGTCTCCGATACACAGAAAGTCTTTTCTTTCTTTTTTGGAAAGAGATAAAGAAAAACTGACTAACTGGCTTACAGAAAAGATTAACAAAACAAATGATAAGTAATAAAGAATTTGGCATCAAAGGCGAAGAAAGTGCTGCTTCCTTTCTATGTGGAAAAGGATTTCAAATTATAGAAAGGAATGTCAGATTAGGACACAGCGAAATTGACATCATTGCAAAAAACGAAAAAATTATTGTTTTCGTTGAAGTAAAAACAAGGCACACTTATCCCGCTCTTCATAATAAATTCGGACGTCCCGCAACTGCTGTGAACTATAAAAAAAAGATAAAACTAATAGAAGGCGCCGAAAAATATATTAAGAAAAATAAAGAAACACTTTCCGGGCTTCAACCTCGAATTGATGTAATCGAAGTATATATATCGCCTGATAGCGAAAAGTATAAAGTTCTTAATATTATTCATATGCCAAATGCCGTAACCAGATAGATTTTTAATATTAATATTGAATATTTATTCAACTAAAACAATTTAGAGTGGTTTTCACTCAGGAGGTTAAAATGAATTACATTAGCACAAGAGATACTTCTGTTTCCCCCGTAAAAGTATCCGCAGCAGAAGCAATAAAGAAAGGTCTTGCATACGATAAAGGTCTTTATATGCCTGAATCAATTCCTGCTTTACCCGAAGGTGAAATTGAAAGACTTATGACTCTTCCTTATGAAAAAAGAGCTGCCGACATACTTTCAATGTTCCTCGATGATTATGACTATGACAAACTTCTTGCTGACTGTACTGAAGCATACAGCAACGCGCGTTTTCCCGGTGGTGCTGCTCCCGTTGTAAATATAGGTAATAACATCTATTCTCTTGAATTGTGGCATGGCCCTACATGTGCATTTAAAGATATGGCGCTTCAGATCATGCCTCGTCTTCTTTCAAGAGCACTCACAATGACAGGCGAAGAGAGAATTGCACATATTCTCGTTGCTACTTCAGGTGACACAGGAAAAGCAGCACTCGAAGGCTACAAAGACGTACCCGGCATCGACATTGATGTATTCTTCCCTGTAGATGGTGTTTCAACAATGCAAAAAATGCAGATGACTACACAGGAAGGTGAAAACGTTCGTGTTTGCGCTGTCGTAGGAAACTTTGACGATACGCAGAGCGGTGTTAAAACAATATTTGCTGATGCGGAGCTTGCTGAAAAAGCAGAAGCAAATGGCTTCTTCTTCTCAAGCGCAAACTCTATTAACTGGGGACGACTTGCTCCACAGATCGTTTATTATATTTCTGCATACTGCGACCTCGTAAAAAACGGGGATATAAATAACGGCGACGTTATAAATGTCTGCGTACCCACAGGCAACTTTGGTAACATTTTCGCAGCGTATATCGCTCGTGAAATGGGACTTCCCCTTGGTAAGCTTATTTGTGCTTCCAACTCCAACTGTGTTTTGACAGACTTTATTCGCACAGGTACATACGACAGAACAAGAGAATTTCATAAAACAATGTCACCCTCTATGGATATTCTCATTTCCTCTAATCTTGAAAGACTTCTCTTCCTTCTCGGTGGAGCTGAAATAACTGCTGATTGTATGAATCAGCTGGCAGAAAACGGCAAATATACCGCACCCGAAAGCGTAATGACAAAAATTCGCGAAGTATTCTGTGGTTACTACTGTGATGAAGCTGAAACTGCTGCTACTATCTCTAAAACATTTAATGAATGCAAATATTTGGCTGATCCCCACACGTCTGTAGCACTTGGATGCGTAGAAAAATATAAGGCTGAAACTAATGATAATACTATAGTTGTTGTTGCCTCTACAGCCAGCCCCTACAAGTTCGGTGCTGATGTTTGTACAGCTCTTGGTTGCGCACTTGATAGTGATGCTCCCGCTGACATAATCAACACACTTGAAACAGCAAGTGGAACAAAAGCACCAATGCCCCTCGTTAAAACATTAACAATGCCTGTACGTTTCACAACAGTTATAGAAGCACCTGATATGGCAAAGTTTGTTTTCGGTGAATAATATTAATTAATAAATCATATTAAAGAAAGGAGCCGATATGTCACTATTTTCAATTGCTGACTTGCATCTCTCACAAACCGTCAACAAGCCTATGGATAAATTCGGCTCCCGTTGGACTAATCATACTGAAAAACTAATAAAAAGATGGAACGCCGTTGTAACTAACAATGATACCGTTATTGTTCCGGGCGATATTTCTTGGGGAATTTCACTCGAAGAAGCACTCGAAGATCTTCTTTTGATTGAAAATCTCCCCGGAAAAAAGTTGATTGGCAAAGGAAATCATGATTATTGGTGGGGCACCCTGACCAAAATGAAACAGTTTCTCGATGAACATAACATCAGCACTATACAATTCCTCTATAACAATGCATATGAGGTTGAGGATTACATCGTATGCGGGACAAGAGGCTGGTATGTAGAAGAGAAACTGCAAAATGAGAAAAATGCAGATTACGAAAAAATAGTAAACCGTGAAAATCTCCGACTCGAAATGTGTATAAAAGAAGCTGAACTCTTACGTGGTGATAGTGACAAGCAAATACTTGTATATTTTCATTTTCCTCCCGTTTTCAAGAGTTTTGTATGTCGGGAATTTGTTGACACACTAAAAAAACATAACATTAAAAATTGTTATTTCGGGCACATGCACGGTCAATACAATGTCCCCCGAACAACTGAATTTGAAGGAATTCGATTCAACTTAATATCATCAGACTTTTTAGATTTTATACCAATGATCACAATGCCGATTGACTATTAAACTTCCAATATTTTCATAATTTTATTAACATTTTTACCTCAAACAGTTGACATAATAAGTTTTTTTTTGTATTATATTAAGAGGTAATTTTAATAGTTTTTAAGGAGTTAAAAATGAGCCTGAAAGAATCTAAGAAAATTGAAACAAATCTTTACCAGCTGACAATTGATATTGATGCAGCAACATTCGCAGCTGCGGTTGATAAGGTATACCGCAAGAGCGTAAAAAATATAACTGTTCCCGGCTTCAGACGTGGCAAAGCGCCCCGTTCCATCATCGAAAAGATGTATGGCAAGGGTGTATTCTATGAAGATGCTATCAATGATCTTCTTCCCACAGTATATCCCGAAGCACTTAAAGAGTCCGGCATTGAAGCTGTAAGCCAGCCTGAATTTGATATTGAATCTGTTGACGAAAACGGCGTTGTTCTCGTAGCAAAGGTTTATGTAAAACCTGAAGTTAAGCTCGAAGGCTATAAGGGCATTGAAGTTGAAAAGACAGTAGAAGAGACAACTGACGCAGAGGTTCGTATTGAGATTGACCGCGTTAGAGAGCGCAATTCCAGAATGATCGATGTTACAGACAGAGCTGCACAGACAGCTGACACTGCAAACATCGACTACGAAGGTTTTGTTGATGGTGTTCCCTTCGACGGCGGCAAAGCTGCAGGTCATGACCTCATTCTCGGCTCCGGCCAGTTCATCCCCGGTTTCGAAGATCAGATCATCGGTCACAATGTTGGTGATGAGTTTGATGTGAATGTTGAATTCCCTGCTGAGTATCATGCAGCAGAACTTGCAGGCAAGCCTGCAGTATTCAAATGTAAGCTTAACGCACTTAAGCTTAAGGAACTTCCTGAACTTGACGATGAGTTTGCTCGCGTCGTTTCTGATTTCGATACACTTGCTGAATATGAAGCAGACGTTAAGGCTAAACTCGTTGATAGAAAAGCTAAGCAGGCTGACGCTATCGTTGACGAGAAGCTTGTAGACGCTCTTATCGAAAAACTTGAAGCTGAAATTCCCGAAGCTATGTATGAAGCTGAAACAGAAAACTTCGTACGTGACTACGATAACAGACTCCGTATGCAGGGACTCGATCTTAAGACATACTTCCAGTACACCGGCCTCAACCTTGACGCACTCAGAGCTGAAATGCGTCCTCAGGCTGAAAAGCAGGTTAAGTCCAGACTTGCTCTTGAAAAGATAGCTGAGCTTGAAAACATCGAAGTATCTGAAGAAGAAACAGATGCTGAGTATAATCGTCTTGCAGAAGCTTACAATATGGAAGCTGATAAAATCAAGGCAATGATCGCAGTTGAAGACCTCGCTGCTGATATCAAGGTGAAGAAGGCAGTTGAACTTGTTCGCGCTGAAGCAGTTATCAAGGAAGCTGCTCCTGCGAAGAAGGCACCTGCTAAAAAGAAGTCAACAACTACAAAGAAAAAGACAACAAAGAAAGCTGCAGAGGCTCCCGCAGAAGAAGCTCCTGCTGTTGTAGAGGAAGCTCCCGCAACAGAAGCACCTGCAGAAGCAGCTGACGCTGAATAATTTATTTTTACCTACAACGTACCGCTGCTTAATAGCAGCGGTATGTATTGTTTTATAAACAAATATCGAATTATTGGAAAGGAAGTAATTTTATGGCACTTGTACCAACCGTTATTGAACAAACAAGCAGAGGCGAACGAGCTTATGATATTTACTCCAGACTTCTTAATGACAGAATCATTTTTCTTGCAGACGAAGTAAATGATGTTACTGTATCACTTGTAGTAGCACAAATGCTTTTTCTTGAAGCGCAGGATCCTGACAAAGATATCTGTCTCTATATTAACAGCCCCGGAGGTAGCGTATCAGCAGGTCTCGCGATTTACGACACAATGAACTTTATAAAGTGTGACGTGTCTACAATATGCATTGGTATGGCAGCTTCAATGGGTGCATTCCTTCTCTCAAGCGGAACTAAGGGTAAAAGACTTGCTCTTCCCAACAGCGAAATTATGATTCATCAGCCTCTCGGCGGTATGCAGGGTCAGGCTTCTGATATCAAAATCCACGCTGATCATATTCTTCGTACCAGATCAAGACTTAATTCAATTCTCGCTGCAAACACCGGCAAACCTATTGAAATTATTGAGCAGGACACAGAACGCGACAACTTCCTTACTGCTCAACAGGCAATGGAATATGGCCTTATTGATAAGGTTGTAGAAAAAAGAGCTTAAATTACACCCGGAAGGATGATTACTAATGTCCGAAACAAATAGCATTGTTCGTCGCTGTTCCTTTTGCGGCAGAACCGAACAACAAGTTGCATTTCTCATACCTTCACCTACAGGAGCTTATATTTGTGACAATTGTATAGATGCCTGCAACGAAATTATTGATGACCATTTTTCAACAGAAAGTGATTTTGTTCTTACACGTGAAACATTACCCAGACCTATTCAGATCAAAGAAACACTTGATCAGTATATTATAGGACAGGATAATGCAAAAATTGCACTTTCTGTAGCAGTATATAATCACTATAAGCGTTTATTGCACAAAGAAGATAAAAATAATACAAATAACGTAGAACTGCAAAAAAGCAATGTTCTTCTAATTGGCCCTACAGGTGTTGGTAAAACTTTTTTAGCACAAACTCTTGCTAAAACATTACAAGTACCATTTGCAATTGCTGACGCAACAACTTTAATAGAAGCAGGATACGTAGGTGAAGATGTAGAAAATATTCTGCTCAGACTCATTCAGGCAGCCGATTACGATGTTTCTGCAGCTGAAAAAGGTATCATTTATATTGATGAAATTGATAAAATATCAAGAAAGAGCGAAAACAGATCAATAACCCGAGACGTTTCCGGTGAAGGTGTTCAGCAGGCATTGCTTAAAATTCTTGAAGGTACTGTTGCCAATGTACCTCCTCAGGGCGGCAGAAAACACCCCGGTCAGGAATTTATACAAATAAATACCGAGAATATCCTTTTCATTTGTGGTGGTGCTTTTGACACACTTGACAAGATTATAGAAAACAGGCAGGGCAATTCCACTATTGGGTTTAACGGAGAAATCAAAACAAAAGAAGAAAAAGCTCAAAATGAGATTTTCAAAGATGTTACAGCACATGACATTGTAAAGTTTGGACTTATACCTGAGCTTGTAGGCCGATTACCCGTTATTGTTGGCCTCGAAAATTTAGATGAGGAAGCACTTGTTAAAATAATAAGACAGCCCAAAAACAGCCTTGAAAAGCAATATAAACGCCTTTTTGAGCTCGATGGCGTAGAACTTGAATTTACAGATGAAGCACTATCTGCAATAGCAGCCCAGGCTATCAAGCGTAATACCGGTGCAAGAGGTCTCCGCTCAATAATTGAAGAAAATATGACACAGATTATGTTTGAGATTCCCTCACGTCCAGATGTTAAAAAAGTAACAATAACAGCTGACACAATTAATAACAAATCTCTCCCATTAGTAGAAATAACAAAACCGGAATTGGCTGAACTCAACTAAAAAAAGCCCCTACAGGGGCTTTTTTCATTTCATTTCTTCAAAGTCATCTGCGCCATGTTTGCACCAAGGGCAAATAAAGTCAGCGGGAAGTTCTTCTCCTTCATAAACATAACCGCAAATTTTGCACACATATCCTTTTGCTTTCTTTTGTTCCGGAACTACTTTAATATTTTTATGATAAAACTCGTAAGTAACGCTATTTTCCTCAGATAACACTTCAGCCTCTGTCACTTCTCCAACAAAAAGCATATGTGTTCCACAGTCAACTTTTTCTATAACATCTGCACTTATGAATGTATTAGCATACTCATCGAAATACACAATACCGTTCTGAGATCTTTTGAGGTTCATACCAGCTGTTTTGTCTGTATCTCGTCCACTGACAAATCCAAATTGTTTAAACACTTCAAAAGGTGTATTTTCAGTCAAAATACTTATATTAAACTTACCGGTTTTTTCTATTAATTCAAAATTATATGAATCTTTGTTAATTCCGACTACAATTCTTTTTGGATTATCTGTAATTTGCATTACCGTGTTAATAACAGATGCATTATCTTTGTCTCCCAACCTTGTACTAAGAAGGAAAAGACCGTATTGCAACTTAAAAAAAGCTTCTTTAGCTATCATATAACTATACCTCAACTTCTAAATTGTATATATGAATATTGTACCATAAATCACATTTAAAATTAACACATTTGCACATATTTTTTTGAAAATAATATTCAAAAAAGTATTGACAAAAGTAGTCCCTTATGGTATTATAAATAGGCTGTGATGACCCATTAGCTCAGCTGGCAGAGCACATGACTTTTAATCATGGTGTCCGGAGTTCGATTCTCCGATGGGTCACCAAAAAGAACCGCACGAATGTGCGGTTCTTTTTTATATTCTTACTCAGCTACTCTTTTCCACTGAAATGGCTCTCCACCCTCTTCAAGCACATCTTCGGTAATAACCAAAACATCATCCGTAATAGTAAACTCGCTGAATTCAAATTCACCAATCCAACTGTCACTCACATAAATGCCATTCTGACCTACATAATACACCATATCCTGAGTAAAAGCGCCAAAAATTTCGTCAAGATCTATTGAATCAACAGTAGAATCAACATATTCAGAAACTGTCATACCGTATGTATTCAACATAAGTTCATCAACCTGCGATTCAGCATATCCCTGATAAACAAAAGTATAAACAATAATATCCTTTGTCTGTGCTTTCACAGCATCTAAAAATGCAAAATAATCATGAAGCTTAATATCCGCAATAAGATCTCCTGCATTTTTAAACTCATAAGAAAGAGTAACAGGTAGTTCATTAATATAGCCATCCATACCAAGCATTTCACCCGTTAAAACAACATCACAAGTCCATTTGCCGTAAAGCTCTTTAGTAGACTCAGTTGTAAAGCGAGGGTCTGTTTCAATTTTAGACCCCTCAGTTACTTTACAAAGTGAACAAGTAGTGGGAGCCTCAGTAGTTGCTTCAACCCAATCATGCCCCAATGCTTCGCCTTCAGTGATGTCGCAATTTCTGCAAGTTTTAGGAGCAGTACAAGTAGCTTCTAACCATTTGTGACCAACTGCCTCGCCTTCAGTTTCACTGCAAAGTGAACAAGTTTTAGGTGTAGTACAATCTGCCTCAATCCATTCATGTTTACATCCACATGAACCCAAAAGAAGTACTACCATAATTACTGATAACGACATAATTGTCAACTTAAGTTTCATAGTTGAACCTCCTACATACTTAAATCCATATTTATTTTAACATTCAAATTTCAATTTGTCAACAAACGTCGCAAACAAATTTGCATATTTTGTATAATTTTTCTACAAATGTGATAGGCAAATTTATAAGTATTAAACAAACATATTTTGTCTAAAAAAAAGCACTCTATAGAGTGCTTTTTTTATATTATTCAGGTTTAAAACTATCTTTAAGAGTTACTGTTCTGTTATAAACTTCGGGATTCTTGGAATCGCGAACAAAATACCCCGTACGAACGAACTGGAAGTGTCCATCCTCTGTGTCACCAATTCCCTTTTCAGCCTTACAGTTAGTAAGAGTGATAACTGATTCAGGATTCATAACATCAGAGTATGTCATTCCTTCGGGAAGATCACCGGTATTCTTGATTGTAAACAGTTTATCATAAAGTTTAACTGTGATATCTTCACAATTAGAAGCAGAAACCCAATGAATTGTTCCCTTCACCTTTCTTCCATCTGCAGGCATTCCGCATCCTGTTTCAAGGTCTGCTGTACAATGGATCTCAACTATATTGCCATCTTCATCAACTACGGGATTTACACATTTAACGATGTATGAACCCATAAGTCTAACCTCGCCATCGGGCTTCATTCTGAAGAATTTTGGAGGAGGTACGAGAGCGAAATCTTCGCGATCAATATAAAGCTCTTTAGTGAAAGCAACCTTTCTTGTACCCAGTTCAGGTTTTGCAGGATGATTGGATACTTCGAAATACTCAACCTTATCTTCAGGATAGTTATCGATAACAACCTTAATAGGATCAAGTACAGCAATTCTTCTGAGTGCCTTATCATTAAGCTCTTCACGAACACAATATTCAAGAAGCGCAAAATCTATAAGAGAGTCAGTTTTAGCAATGCCTGCTCTTGTAAGGAAATTCTTAATAGCTTCAGGAGTGTAACCTCTTCGTCTCATACCACACAATGTGGGCATTCTGGGGTCATCCCAACCATCAACAGTGCCGCTTTCAACAAGCTGACGAAGGAATCTCTTACTAAGAACTGTATTAGTAATATTAAGAGGTGCAAACTCGATCTGACGAGGCTTCTTTTCAAATTCACACTGCTCTACTACCCAATCATAAAGAGGTCTGTGAGCTTCATATTCAAGAGTACAGAGAGAATGTGTAATACCCTCTATAGCGTCCTGAATAGGATGAGCAAAGTCGTACATAGGATAAATACACCATTTATCACCTGTCTGGTGGTGGTTGATATGAAGAATACGATAAATTGCAGGGTCACGCATATTAAGATTGGGGCTCGCCATATCAATCTTTGCTCTGAGTGTTCTGGTACCGTCTGCAAACTCACCTGCTCTCATTCTTCTGAAGAGATCAAGGTTTTCTTCAACACTTCTGTTTCTATATGGGCTTTCGATACCGGGTTCGCTGAAAGTACCTCTATATTCTCTTATCTGGTCTTTATCAAGATCGCATACATAAGCTTTGCCCTTCATAATAAGCTTTTCAGCGAAATCATAACACATATCAAAATATTCGCTGCCAAAGCAAAGCTTTTCCCAGTTATAACCGAGCCAGTTAATATCATATTTGATAGCATCAACAAACTCTGTATCTTCTTTAGCAGGGTTTGTATCATCAAAACGAAGATTACATTTACCGCCATATTTTACAGCAGTAGAAAAATCGATAAACAAAGCTTTAGCATGACCTATATGAAGATATCCATTAGATTCGGGAGGAAATCTTGTCTGAATTTCTCCAAACTTATGCTTACCGGTTTCAAGATCTTCATCAATAAAATCATGAATAAAATTACTTCTTTCGCTCATTTCAGTTAAGCTCCTTGATCATTGCATTAATTCTTTCAATTACTTTATCATAACCGAGAATATTCATAACCTCGTACATGTCGGGAGAGTTCATTTTGCCTGTTACAGCTACACGAAGGAACATACTAACGTCACTAACATTGCCCTTAAAAGCTGTAGGATCAGCCTTATACGCCTTCATATCTGATGCAAATCCAATCTCTTCTGCAACAGCTTTAATTTTATCAAACCACTCCTGCTGTGTGTCTGCAACATTATAGGTAGCACAGAAAAGTTCAAGTGCTTTCTTCATGTCATTTTTATCAAAGTTATTGGGATATTCATCTGCAAGTTCAAACATATTATCATAGAAAAATCCCATATAAGCAGGAGCATCCGCCCATGTAGTGAGGTCTTTTCTGGGCTTGTTTCCGCCTCTTCCTA
>JAFXGC010000115.1 GCA_017513325.1 Clostridia bacterium
AACATAATCAAGCCGAACAATTTGCTAAAGAGTGGAACTAGTGCCCAAAATCGTGATATTCCGCATTTTGGCGCATTAACGAATATGTAAAAAATTTCAAATCCACAAAACAAAAGCAGTAATCCTGCTAAACTAAAACAAAACAAAAACCAAATAATCATAATATATTCTCCCTTATTTTGATTGGGTTTTAACCCTTACGTTTATAAAGGGGAATTAAAAATGCAATTGGTTTTATAAATTTTAAAAAAATTAAAAAACTGTCCGAAAAATTTTTTCGGACAGTTTTTTTAAATTTATTTGCCCCAAATAGCATTATACGCCGTTTCGGCAGCAGAGATGTCCTTAGTGCAGCAAATTTTTCTTAAATTACAGTACCTTAAAAGTTTGTCTGCAAGGTCATAGGTTTTACTGATTGCATCGGGCGCGGACGGTTGATAAATTTGCTTTACAAACACATTTACAATTTGAATGCCGGTAAGCGGCATAACTTTATTGATTTCGGCGCGTTCAATAAGACAAATTTCATTAAGCTCGGTTCTGGAGTTTGTATTGAAATTTTCTTTACCTGCCCACGGTGTGCCGTAAGCATAGGGAACACCGTCAAAAAAACGGATAATAGGCTTGTCACCGTTAATGATTGTGAGCTTATCACCAAGCATTTTGCGCCAATAAAGCATATGCGTAGTTTTGCCGGTGCCTGAAAGTGCGGTAAAAATTATACCCTTGTTATCAACCTGTATAACTGCACCGTGCATAACAAAAGCGTCAAAATCTAAAAGTTTAGTCGCAATTTGCCTGTATGCGCAAATATATTCAAGATACCCGTCAGGAAACTCTGTTTCAGAAGAGTCACGTTCTTTTTGAAGCTCCTCTTCCGTTACTTTTACAGAGATATCAGCGGGTTTGTCGCCATTATAAATATAATCGGCACATTTGTTAGGAATATAGCTGTATTGATTATCGATTTCAATAACCAAATCAGCCAAAAGAAGTTTAGTCATATGTGAATCACCTTTGAAGTTTATTGCTGGGATGTAAGTGTTGAATCGTATTCCTCACTCTCATCGTCTGGTAATTCTATGGGATTATCGCCAAATATAGACTCAAAAAGCGAAGATAAATCGCTGATATTATTGCTTTCGGAGGAACTTTCTGTTTGGGAGGGGGTGCTGTTATCAAGGTGAGAATCTTTATCCGAATTGCAACCGCTCAATAAAGAAAGTATTAGTAATATTCCGAGAAAACTTAAAATGGCTTTTTTCATATATTTTCACCTTTGTAATAAGAAAATTAATTTATATTTTGCAAAATTGTATAACTTATAAAATTACTTAAAGCTATCAACATAAGCCTTAGCAGAGTCACCGAATTTGAGCATAGCCTTAACCAAATCTGCAAGGTATGGATATTGAGTGCTATCTGCCTCATCTTGAGCTTCTACATAAGATTCAACACTGTAACGATATGTATTACTTATTAATACATCATCCTTATAAATACGTGCATATAACGGAACGCTCAACTGTGCAGCATGTAGTTCTGCAAAATATACATAATATTGATTTTCTTTGTTTATTATTGCTTCGAATTTTGATGAATCAATTGTGTAATCTTCACCTTGACAATTAACTACAACCTTTAATCCTTCAATATCTGCTGCTGTAAATTTATACCTAACAGTTATTGCTGAGTCAAGTACAAGACCTGCTGCATTCCATTCAGCTGTTGGGTTTGAAATTGTCTCATACTCCTTATTCTTAACAGTTACAGGATTACGATCTTCCGTGGTTCCTGCTGCTTTTTGTGCTTCTGTGAGTATTGCATTAGGAAGCGCGTCTATTTTATAGTTGTTGTAAAGCTGTGAATATGAACCATAGTTCAACAAATCAACCAAAAGGGTTAGTAACGTGCCACTTGCACCTTTATTTAGCAATGTTTGCGCATATTGCAATACTGAATATGTCATTTCACTACAATAATATTCTTCACCCTCATATTCGCCATAAACAGCTACTGTTACGATATCTCCCATCATGTTTGCTGCCACTTTATTAAATGTGAACATTAAACGATCAGGTTTGCCTGCTTTTACTTCGATTTCGTAATCTCTTAAAATTGTTACACTATCGTTAAAGTAAACTTTGAGATAAATATTAGTATATTTATATTCCGTTAAGAATGTCTTGTCAACCTTAAAGTTGATTGAAAGGTTGCTTTCAAGTGTTAATGATTTTGCTGATATCACCGGCAACGGAATTGCTTCAATTTCGCCTGTCTGAACATCGCCGCATTCGCATCTCTGTTCCTGAACACCGGGAACACCGGGTTTTGCTGGGGTTGTTACTTCCCATTCACCATAGGTATGACCGGGGGCTTCGCGGGTTTCGCCGCAAAGGTTACAATCTGTATCTACACAGTTGTCATATTCGTGTGTGCAAACGGTTTCTTCAAATGCGTTAAACTCTATAGTCATAAGCTTGTGACGGCCATAATTACTCCAAGTCGCACCGCTGATTTTGTATTGAACATAGCAGTTGCCTTCGCCAATAGCAGGAATAACAAGGGTTACATTACCGTTTTCGCCCACAATATATTGCGGGGTAACTTCTGTCCAAGTACCGTCAAGCGAAGATGCAACACTAACGCTAGGACGATAGTTAGTTAAACTATCGTTAAATGTTGCAACTACCGGTGAATTTTCAGCCATTTTAATTACTAAACGGGCTGTACCAACTGCCGAAAGAACACCTTTATCTAAAATCAAACTTTGACTGCTCGAATCAACTGCACCGCTCACAAAACCGGGGAAATTAGCTATGTCAACCATATTAGCTAAATCGGTACCTTGCTGATAACTTGTAAAGGGTGAGAAATCCCACTTGGCGTTGCCTTCAAATTTCTCCTCCTCAACAAATTCATTAAATGAAATTGTGCCGAGTTTGTGACGGCCATAATT
>JAFXGC010000116.1 GCA_017513325.1 Clostridia bacterium
CATACGAGCTGATAGACGAGGACCTTATAATCAAGCTTATCGTTCTCAAAGGAGGTGCTGACAAATGCTAAGCTTCCACGAGCTTCCCCCTTTTGGAAAAACAATTGTTACTGCACTTTTCTTCATCGCGTTCAGCTTGGGTATCTGTCTTATTTTTGCGGAGTATGCAAAAAAATACCGCTTACCTAAGATACTTCTGATCGTTGCAAATCTGACAAGCTATACTGCTATGCTTCTCTACGCAACCTCACTCAGAAGCGCCAGACTTCAAAAGCCTGTATCCGCTATAGCGGAGGCCTTCTGTGAATGGCCTGTTTTTATACTTATTCAGGTTCTTATCATAATCTTCCTTTATCACTCATTCGTTATCATAAAGGAGATCAGCTACAAAAAGAAAACTCTCACTCAGTCCTCAATCAAGGAAGGAATCGACAAGCTGTCCAGCGGACTTTGCTATTATCACGACAGCGGACGAATCATCCTAATGAACAGCAAGATGGACAGCCTGAGCCACAGTATTTTCGGTAGAGACCTGCAGAATGCTGACCTGTTTTTAAAAAATCTAAGAGAAGGACTTGCCTCCCCCTCGGTTGCTGTTTTATCCACCGATTCTCAGCCTACCCTTCGCCTCCCCGACGGAAGCGCTTGGATGTTTACTCACAGCCGTCTTGACAATATAAATCAGCTCGTTGCAACGGATATAACTCATCTGCAGAACATAGCGGATGAACTTGAAAACAAAAACGAGCAGCTTAAGGCTCTTAATCTTCGCCTTAAGAAATACGGGGAAAACGTTGACGAGCTTACCAGAGAAAAGGAACGTCTTGAGATCAAGGCGCGTATCCACCGAGAACTTGGACAGGCGCTTCTTGCTTCACGAAGATTTTTGCTTTCAAATAATGAGGAGGACGACGCGCCCGTTGAAAGATGGCAAAGAATAATTGCTCTCCTTCACAAGGAGGCTGTGACTCAGGAGGATGAAAAACCCATCGCTATGCTGACTCGTGCAGCTAAAGCAATGGGTATCAATCTTGAGATAACAGGAAAGCTTCCCCTCGAGCACAACGTACAGTTGATGTTCGTTCAGGCGGCAGCTGAGGCTCTTACTAATGCCATCAGCCACGCAGGAGCAAAGACATTATATATGAGTTTCCTCCACGACGTTTACGACTACATCGCGCAGTTTACAAACGATGGCGCTCCGCCCGCAGCAAAGATCGTTGAAGGTGGCGGACTCAGCTCCCTGCGCCAAAAGATCGAGCGCGAGGGCGGCACGATGATCGTTGACTCTCATCCCGAATTTACCCTGACGGTTATTCTCCCTATGAAAGGAGGAGATGACAAATGATAAAGGTTTTGCTCGTTGAAGACGACCATATGGCAAGACAGCTGCTTGAGATATATATTAACAAAAGCGAAAAATACACCTTGGCAGGCTCGGCTGAAAGCGCTATGTTTGCAGAAGCTTTTTGCCATACGCATCAGGTTGACCTTATACTGATGGACGTTTACACCGCTATGAATGCCAACGGCATTGACGCGGCAGCGGATATCAAAAAGCATCTTCCCCATATTAAGATCGTTGTTATTACAAGTCAGCCCGAATGCAGCTATATCGAAAGAGCAAGAGCTGCGGGAGTTGACAGCTTCTGGTATAAGAGCGCAACAGCTGAGGAGATAATTTCAATTATGGACCGCACCCTTGCAGGAGAAAGCATATATCCTGACACAACTCCCGAGCTTCAGCTTGGAAACACCTTGAGCGAAAGCTTTTCTGAAAGAGAGCTTGAGGTTCTCCGCCTTGTTGTTGCAGGATATACGGACGCTGTTATTGCGGAAAAGCTTTTTATTTCCATACCGACCGTTAAAACTCATATTCAGAATATGAAAAACCGCACGGGCTTTCGCAACCGCACGGAGCTTGCCGTGAGAGCAAGAGAATGCGGACTCATTATAAGCGACAGAAAAAAGGATAGCTGAATATCCATCGGCACCGCTAAAAAGCGGTGCCTTTTTTTTATTCTCTGATAAAAATCATACTTTTGTAGGATGATTCTTTGCGGTTGTTTAATGTAGTATATAGATGGATAAATATATCAACTATGAACGGAGATAAAAAATGAATGCACGGGATAAAGCTTATGACGGCGCTGACTATGGTATTGATCTGAAAAGCGCCCTTGTGCAAACAATGTCCGAGGAAAAAACTACTCACGCCGTGCTGCAGGAAACTGTTTACGGCTGGCTTAAGGGCACTACCCTTTATATGTTTTCCCCCGAGCTGCGCACAATGACCTATTCGAATTTTGCAAATCATATAGGATGCGATGCAAACGAATTTTACTACAGCGAAAAGGACCAGGCAAGGGTTTATACATGGATCGCCGAGGATAAGCCAAATGCCAGATTTTCAGTCTTTTTCAAGGAAAAGCTTGAGGGCGAATGGAACGTTTATGCCTCAGGCTCGGTTCAGGTGATCATGCCTGACGATTTTATTGACAGCTTAAAGCCAAATTGAAAGGAGATATGAAATGAATATTACAGGAAAATGGATGATCAAAAAGGCGCTTTTCCCTACAGAGGAAGCGATGAATTTCTTCACCCGCGAGGAGGCTGAGGCTGCGGGAATAAGCGACACCGATGAACTTGAGGTCTTCTGCACAGCCATTGAGATCAAGGAAAACGGAGAGCTTGACACATATATGCAAATGCCCAAGCGCCGCTTTAAAGTTGATTCAACAACCTGGTGCGAAAAAGACGGCGAATATTTCTATCAGCTTGACGGAGAGGACACGCCCCTCAGACTGAGAGAGGACGGACTGCTTGAATTCTGTATGGGCATGATGCTTATGGAGCGTCAATGATACTTAGTTAACTGTTTTTACCATATTTATAAAGGGAGATAAACAAATGAAAAAACTACTATCAGCACTGATCGTTTTTGTTTTGCTGATGACCGTGATCTGCTTTTCAGCTGTAAACAGCTACGCTGCAGGAAACATTGCCGGCTCAGTTTCAGCTGCAAGTAACGGCTTCACTAAAAACAATGACGAAACCTACAGCCTTAACTATTTGCCCTCTTTCTTTAAGATCATGGGCACTAACGGCAGCAGCATTTCCACTGACGGAATCATAAGCGGTGGCAATCTATACACAAAGGCTGCTATCATCGGCAACAACCTACTGAAGACAGAGCCTGTTATCGGCACCACCTATTATTCTTACATAAGCATTGATCTTGGTGACAGGATCATGGACTGGGATATTGCCCCCGAGGACGTTTCTATAACAGTTGCAGGATTTGAAATTGGAGATATCAGCTTACAGGAGCGAGAAATGGGCTCTTATCTTATTATTTCCTTCTCTGCAAAATACGTTAAGGCTATAATGCCTCTTAACAAGGAGATCACAACTCCCAACCAGCCTGACAACGAATATGCTTTCATGCCTACAAAAACGGGCACCTACGTATTTGAAAGCTTAAGCGGAGGTGATTATAGCCTCGAGGGCTTTATTTACGATGCTTCAGGCCAAAAGATCTATTCTGACAGTGGCAGCGGATACGATGATTGCTTCAAGGTTGTTTCTACCCTCTATGCAGGTCAAGTATACACCTTGAAAAGCGATATCGGAGGGGCTTATAGCTCCATCAAGCTCATTATGTCCGATTGCGACCACAATTACGTTAACGACGTTTGCTCCTACTGCAAAAAAACTCGTACGACCGACGTCTACGTAGGCGGAATTAAAATGGCAAAGGGCGATTATCTTGCCAGCGGCGCTACAGAGGTTCAATCAACAAAGCCCTCGGGCGGATACGCTTATTACAGTACTGACGGCTCTGTTACTATAAGCAACTTCTCCTATTCCGGAGAGGGTCATAAAGATAATCATGCCAGCATTTATTCCTCTACCGATCTTAAGCTCAACGTAATCGGTACAAACACGTTCATCTCTAAAGGCTTTTGGCCTAGCAGTGTTTATGCCAGAGGAAGCGTTACCGTTACGGGCAACGGAGCGTTGATCGTTGAAGAGTGCTATCATGGAATACGCGCAGGTAAGGACCTTACTATTGATTGCAACAAAATCGAAATTAATGCCCCCGATTACGGCTCTGCTATCGCAGCCGACGTTTTGACTATCAACAATGGTAACATTGATATCTCAGCTTATAGAACCGCTATATCATCAGATAATATGACCGTTAACGGCGGCACGATAAAAGTTGCGGTATCTGACGATACCTTTGGCTCGTGTATCGCTA
>JAFXGC010000117.1 GCA_017513325.1 Clostridia bacterium
TACCTAAATTTAACGATAAAACTTTTGACAATTATTTGCGAGCAGTATCATATATTGATAACCTCAATTATTCAGCGGCAATAGAAAGACTGAACTGCATTTTCGATCTATCACCGAATTTTTTTGTAAGATATTATACTACAGAGAAACTTGAGTATTGCTACAAAGAAATTGGGGATTACAAAAGCGCATATGAATATGCTAAAATGAGGCTTGAACTTCTTGACAAATTTAATGATTAAACGCCATAAATTTTTATGGCGTTTTTTAATTTTATTATGTATTTTGTGATAAAACTCTTGAAAATCTTAATCAAAAATAGTATAATTATTTAAAATGGGTTAAAATTTTAGTATTTTATCCTAATTTATGAAAAACGTAAAATTTAATATTGACGGAGGTCAGTAAATGGACAAGAAAAATTTTGACACACTGCTGGCAACATTGAAAGAAACCGGTGTCAAAACAGTGTCTGCTCTTCGTAAACTTCTTGCAGAAACTGAAGCGAAAGCGGTTGCTCCCGCTGAGTGCCTCACTGCAAGGGGCAGAATTGAAGCTCTGTTTGATGAAGGAACCTTTATGGAAAGCGGTGCCTATGTTCGTCGTGTTAAGAGTGAGCTTGACGCCAACGATAACGACTCTTTTGAAGGTGTTATTTGTGGTTGGGGTTCAGTTTCCGGCAGACTCGTTTACGCATTCAGCCAGGATTACTCACGCACAAAAGGCGCATTGAGCGAAGCCCAGGCAAAGAAAATCAAAGAAATCTACCGACTTGCTATTCAGAATGGTGCTCCTGTAGTTGGCATTTTTGATTCAGCAGGTGCCCTTCTCCCCGAAGGTGTACGTGCACTTGCAGGATATGGAACAATTATGAACTGTGTAGCAGAAGCATCCGGCGTTATTCCTCAGATTGCAGTTATCCCCGGTGTATGTGCCGGTAGTGCAGCTGTAGTGGCTGGAATGTTCGATTTTGTTATAGTATCTGAAAAGAATGGTAATATCAGCTTTAATGCTCCCTTCGTTATGAATGCTCCTGATGCTGGTAAGGCTGATTTCGTGTCAAAGAGTGGACTTGCAGCAATTACTGCTGTTAATGATGGCGATTGCATCATAAAAACACAGAATCTTCTCTCTTACCTTCCTATGAATAATGCTGAAGGTACAGTTATGGAAATTTCAAATGACGACATAAATCGACTTGTTGATATTTCCGAATATGAGGCTACTAAGGACGTTTCAGATCTTATTAAAACATTTGCTGATAATTCCACATTCCTTGAGCTCTATGCTTCATATGCAAAAGAACTTGCCTGTGGTCTCGTTTCTTTAGGCGGTATAGTAGCGGGAGTAGTTGGAAACAGAAAGAGTGTAAACGGAGGTATTCTTACAGCTGCAGCTGCCAGAAAAGCCGCTCGAATGATTTCTTTCTGCGATAGCTTCAACATCCCCGTTGTTACCATCCTTGATAGCGAAGGACCTGACGTTTCACTTGAAGCGGAAGCTTCGCCTTATGCATCAGAACTCGCTAAGTTGGCTTATGCCTATGCAGGAGCTAAAACTCCTATGATAACAGTTATTGCAGGCGAAGCTTATGGTGCTGTCTTCTCTCTTATGGGATCAAAAGCTTTGGGTTCTGATATTGTTCTTGCACTTGACAGTGCCAAAATAGGTGTTATGAGTGCTAAAAAAGCAGTTGCTTTCCTTTGGAACGATAAAATCACAGCTGATGTTACTCGTGAACAGCTTGAAACCGAATGGGATGAAACCGTTGGTTCTCCCGTTGCAGCGGCTTCTGCGGGCGAAATTGATGATATAATTGATTCCGCAGAGCTTAGACAGCGTATTGGCGGCGCAATTATGATGCTCAGCGCTAAAAGCAAATGTGCGCCTACAAGACGTCATGCTAATATGCCTCTTTAATCAGGAGGATAACTATGACTAATATCCTTTTATCAACAGCTGATGTTATGTCATTCGCTGAAAGAATGGCTTATGGTCTTCAAGTTTTTGTTGTTGGTCTTGGTACTGTATTTTCAGTTCTTGTTACACTGTGGCTTGCATTAATACTTTTCAGAATTTTTGCTTATGATATACCACAGAAAAAAGCTAAAAAAATTGCAGAAGCAACATTAAATACTGCAAAAGAACTCAAGGAAGAAACTTCATTAACCGAAGTTGAAGAAGTAACTGAAACTGTTGAAGACGATACTCAACTAATTGCAGTAATTACTGCAGCTATTGCAGCATATTCTGCTCAGTCAGGTAGCACTCTTCCCTTCCGTGTTGTAAGCTACAAGAGAGTCAGTGGCGCAAATGGTTGGAATAGCAAATAATAGAATTTCGGAGGAAAATAATCATGAAAAAATATAATATCACTGTTAATGGTGTAACATACGAAGTATTTGTAGAAGAAGCAGATGCGACAGGATCAGCACCTGTTGCAACACCTGCTCCCGTGTCAGCGGCACCTGCTCCCAAGGCTGCTCCTAAAGCTGCGGCTCCTGCGGGCCCTAAGGGCGCAGTTAAAGTAACAGCTCCTATGCCCGGTACAATTCTTAAAATGAACGTTAAAGTTGGTGATACAGTTCCTGCTAACGGTCTTGTTTGCATTCTCGAAGCAATGAAGATGGAAAATGAAATCTTCTGTGAAAAGGGCGGCGTTGTCGCAAGCATCGAGGCTCCTGTTGGCGCTTCTGTTCAATCCGGCGACGTTATTATTACACTTAACTAATCGTTTCATCAATCAAAATCTATTGAAAGGAAACGATTTAAATGCTTGAAAGTATTCTTAATTTTTTAGAGAGCACCGGTATAGCAAGACTGTTTAATATGGACAGTGGGTTGGATACATTAAAAACCATTGCTATGTTTGTTATAGCATTTGCTTTAGTGTATCTGGCTATTGTCAAACAGTTTGAACCTCTTTTGTTGTTACCCATAGCTATCGGCATGCTTCTTACTAATCTTCCCGGAGCTAATATGTTCCATCTGGATTTTTTCATTCAGCAGGACATTAGCTTCAGCCAGGTTCTTCACGATGGAGGATTGCTTGATATTCTCTATCTAGGTGTAAAATTAGGTATTTATCCTTCATTGATATTTATCGGTATCGGTGCAATGACTGACTTTACACCTTTGATCTCAAACCCTAAAAGTCTGCTTATAGGTGCGGGTGCGCAGCTGGGTGTTTTTGTAGCATTTTTCTTAGCGCTAGCATCTGGTGCATTCTCACCTCAGGAAGCTGCGGCAATTGGTATCATCGGTGGTGCTGATGGTCCGACAGCTATTCTGGTTACAAAAACTCTTGCACCTTCTTTACTTGGTGCAATAGCAATAGCAGCTTACAGCTATATGGCTCTAATTCCTATGATTCAGCCTCCTTTTATGAAATTGTTTACTAACAACAAAGAGAGAAGAATTAAAATGACGGCCCTTCGTCCTGTTTCCAAAACAGAAAAAATTATCTTCCCGATCGTTGTTATGTTTATTGTAGGTCTTATCGTACCAGATGCTGTACCACTTATCGGATGCTTGATGTTCGGTAATCTGATTAATGTTTGTGGAGTAACTGACAGACTCTCAAAAACAGCTCAGAATGAACTTATGAATATTGTTACAATATTCCTTGGCATAACTGTAGGTGCAACAGCAAGTGCTGACAACTTCCTTAAGGGAACAACTATTCTTATCATCGTTTGTGGACTTGCAGCCTTCTGTGTATCCACAGTTGGTGGCCTTTTAACTGCAAAAATTATGAATATTGTTTGCGGTGGCAATGCAATAAATCCCCTTATTGGTAGTGCCGGTGTTTCAGCCGTACCTATGGCGGCTCGTGTATCCCAGAAGGTTGGTCAGGAATATGATCCCTCTAACTTCCTTCTTATGCACGCAATGGGTCCTAACGTAGCAGGTGTAATCGGTTCTGCCGTTGCAGCCGGTGTATTCCTCTCATGGGCTTGGTAAGAATAACGAGAAAGGATAATTAATATGGCTAAAGTTAAAATAACAGAAACCGTGTTGCGCGACTCTCACCAGTCACTTTTCGCAACTCGTATGACAACTGAAGAAATGCTTCCTATTGTTGAGGAGCTTGACAAGGTTGGATATCACTCCCTCGAAGCTTGGGGCGGCGCTACATTTGACTCCTGTCTCCGTTTTCTTAACGAAGATCCTTGGGAACGTCTCCGTAAGATCCGCGATAAAGCTAAGAACACTGACCTTCAGATGCTTTTCAGAGGTCAGAATATCCTTGGTTACAGACACTATTCTGATGACGTAGTTGAATATTTTGTTCAGAAGTCTATCGCTAACGGTATTAATATTCTCAGAATATTTGATGCTCTTAACGATGCTCGTAACCTTGAAACAGCGATCAAAGCTACAATCAAAGAAGGCGGACATGTTCAGGCAGCTATCTGCTACACAACAAGTCCTTACCACACAAACGAAGCTTTCGCTGAATATGCAAAAAGACTTGAAGATATGGGAGCTCATTCTATCTGTATCAAAGATATGGCTGGCCTTCTCAAGCCTTATGACGCTTATGATCTTGTAAAAATTCTTAAAGAAACTGTCAAGGTTCCGATTCAGCTTCACACTCACTACACATCAGGTCTTGCTTCTATGACGATCCTTAAGGCTGTTGAGGCCGGTGTTGATATTGTTGACACAGCAATTTCTCCCCTTGCCCTTGGTACATCTCAGCCCCCAACTGAGCCTATCGTAGCAACTCTTGAAGGTACAGGGTATGATACAGGTATTGACCTAAAACAGCTTGATAAGATATGCAAATACTTTACACCTATCCGTGAAAAGTATCTTGCTAACGGTGTTCTTGATCCCAAAGTTCTTAAAGTAGACGTTAATGCACTTCTCTATCAGGTTCCCGGTGGTATGCTTTCCAACCTTGTGTCCCAGCTGAAGCAGGCAGGCCAGTCTGATAAACTTGACGAAGTACTCGCTGAGGTACCCAGAGTACGCGAAGATGCCGGCTATCCTCCGCTTGTAACCCCTTCTTCACAGATCGTTGGTACACAAGCTGTTCTTAATGTAATTGGCGGTGAAAGATATAAACTTGTTTCAAAAGAATTCAAGGGCGTTGTTCGTGGCGAATACGGTAGCTGCCCTGCTCCGATTTCTGATGATTTCAGAAAGAAAATTATCGGTGATGAAGAACCTATAACTTGTCGTCCCGCTGATAAACTCGCTCCTGAGCTTGATTCTCTTCGAGAAAAGTGTGCACAGTATATCGAACAGGACGAAGATGTACTTTCTTATGCCCTCTTTGAACAGGTTGCAACCAAATTCTTTGAATATAGAAAAGCAAAGAAATACGGCATTGATGCAGACAATGCAGATAAAGAAAAGCAGGTTCATCCTGTATAAACAGATTAAGCACCAAGTATTTAACTTGGTGCTTTTTTGTTGACAATATATTATTGCAATGTTAGAATTTAATAAAGAGGTGATTTTATGGAAAAGAAAAGAATGTTAGTTGCTGCCGTTGCTGCTATGAACAAATCATATTCACCATATTCTGACTTTAA
>JAFXGC010000118.1 GCA_017513325.1 Clostridia bacterium
GGGTGTCGTGTTGGTGTTCTGCCATATACTGTTCAATGGTCTTGTTTTCCCTTGCAGATACCCAACTTAAAACGGTCTGCAGATAATCTTGTCTTATGGTAGAACCGTTCATATACCTTTCGCCAATCTTATAGGCGATACACTGGTTTTTACTGAAATACTTTTTAGCATCACTCAACCATTCGCCCGTATAAATGGCATTTCTTAATTCCTGCTCGGTTAATTTTTCTCCTGCGATATTGATGATTTTGAACCAATCCAATTTCTCGGTGTCAGTGCCTTTGCAAATATAAATCATCAATTTATAGTCAAGCACTTGTTCCGTGATTTCCTTTGATGTGTGTGCATAGTAGGGGGTCAATGGAGAATTGGGATTGGCGAAAATAGAATATCCATTATCCAACCAATCGCAAATAGATATGGTTCTTTGTTGTCCGTCCAACATTTCGTACGTTCCGTCTTCGTTCTCCGACCAATACATAACATTCAACGGAAAATTATGTAATATAGAGTTCATAACGGCAACTTTCTTTTTATCATCATATACGAACTCTCTTTGATAAGCAGGGCGAACATTTAATTTGCCACCAAAGGCAACAACTTGCCCACTTTCTTCATCGTTATAATATCCGTCAAACACATCTCTAACGGTTATTTCGTGTAATTGTATATCCATTATTGTTTTCTCCTAATGAGTATTCTTTTGAATGTGTTACAAGCATTTCCGTCATTATCATAATAGACAAGACTTGTCATATTTGCAGTATAGTGTCCTCTACCGCCTTGTTTTCTATACTTTTCCATCCATTGTTCACCAATTCTTGAAACTCCAATTTCGTCCGAACCATATTTTCCAGTATAATCAGCACAACCTATAATTTCAAATTGTTCAGGGTTGTATTTATGCAAAAATGTTACGGGAACGCCCATTTCGCCATAGTAATCTTCGGGAATTTCTGATACTTTATCTATATTTATGGCATTATAGTTATCATACTTGGGATATTCTTCGGGAGTGTATTTTTTATATAATTCAATTTTTACTCGTCTTTTAGGTGTTTCTAAATTCGTAAACCAAACTACACTTTTAACAAAAGCATATTTTTTACCATCAACAATTTTACCTGTCTTCTCGGTTAAAGGATAATCGTCGGGCACTTGAAAATATCTATTACTACCATTCATAGACACTCCCAACCATAGTTTATTGTCTTTAATCAAGGGAAAAATTTCTTTATAGGTTATTGCATTTTGGTTTCCTATAACAAGAAATTTTTTATCATATTCGACAAGTTGTGCTATATATTCTCTAAACAAAGAAAACGGTGGATTTGTAACAACAATATCCGCTTGTTTTAAAATCTCAATACATTCGGGGGAACGAAAATCTCCGTCCCCGTCAAGCAAAGTCAAAACATTGTTTTTGTTTCGTAATAGATATTCAACATCAGTTAAATCAACAGCACCGTCCCCGTTAATGTCAATAACTTCGGTTATCTCAATTTTATACGGAAATCTTTTCGGTGTGTTTTCTTCGCTCGGTAAAATATCAAATAAAGACAGTTGTTCAAACTGTTCGCCAACAACGGGAGAACCCATATAGCAAGTAGCAACCAACTTTTTAAGACCTAAAAAATTAAAGTTCATTGCAAAATATTTGAAAAAGTTGCTTTCGTATGGGTCATCACAATTACAGAAAACGGTTTTTCCTAAAAAATGCTTTCTGTAATGTTTTAGTTCTAACTCTATATCAACTAATTGAGTATAAAATTCATCTTTTTTATTAACGATTGCCTTATGTAAATTACTATTTCCTGCCATGTGACCACCCTCCAAACGTAACATAATGTTACATTTTTATTGTAACAAAAGGTTACAATAAAATCAAGGGTGATTTCATGCTTGGATTAAAACTTATAAGAAAGCAACGCAATCTAAACCAACAAAAGGTTGCGATGGATTTACACATTTCACGTGAATCTTTATCGTATTATGAAAACGGCAAAAGAGAACCTTCCCTTTCGTTATTAGTAGCAATGTCAAAATATTTTAATGTTTCTATCAATTTTTTGATAACAGGTGAAGAATTTGAGAAAAAATAAACCTTCCGATAATTGTCGGAAGGTTTATTTGATTTAATAAGCAAAACTTCTTTACGAAGAGTCTCCATTTGCGGTGCTTTTTTCTTGACAATTATAGTGTGTTTTGGTAAAATAACAATTGATATATAACAAAAGTTATAAAAGGAGTATGCCATGCCACCTAAGGTTAAAATAACAAAAGAGGACATAATCAAAACTGCTATTGATATAGTAAGAGACAAAGGAGCAGAAGCTATTAATGCAAGGAATGTTGCAGCTGTTTTAAATTGTTCAACCCAGCCCATATTTTCCAATTTTGAGAATATGGATGAATTAAAGCTCGAGGCGGTAGCAGAAGCCGAAAGAATATTTGTGGAGTTTTTGAATAAAGAAATAGATAAAGGAGAATACCCTGCTTATAAAGCCAGCGGTATGGCTTACATTCGCTTCGCTTCTGAAGAAAAAGAGTTGTTCAAGTTACTTTATATGAGAGACAGAACTAATGAAGATATGAAAGCAGAATCAGAGTTAAATAATCAGATGAAGGGGATGGTTAAGGATAATGTTAATTTGACTGACGATATAGCTCAGCTGTTTCATCTTGAAATTTGGGCATGTGTTCATGGTATTGCAACTATGCTGGCTACGAGCTATTTAGAGCTTGATTTTTCATTTATAAGTAAAATGATAACGGATGTTTACCAAGGGTTGAAAAAGCAGTTTGAAGGGGATTGAAAATGACAGCAGTAAGAATAGAAGGTTTAACTAAAAAGTATAAAGATGTAACAGCAGTTGACAATCTTAGTTTGACTATAGATAAAGGTGAGCTGTTTTCACTACTTGGAGTAAATGGTGCCGGAAAAACAACAACAATAAAAATGCTGTCGTGCATTGTTTCGGCAACGTCTGGCAAGGCTTTTCTGAATGGTAACAGTATAAACGATGATAGTGATAAAATTAAGTCTATTATAGCTGTTTCACCGCAGGAAACTGCAGTAGCACCCGGATTAACAGTAAAAGAAAATCTTGAGCTTATGTGCGGGGTGCACGGATTTTCTAAAGAAAAAAGTAAGAGTAAAATTGCAGAGTTAAGCAGATTACTTTCTCTAGATGAAATTATTAAAAAAAAGGCAGGGAAATTATCGGGGGGATGGCAGAGAAGGTTGAGTATCGCTATGGCGCTTATAAGCGAGCCTGAAATACTTTTTCTTGATGAGCCCACTCTTGGTCTCGACGTAATTGCGAGAAGCGAACTTTGGGATATAATACGTGATTTAAAAGGGAAGATAACAATAGTGTTAACCACGCATTATATGGAAGAGGCAGAAGCACTTTCGGATAGAGTTGGTATAATGAGGGATGGAAAACTTCTTGCCTGTGGAACTCCTAACGAAATAAAAAGTAAAGCAAATACAGAGAACTTTGAAAAAGCGTTTATAAAAATAGTAAAGGGGGAAGTAATATGAGGATGATTGCATTTGCAAACAGGAATACGAAAGAAATTATACGAGATCCATTGAATCTTATATTTGGCCTTGGTTTTCCCCTTGTTCTTATTTTATTATTAAGTGTCATTCAAGCGAATATCCCTGTTGAATTGTTTCAGATTCAACGATTGACTCCCGGCGTTACAGTTTTCGGCTTGTCATTTATGACATTGTTTTCCGCAACTATTATTGCCAAAGATAGAGGAAGTTCGTTGCTGCAACGTTTGTATACTACACCTCTTACGGCTGTTGACTTTATTATTGGATATACTTTGCCAATTGTACCTATTGCTGTTGTGCAATGCGTTATTTGCTATATTGCGGCCGTATTTCTCGGACTGGAAATTACTGTGGGAGTTTTATATGCGGTTTTGTTTATCATACCTGTTTCACTGCTGTATATAGCTTTAGGTTTGCTATGCGGAAGTGTGTTTAATGATAAACAGGTTGGGGGGATATGTGGAGCTTTGCTAACGAATCTTTCTGCGTGGTTATCGGGAATATGGTTTGATCTTGATCTTGTTGGGGGCTTGTTTAAAGACATAGCCTACGTTTTACCTTTTGTTCACGCAGTAGAGCTGGAGAGATCCGTTCTCAATGGAGATTTCTCCAATGTATTTGAGCACTTGTGGTGGGTGCTGGCTTATGCAGTAGTCATTCTTATTGTTGCAATACTAACTTTTTTGCGTCAGATGAAAAAATAAAAAGAAGCCTCAAACTGCTTTGCAGTTTGAGGCTTTGATATTAAAGAAGGAATTTAAGGAATCCAATTGCGCCGTAGCTTGCAAGTGACATAATAACTCCCGCGGTCATAACGCCAAATAAAATTGCCGGAATAGATTTTTTCATTCGCATATCCAGCATTGCTGCAACAAGAGCTCCTGTCCACGCACCTGTTCCGGGAAGTGGCAGAGCAACGAAAACGTAAAGGCCGAATGTAGCATATTTCAAAACTTTGGCTTTGTTTTTCTCAGCTTTGTTTTCAACCCATATAGCAATTTTAGCTAACTTGGGGACTTTCTTCATCCAATGCAGTATCTGACGAATAAACAGCAGAATGAATGGGACGGGGAGTATATTTCCTATAACACATACAACATAGTTAATATAGAACGGAATATCAAGAGCAGCGCCCATTGGTATAGCTCCGCGGAGCTCAATTATCGGCACCATTGAGCAAAGAAAAATGTACAGAATGTTTTTAAAATCCATAAATTTATGATTCCTTTGTTTTGTTGTCGAATTATCTATTTAATTGTATATCAGATTATATTCAAAGTCAAGTTAAGATTAGGTAAAATCAGATTTTTCCATTCATAAATACAAAGAAAACTACAAAGCAAGCCGATATAAGTAAAAGTGAGACTAAAACGACAGCAATGCTGTAAACTTTTCTGTTGGTCTGTGTTGTTGGAGCTTGTGTTGTTTTTATAAGCTTTACAGCTTTCATCGCGGTTGTAACGGGTTTGTAAAGCAACAGTACCAAAGAAGCATTAAGAATGGATTTTGTGAGGTTAAAGGGCAGTAGCAGTGTTGGTATCAAGCCTTTGACAGCTTCGATATCCACTCCCATATAATATGGAGTGATAAAAAGATTTGCAGCTATCATAATACCAACAGTACAGATTACAGATAACAAAAGTCCGACTACGGCTCCTGAAAGCTTACGTCTGTATTTATATACCAGTGGCGCAACAGAAGCAAACACTGCGCTTGAAAGAAAATTCATAATGAGACCGTAAATCCCGGTATCACTGATGGATATGAATTCAAGCAATGCTACAATTGCCGCCATTGTGATTCCTGCAATAGGTCCGAAAAACATAGCGCCTACAGTCATAAAGGCGTCTTTAAGGTCAAATGTAAGAAATGACACGTTTATGCGAAAATACATGCCTATGTATGCAACTGCGCAAAACAATGCTATGGTAACGAGTTTTTTCGTTTTTTCAAGAGTATTTGTTTTCATAAAAAAAGCCCCTTTCGAAGAAGGGGGAATAATATGCCTTGTAAAAAACAAAGCTAATATCTTTTAACATCCGGACTATAACCGTCGGTATAGGATTTTAACCTATTCAGCTCCACATAACAGGAGGTCGCGGACTTATGCTTAAAAGCAATCACCGCCGGTAAGGATTTACACCATTCCTCAAAGATAATATCAGTATATATGGTTTATCCCGGAGTTGTTACACTCCGGGATAATATATTAACTAAAAAGTTAATTATGCAAGGATTTCAGCAACAACGCCGGAACCAACTGTTCTACCACCCTCACGGATAGCGAAACGGAGACCCTTTTCAATAGCGATAGGTGTGATAAGCTCAACTGTCATATCAACGTTATCGCCGGGGCGGCACATGTCAACGTCAGCAGGAAGTGTGATTGTACCTGTAACGTCTGTTGTTCTGAAGTAGAACTGAGGTCTGTAGCCAGAGAAGAAGGGCTTCTGACGTCCGCCTTCTTTTTCTGTAAGAACGTAAACCTGACCAACGAACTTTGTGTGGGGGTTTACGGAACCGGGCTTACAAAGAACCTGACCTCTTTCGATCTCGTTCTTAGCTACACCACGGAGAAGAGCACCGATGTTGTCACCAGCTTCAGCCTGGGGAAGAAGCTTGTGGAACATTTCAACACCTGTAACAACAGTTGTCTTTCTCTCTTCTGTAAGACCGATGATTTCAACTGTATCGGATACCTTAACTGTACCACGCTCAACTCTACCTGTAGCAACTGTACCACGGCCAGAGATGGAGAATACGTCCTCTACAGGCATAAGGAAGTCAAGGTCAGACTTTCTTTCAGGTGTAGGAATGTATTCGTCAACAGCAGCCATAAGTTCCTGGATAGGAGCGTAAGCAGGGTCGGAAGCGTCGTTAGCAGCATCGAGAGCTACACGAGCAGAACCCTTGATGATCGGAATATCGTCACCGGGGAAGTCGTACTCGGAGAGAAGCTCACGAATTTCCATTTCAACGAGTTCGAGGAGCTCTTCGTCGTCAACGAGGTCGCACTTGTTCATGAATACAACGATTGCAGGAACGCCAACCTGACGAGCGAGAAGGATGTGCTCACGTGTCTGCTGCATAGGACCGTCGGAAGCAGCAACAACGAGGATAGCACCGTCCATCTGAGCTGCACCTGTGATCATGTTCTTAACATAGTCAGCGTGTCCGGGGCAGTCAACGTGTGCGTAGTGACGAGCGTCTGTTTCGTACTCAACGTGTCTTGTGTTGATTGTGATACCACGAGCTCTTTCTTCGGGAGCGTTGTCGATCTGGTCGTATGCCATAAACTCTGCGCCGTTACCAAGAGAAAGGTACTTGGTGATTGCAGCGGTAAGAGTGGTCTTACCGTGGTCAACGTGACCGATGGTACC
>JAFXGC010000119.1 GCA_017513325.1 Clostridia bacterium
CGTATGCTTTTGTCATATCATTTGAGTGCTCACCGTAATAAGCCTTAAAACACTCAAAAACAATCATAGTTTCAGCCTCGTCCGTGCCTTCAGGTACAGCCTGCTTTATGAGATTTAAAATGCCGTTTCCCACGAAGCGACGTACCTCATCAAGAGTACGGCTTGGAAAGCCACTATTTGAAAGGGCATAATTTGTGGCAGCATGCAGATCGGGTAATGTGTTAAGCAAAGTGCCATCAAGATCGAAAATTACTGTATCAAACAAGAATATCAACTCCGTTTTGTTTTACTGTTTTTAGTATATCATAATTGACCGAACGATTCAAGTGAGTTGACTTTTTGAAAGTTGTGAGATATACTAATGTTAATTCAATTTTGAGGATTTTTTATGGATCGCAACGAAGAATTTATGAGGGTTGCTCTTGAAAAAGCAAGAGAATGCATAGAATATGACGAGGTCCCCGTTGGAGCAGTTATTGTAAAAAACGGGGAAATCATCGCTGCTTGCGGAAACGGCAGAGAAACTGAAAATGATGCAACAGCTCACGCTGAAACCTCTGCAATCAGAGAAGCTTGCAAAAAGCTTGGTGGATGGCACCTGAAAGATTGCGAGCTCTACGTTACATTGGAACCCTGCCTTATGTGCGCAGGAGCGATAGTAAACGCAAGAATAGCAAAGGTTGTTTTTGGCGCATATGACACAAAAGCAGGAGCTATGGGTTCAATGACAGATATCACACAATTGCCTGTTAATCATAAGCCTGAAATTATCTCCGGAGTGCTGCAAGAGGAGTGTTCTGCTCTCTTACGCGATTTTTTTAGGGCAAAACGCGAAAGAGGAGCCCGTTGGAACAAATGAAATTGGGCATATTACCAAACATAAAAAAAGATTTAAAAAAGTTCAAAAAATATGTTGACAAACGAAAAGTGGTTTGATATAATAACAAAGCCGCGTGAGAAATGCGGCGAAAATGGAAGCATAGCTCAGTTGGGAGAGCATCTGCCTTACAAGCAGAGGGTCATAGGTTCGAGCCCTATTGTTTCCACCATATGGCCCGGTAGCTCAGTTGGTTAGAGCGCTAGCCTGTCACGCTAGAGGTCAGGGGTTCGAGCCCCCTTCGGGTCGCCACTTCTTTTTTAAAGAAGTACGCCTCTGTAGCTCAGTTGGTAGAGCAGGAGACTGAAAATCTCCGTGTCGTTGGTTCGATTCCGACCGGAGGCACCATATGCGGATTTAGCTCATTTGGTAGAGCGCAACCTTGCCAAGGTTGAGGTGGCGGGTTCGAGCCCCGTAATCCGCTCCACATGAGCCGCATAAAAATGCGGCTCGTTTTAATAAAAACACATAGCCAAGTGATCAGCAAAGCTGATTGCGGGCTATTTATTATAACATTCGGCGTCATAGCCAAGCGGTAAGGCCACGGTCTGCAAAACCGTTATTCCCCGGTTCAAATCCGGGTGACGCCTCCAGAACGAAAGCAACCCAATAGGGTTGCTTTTTTCGTTCTGGAGGCGTTACTCTGCTTGAACCGAACGCGAAGCGGAGGTTCAATTACGGGTTAATGCAGAGAAAACGATTGATTATCGTTTTCTCAAACGGTGTGTGCAAAAGCACGATTTTTCCGAGCCGAGTGTACCAAGGCGAAAGGAAAAGAGATGCGACGCACACTGGGACGCCTATCACCCGAATGGTGATTATTATATTCAATGAAAACAGACGAACAGCAAGAATGTTCCTTTCATGCACAGGTCGCCCCTACGCAGTAAATTAATCAAGTTTCGCATATCTGAATCCATTATTTCTCGGGATATCGTGGCGCCATCCCTACCAAGTGCAAACAGATTGACAACGATGCATTCCTATGCTACAATAAAAACAGAAAGGTGGTGCGAAGATTTATGAAAAAAGAAACCATCAGACTTGAAGCCATTAAGCAGGATCTATTGAAGGTTGTGGATTTACAATTATCAACTAAATTAAATTGGCTTTTTTCGCAGATTATACCAATAACTCTGTTAGCTATACTTGTATGTATCCTTGTAAATAATATTTTTGTTATCATACTTGTTTTTTTGATTGCTGTTTTCCATATCACTCGCTTCACTATAAAATATAGAGAATATAAAAAATCAAAAAAAGAGATTTTATCATTAACAAGATGCGAAGATATTTCGATTTCAAAAAAAATTTTCAGTCATATTTCCAGCGAAGTAATTTATGATCCACACCAATACGGCACCAAAGCCAGAACAACCAAACCAGTAAATTTTTATTATTTTGATGGTGGCACTTCATGGCGAGTTCCAAATGTTTCCATGCATTATTCTTGGAGTAACGAATTTAATTTCAGCTTGCAGGGACTTGACAATATATCGATTGCAGGAGACGAATTCTTTTTAATCGGATTACAAAATCAACCTGATATCGCATATATATATCCATGCAAATACTTTGAACTTGATGAGAATCTGATTAAATAAGGACATCATTTTCTGTTAAATATACTAAACCAGCCAATAGGCTGGTTTTTATTTTTTGAGCTACCACGACTGAAAGCGTGACGGAAAGATAGACCTATATATATGATATTCTCCCCTCTGTCTTTGCTTGCGTTAAATCCACCTTCTCCCTTTAAATGGCGAAGGCTTTGCGGCAAAGAAACTGTAAAAAAAGCAAAAAAACTGTACAAATGACAAAAAATGTGATAAAATATATTAGTTAGGCAAACAAAGTTGTAATTACAACATCCACATTTTATTGGATAGGCGGTTTACAAATGAAGAAGAAAAAAAGAGCTAAATGGCTTAAATTCAGGCATCGTATTGTAAGAAACGTTGCTTGTGCCATTTTGAAGCCATATTGTGTACTTAAATACGGCCTTAAGGTTGAACGCTTCAAGGAACAAAACGGAAGACAGTATCTTGTGCTTTTCAATCATCAGACCGGCTTTGACCAGTTCTTTGTTGGCATGGCTTTTAAAGGACCCATATACTACCTTGCCAGCGAGGACATATTCTCACTTGGCTTTGTCTCCTCTTTGCTCAGATATCTTGTTGCGCCCATTCCCATAAAAAAGCAAACAACTGATATTCAGGCAATTCTCAACTGTATTCGCGTTGCAAAAGAAGGCGGCACTATTGCGTTGGCTCCTGAAGGCAACCGCACTTACAGCGGAAAAACCGAATATATGAGCCCTGCAATAGCTTCTCTTGCAAGAAAGCTTAAGCTCCCCATTGCTATCTATCGCATTGAGGGTGGCTACGGTGTTCATCCCCGTTGGAGTGACGTTGTTCGCAAGGGCAAAATGAGAGGATACGTTGCTCAAGTGATTGAACCTGAAGAATATTCTTCCCTCTCCGATGACGAGCTTTTCGCAATTATTGAAAAAGGGCTTTACGTTGACGAAGCCGTTGCTGATGGCAACTTCTATCATAAAAAGAATGCTGAATATCTTGAAAGAGTGCTCTATGTTTGCCCCGATTGCGGGCTTTCCACCTTTGTGAGTCATAACACCAAGGTTAAATGTCTTAAATGCGGAAAAGAAGCTGAATATCTCCCCTCCAAAGAGCTTAAAGGCGTTGGTTATGACCTGCCCTTTAGATTTGTTGCTGACTGGTACAACTATCAGAAGGATTATGTGAATAACCTTAACACTCTTGAAAACTGTGATTCCCCTCTATATGACGAAGTGGCAAGTATTTCAGAAGTCGTTCCTTATAAAAAGAAGATTCTATTGCAGAAAAATGCACCTGTTAAGCTATTCGGGGACAAGATAATTACAGAGGTCAACGATAACGAAACAGTTTTCACGTTTGCTGAAGTATCCGCTGTCAGTGTTCTCGGAAAGAACAAAGTTAATCTTTATCACGGTGAAAAGATATATCAACTCAAGGGCTCAAAAAGCTTTAATGCTCTTAAATATGTAAATCTTTACTACAGATATAAAAATATAATTAAAGGAGATAACAATGTCAAATTTTTGGGATTATAGTGTTTGGGGAGCAATTCTCCTGTTTGCAGTTCTATTGAGCAGTCTTCTTGTTGGTAACATTCTCAAAAGACGTATACCGTTTCTCAAAGAGTCTCTTATACCTACTTCCGTTATCGGCGGTATCGTTCTCATAATTGTTGCAGCTATCTATAAAGCTATAACAGGCGAGGTGATGTTCGATGCTGCAATCTTCGGAGGAAAAGGAACAGATACCCTTGAAATGATCACCTACCACGCGCTTGCACTTGGTTTTATAGCTTCAGCGCTCACAACATCTGATGCTAAAATGACAAAGAAAAGAGCGTCTGAAGTGTTTAACACAGGTGTTACAACAGTTTCTACATATCTTCTGCAGGGCGTTTTTGGCATGGTTATCACAATGGTTGCCGCGTTCATTATTAAGGGGTTCTTCCCTGCTGCCGGTCTTATTCTTCCCTTCGGGTTCGGACAAGGTACAGGACAGGCACTTAACTACGGCAATATCTACGAAACACAGTTCGGTTTTTCCGGAGGCAAGAGTTTCGGACTCACAATTGCTGCTCTCGGTTTCCTCAGCGCAGCTATCGGCGGTGTTATCCACCTGAATATTATGAAGCGCCGCGGCACACTAAAAACTGCCGGAAACAAGAACAAACTTAACACAGATAAAATAGAAGGGGCAAATGAAATTCCCATGCAGGAAAGCATTGATAAGATGACAGTTCAGCTTTCGCTCATTTTTGTTTCATACCTGATAGCTTATCTTATTATGTATTTCCTGGGAAAACTTCTTCCCGGTATGAAAGCTACAATTTTTGGTTTCAACTTTCTGCTTGGCGTTCTTTGTGCAACACTCGTTAAAACAGTTTTCAAAATTCTTCGAAAATACAACATCGTGAAAAGAGATTACACAAATAACTTCCTGCTCACACGCACAGAAAACTTTTTCTTTGATGTTATGATCGTGGCAGGTGTTGCAGCAATCCGCCTTGACGTGCTTGAACAGTATTGGGGCATCGCTCTTATTCTTGGTATTGTTGGTCTGTCTATCACATTCGTTTATAACCGTATCGTTGCAAGAACCCTGTTTAAAGAGTATCAGGAAGAACAGTTCCTTGCAATGTACGGTATGCTTACAGGTACAGCAAGTACAGGTATCATTCTCCTCCGCGAGATTGATGGCGATTTTGAAACTCCTGCAGCTGATAACCTTGTTTATCAGAACTTCCCTGCAATCGTGTTCGGGTTCCCCCTTATGTTCCTTGCATTGCTTGCTCCCGTGAAACCTGTTCTCACCACTATTATTCTTGCAGCATTCTTCGTTGTTTTGAACATCATCCTTTTCAGAAACAAGATATTCAAAAAAAGAAACAAAAAATAAAAGCATTAAAGCGGCGCGTTTGCGCCGCTTTTCTTTTTTGTTAAAGGTTGTTGTATAAATTATTGTTTATAACGTTAAGGCTTCCCACAACTGTCCTTCGGAAAGTTGGTGGGGAAGCTGGCTAGCACGAAGTACGGTGCTGATTGAGGCGTCTAGGCTTCGTTTATTGTTGGTCTAAGCCCAGACTCCTCATCCAACTAGTGAAACGATGTCCCCCTTCCCCCAAGGGAAGGCAGGTAAATTATCGTTTTTCTACTAAAAAACTCACTTATCTTTATTCAAAAAAGCCACCGATCTCGGTGGCTTTTTTTGATTACTATTCTGTTATTGTAACCTGAATGCTGTCGGTATAGCTATTTCCTTCTTTAGTATATACTGTAAGATATATTGTTTCTGTGGTAGCATAGTTTGTATAAAGAACAGGACGAGCATCAGATGTGCTGTATGAATAGCTATAATATCCCTCGCGGACAACATTACCTGCTTCGTCATACACAGTACTTATCCATGTGCGGTCGAGATATACATTATAATTCTCAGTGGACCAGCTGTAACTGGAAATTGTTTCAGTAGCAGGAAGATTTCCAAACAGTTCGCTATCTTCAAGAACTGCAGACAGGTTCACAGTTTGACCTTTAGCGATTGTGATATCACCGTTTTCAATCTTAACACCACCGGCTCTTGAATATGCTTCAAATGTTACAGGATCTGTTGTGTATACAACGCCTTTCTTTGTGAGAATAACAGCTGTTAGGGATATCTCTTCATTAGTTGCTGCACCAAACTGTGTTTTGAAATGGAGCATTCCTTTGGGAGATGTTACATCAAAAACAGGTTCGTAGCGATGCTCGTCTACAGGAACAGATTTGACAACTGCGTTGAGCTCTGTTACTGCAGTTTCACCGGCTGCTTCAAGCTGTTCATTGATATTCTCAAGGGCCACCCTGGCTTCAACCTTTGTTATTTCACCGGGAGTAGCAAGATAAGACTCAGCAGTTGTTGTTGCGCCTCTGAGAGCGGGATACTTATAGTCACCATAACCAGTTACTTCGCCGGCATCATTTGTTATGGGATATCTTGCATCATAAGCACCGGAGCTGTATGCCTTTGAAACCGCAGCCTCAAGAAGAGTCTTCTGAAGAGTTGTCATTTGGGGAAGTCCCGCTTCTACTGTTGCAATATTATCTTCTGCATACTTAATAACATCATCAATCGTGTACTCTCTTGATGTGGCAAAACTGCTATCATAAAGAACATCTTCGGCATATTCTATTAAAGGATCAAGATATGTCTCACTGGTAGTGTTGCCTACAACATTTCTAAGATTCTTAGCTCTGCTTACAAGAGATTCAAGATATGTTACATCAGCCTCTGTTACAGAGTTCACAAAGTTTGAAGAGTATGTTTTCCAACCAATTGAGGCGATTTCATCGTTTCTGAGCTCCCAATAATAATCATCGTTAAGGTAAACATAGGGATTTACACCAAAATAATAGTAATTCTGGAATTGATTCGGATTAACGTCTACTCTGCTTACATATCTGCTGTAAGAAATATCAGCAACATCTGCTCTTACTGCATCTGCATCAAGTTCAAGGATTCTAAGGTCTGATACAACACGCTTGAATTCGGAATCGTACCACTTGCCATATGTATCTGTGATAACCTCATCCTTATTTGCAATTGCCATATAATAGAGTGATCCATGATAGTCATATGCTACGTAGTACACATTACGCTCAAGAGCCTCATAGGCTTCGTCAAGTGCAGTAATGGCAACATCAAGAGCTGTTTCTTTAGCTTCTGTTACCGTTTTCTCATAGTTGTAGTTCAGAAGGAGCTCTGCTCGGTAGATTGCTTCTGCAAGAGAATCCCAGCTTGCATCTGTGTAGATAGGAGTTTTATAGTTGTTACCTTCATCCTGAAGGTTTTTATTATTATCAACTCTCTTGATTTCACCCTTAATAGCTTCCTCAACACTACCTGTTACAAGTTCATACTTAGATTCTTCGCTATTATATATTACATAATATGAAGGAGAGTCTGTTGTTCCTACAAACTCACGAAGCTCTTTGATTCTTTCGCTGAGAGTATCGGTTGAAATGTTTTCAAGTTTAGATTTTGCTGTTGCGAGATCAATAACTGCCATCTTCACCTGTGTATCGTTAGAATCAGGATTATTGTATACAGATGTAGCATAGTTATACGCATTGGAAAACTCTGTCCAGCTTGTTGTTGTATATGTGCCCTGACCTGCTATATATATGGGATCAACCTGAGTGAAGAGCATTTCAAGACCAAGCTTGTTTGTTTCAAGGCCTTTAAGAGCACTGTCGTTTGCAGGAACCAGGTTAGCATCTGTAGAGAACTGGAGATTAAGTGTGCCACCGAGAGTTGCACTACGGTCTGCAGAGACCATTGTGTTATCTACAAGGTCACCATCCATCCATACCATTGCTGTGATAGCTTTAGCAATATTCTGATCAAGAGAAGCGATTGTGTTGTCTTCCTTATGACGCTCGCCCATGATCATTGCGCCTTCGTTTTCGAGCTCTGTGCTGAATGAATAGTCATAGAGATAGAGAGGAGCCTTGATAACGCCCTCTTCAATAACGCGGTTGCTTGTGTTAAGCTTTGCAACGCCTAGAAGGTTCCCCTGGTCATCTACAAAACCAACACGAATAGCGTCCATAAGACGAATTCTTGTTGCATAGTCGATAGAATCGTCGGTGGATGTAAATTCCATATAGCTGCCGCCACCCATAGTGCTTGCAGCAGTGGAATCTTCATAAACTCTCTGCTCAGGAGTTGTCTGAAGCAGAAGTTTGGATGTGCCGCTTGCATTGCAACGGAACGCAAGGTCAAGCGCATAACCGAAAGTTGAAGTGATATCTATTGTGGTACCCTCTGCACCGCCTGCTGCTTCAAGTTCGTCAGTTTCATAAGAAAGCACGACGAGGTATGCAGGCTGCTGAGAGGAGAGTGTTTTAACTGTCATCGCCTTGCCGATAGCGGTGAATGTTGTGTTGATATCTTCAGCAAAATCAGCAATATCAGCAAATGCGCCGGAACCGGGAGCAAGAGTGAGAGTGAATCCATCCTTGCCCATAAGAGAGTTGGCAACGTTCATATTCATATCTTTGTATGCATACTCATCGATATATACACTCTCTGTGTTCATGATATATCTCAGAGGCTGACTGATTTCTGCCCAAGAATATGTGCCGCCCTCAAGAAGATTGCAAGCACTCGCTGCATTAGCAAGATTTGCCTTTACCAATCCAAGCTTATCAACCCAAGTTGAAAACTCATCAGGAAGAGTTATATTGTTTTCAGCAATTTTTGCAAGGATATCAGATATGGAATTGCTTGTTACAAGGATATAGTCTCTTACAGAAATGAAGTCGGATTCTTCTGCAATATTGGCTGCCGCAAAAGCAACGAGACCATAACGGAGAGAAAGATCAATATAGTTTACAGAGTTATTGAGATCAACAAGCATAGTTTCAATAACAGCAAGATCTGCATCATCATATGTATCTGTTCCACCGGAAGCCATTGCATGATCAAGCAAAAGCTGGAACAGATCAGCGCCGTTTTTATTCCAGGTATTTACCATTGTGTTGTTTGCGCTGTTCTTATAAGTTGTAATGTTGCTCTTTGCTGTTGCCAGAGCACTGCCCTGCGCTGTGAGCGCGCTTGCTGTGCCGATAGCACGAACGCCATATTCCTGAACGCCATAAGTATAGCTAAACTTATTGGAGCCGTAAACTGCGCTGATAGTGTTATTATTCAACTTAATAATACGTCCGTCAAATCCGTATTCAGGAACAGAAAGCATACCGCTGTTTACGATAAATCCTGTGCCATCCTCATTAGCAGTTGTACTGATACGAGCAGGCATAAGTGTGATGTCATCGAGGCCGAAAGAAACATCGCTGACATCTATCAGGTTACCCCAAGTGTAGTTAGCACTGAGAGAATTGTTAGCTAGAGATGAGCCAACACCGCCGCCCTGAATCGTTGAGAGGTCCTGTCTTGTTGAAGAGTTGAGAAGCGCAATTTCAAGGCTTCCGTTTGCTCCAACGTTTGTTGTTACACCTCTTACTTCAGGAGAAATTGACATTACAAGCCAAGCAAATGTTACTGTTGACAGAAGAACGCCTGCTACAACAAGCATCGAAATTACTGCCATCAGTTTCTGCTTAAGCTGTCGGGGATCTTTCATGATCTCCCTTTTCTGCTTTTTCATAATAATCCTCCATAAGATTTATTATCTTTTATATGTAAACTTAAATTTGCGGGAATAACTAGTTTGTATATACATTAACATCAGGAGGTGTTCCGTCAGTTACAATTGCATTATATTCTGCCAAAGTGCCTGCGTAAGATATATCATTCAGATAACTGCAATTATTAACCGCACTCCAGAAGATAAATTCTACGCTTACGGGAATTTCTATTCTGTAAATGTTTGTATACGAGAAAGAATTTGCACCGATAGAAGTGATTCCTTCCGATATTTTAACACTATCTATATCGCTCAAATAATCTCCCCAAGGCTTTGAGAACATATCATCGGGATAATCATCTATAACACCATCACCATAAATAAACAAACAACCCGAGTCATCTAACATCCAATTGACTGTAGAATTGACAACACCGTGATCAATTATTTGATCTGAATAGATAACATTGTGATTTGACAAATATTCACTACCATCTACGCTATCCCACATTTCGGAAGTGCCTTTGTAATTAATAACCAAACTATATTCACCGTTATCGTTTCCGGCATTGAAAAGAGCATATGTACTGATTCTTGTTACAGTTATAGGAATTTCAATAGATTTCATTCCATAGCATCGAGAAAACGTGCCATCATATAATATGGTTACTCCAAAAGGAATCGTAGCCTCTTTCAAGCTTACACACCCCTGGAAAGCATTTTCCCCAATCTTTTTAACCTTATAAAAATCAAAATAATTTAAGTTGGAACACTCTGTGAATGCATCTGATCCGATATCATTTGCAAATCGTCCCACATTGATATGTATCAATTCAGGACAATAACCGAAAGCAAATGCCTCTACAGTTGTTAGTCCTGAACCCTTTCGCACAGCTACTGCTTTTAAACTAGCGCTCTTATAAAAGCTATGACTCGAAATCACCTTCACCGTTGTGGGTATTTTAACAGTGATCAACTTTGAACTGTTAGCAAATGCATATGCACCAACATTTTCAATTCCTTCAGCAATATCAACATATTTTATCTTATCTTCATAATCCATCCAGGAAGGCTTTGTTGTTTCGCTGAAATCGGGCATTGCGCCTGTGCCGTTGATTTTCAGGACTCCGTCATTATAAAGCTCCCAAGTTATATTGCTGCTAACAGATCCGGATTTATAAAGCGAAGCATCAGCTTTATCAAAGGATACTACATCTCCATATCCCCATTCAGCTCTGTCAACAAATCCGATTGAATTCCATTTTTGCTCAGATCCGCCATAATAAACATACGGTCTGCTTGCATAAGCAAAGTTTGGAATTCCTATAGACTCAACACTATCTGGAATTTCCACAACATCGCAACTACAGCTGCCGAAACTATAATTACCGAAAGAAGTTATACCCTCAGATACTTTTATAGACTTAATACTATGTCGGTAATCACCCCAAGGCTGAGCTGTATAAGATTCATAATCAGGCATATCACCCGTACCTGTTATTTCAAGGCATCCGTTGCTGTGGTAAGCCCAGTTTATAGTATCGCTTACATGTCCGGAAGCAACTATTTCATCATTACCGGAAGGTCTGTCAGGAATAACCTCAGGATCCGCAGGGTTTTCCGGAACTGAGGTATCCTCAGACACCGTAGTATCCTCAGGCACTGTTGTTTCCTCTGAGCTGTCTCCGCCAACAGCATCACTTCCGGCAGGCTTCAATTCTGCATCGCTTGAGAATTGAAGATTCAGCTTACCTGTGAGGCTATATCCAAGGCTTGAAGCAATGCTGTTATCTGTGTGGTCGCCATCAAGCCAAACGATTGCTGTGATAATTGTAGGAGTTGCTTTTTCAAGGGACAAGATCTTGCTGTCTTCGCTGCGGCGCTCTCCCATTGAAATACTGCCGTCTGAAGAAAGTCTGTATTCATACATATATAGAGAAGCTTTAACAGTTCCATCTTCTTCCGTATAGTTACTGGTATTCAGTTTTGCAAGACCAACAAGAATATTTCTGTTATCAAGGAATCCAACGCGCACAGCATCCATCATTGTGACAACCTGTTCTTCGTTGAGATACTTAGAAGAAAAGCTCATGTAGCTTCCGTTGCCTTGAACCTGCGTTCCTGCCTCACCTGCATCAACTCGCATATCAGGATCTATCTGAAGCATAAGATTGGACTTTGCATTTGTTCTGAACGCAAGGTCTATAGCATATCCGTAAACATCATCAAGGACAGCAGAACTGCCGTAGTAACTTCCGCTGGCATCTTCACTATCCAGTTTTTCTGAAAAATCTTCGAGGTATGGGTATGGGTCGCCTATGGTTTTTACCTCAATTGCCACATCAGCGGTGTATGTAAGGAGCAATTCATATTTGCCAATATAATTGGCAATATTGAAAAGCGGACCTGATGTCAACGTAAGATAATTAACATCATTAAGCGCCATATTGTAATAAGTATTTCTTAATATCCACTCAAGATATTCGTCATTATAGTAGGTGCCGTATTCATTGAGAAGCTTATTGTATATAGGTGATATCTGCTCCCACGTGAAGCTTTCACCTGAATCAGTAAGCTTATCACATTCGACCATAACGCTCTTCATCTGAGCCTTATCGCTTTCAACAACAACAGCCCAACTATAAAACTCGTTCCAATTCCAATTGGTTTTTTTATATTGTTCGGAAATTTTGTTGGCAATAATATCGCTGAGAAGTTTCTGTCCGTCTTCAATTTCCTGACGAAGCATTTTAAACGTTGAATGACTGGCTTCACAAGTTGAAACTGCACCAACAATGCCCTGGCGGAGTGCAGAATCAACATATCCAAGCGCACCATAAGTTCTTGTAGCAGTATCACGGAGAATAGCAACATCAGCTTTTGTAAATTTTGTTTCTCCGATATCTGCTCTGTAAATCATATCAAAAAGCTGCGTACCGTTGGCATTCCATATAGATGTAACGGCATTATAAGCTGCCGACTGATAGGAACGAACAAGGCTTCTTGAATTGGTCAAAGCAGCTTGCTGAGGACTAAGTTCAAGAATACTGCCTATTCCTCGAACGCCGTAACTGTGCTGATCCGTGTAGTATGTAAAATCACTTCCACTGAACGTTGCAGAAACCGTATCGGAATAAAAGTTCTGCAATCTTCCGTCAACACTATAAGAAGGAACCATCAGCATATTCCCGTTTACAACTCCGCGTCCCTCATCATAGGTGCTAAGATTAAGACGGGAGGGTAAGAGAGAAACGTCGTGGAGACCATAACTTTCATCACTGAGATCCACAAGGTTACCCCATGTTATATTTGACTGATGAACAGTAATAGCCGCAGCAGAATTGCCCACACCGGAAGCGATCTCATCGGGATACAAATAGGTGTTATTATCAAGCAAAGCAATTTCAAGGTTTCCGTTGGCACCGACTTGAGTGTCAATTCCCGAAATCTCGGGAGTTCGTGACATATTCAGCCACGCAAAGCTGGCTACCACCAACAATGCAAGGCATAACAGCAACACGATCGGTATAATAAATAGCTTCTTTTTAGACATTTTTTAATCCCTCATATTGTCGAGAAATTTGTATAATGAAAATCCGAATGATTTTAAAACAGTTCAATATATAGAGCTCGTTTTAATAAAAGCACTAAATACGGCATTGTAATATTATGCCATTATAATACATATTAATATTACCACAATTTGTACAGAATTTCAAACCAAATATTCTCATTTTAGGCTAAAATACTTGACAATTTTTCCACAGTTTTTTTGTTCAAAATAGCCCTGTTTCGCTAAGATTTTCACATCATAATAGAAAAAGGCAAGGGACATAAGTCCCTTGCCTGACCCCAATTTTTACTTAGTTTATGCCGCGAGAATTTTTCTTATCACAAGCAAGTCTTTTGCGTTGATCTTTCCATCTTCAAAAGCATCAGCAAGATCAATGTTGATATCATCAATAGTTGTGAGACGTGCTATATAATTTCTCAGCACAAGTGCATCACTTGCTGTGATCTCTCCATCACCGTCAACGTCACCAAGCAGCTTAAGCAGCTCTTCAAATGTTATATCAGCTGTGAGAAGCACGTCGTTACCGTCAGCAACATCAATATTGTTCCACTGTTTTTCATTACCCATGTAGTGAACCTTTGTGAGATTCATACACTCAGAGAATACGTTGAGCGAAATTGTTTCTACGTTCTTTCCGATTGTGATTTCTTTAAGCTCAGCACAATTCTCAAATGCGCCTTCGCAAAGCTCTGCAACACCTGCAGGAATTTCTATGCTTTCAAGCTTAACACAATTAGCAAATGCGTTCTTTCCAAGTGTTTCAAGATTTTCGGGAAGATTGATAGTTTTCAGATTTGTGCAATTATAGAATGTTTCGTCTGTGATTGCCTTTATATTCTCTGAAAGAACTATTTCTTCAACTTTAGAGTTAGAGCTGAATGCATAGTCTGCAATAGCATCTACGCTGTCAGGGAACACAACCTTCTTGCAAACCACTTCAGGCTCAACTCCATATCCCCAGTTATCACTTCCTCTGAACAGACAGCCTACAAACTTAACTCCATCGGGAACAACAAATTCTTCAGCGTTTACTTCTGCTGTATAAAGAAGAAGCGCATCATTAAGAATAAGGTATCCGTCTTCATCGCAAAGCTTTTCACAGCCATCAAACGCTGCAAAGCTGTTAAGATCAATATTCTCGGGAAGAATGATCTCTTCAAGATTTTCACAACCATAGAATGTGAGATCGTTAATTTTTTCAACGCCTTCGGGGATATTAATAGTCTTCAATGCTTCACAACATGAGAATGCATCACCGCCGATATATGTCAGTGATTCGGGA
>JAFXGC010000120.1 GCA_017513325.1 Clostridia bacterium
ACGTTATGATTATCCACAACGTTCTTATCAACTGTGAATTCAACAAATGTTGCATCAGTTGTATGAGTATTAGTGAAATTCTTTGTGAATGTTATAACGTTGCCGACAGCCGCAATAGGATCACCTGTTGTGTAATCGCGAACGTCAATTTCAAGCTTTCCGTCAACGTCGTTGTCTGTTACGTGAACAACGATACGTCCTGCTGTTGCATCATATACCATTCCTTCAAGTCTGTCAGAGGATTCGGGGATGATTTCGGAAATCTTATAAATGTATGTACCAAGCGTATCAAAAGTAAGGTTCTCAAAAGCATAGCTTCCGCCGTTTGTTGTTATAACTGCATTGTTACCTATCTGAGTGTAAACACCTGTAGCAAAATCATAGCTTTCAAGTTTGAATGAGAAGGACTTATTTGTCCAGTCAAATGTTCCGCTTTCGTCGTTAACTGTTTTTGTGCCTGCGATCGTGAGAGTTACATCAGCCGCATCGGGAGCATAGTTATTGATAACCTGACCGAGAGATGCTCCGTTTACGTTGATCGTTCCTGAAAGGATAGAAGAACCGTCCACAGAATATCCCTTATCTGCTGATGTAAGTGTTTCAGTTACTGTATATGTTGTGCCCTCAGGAAGATCCTCAACTGTTACAGCCTCACCATTATAAAGCTCAACTGTGAAAATTCCGTTTGCATCAGTTGTAACAGAGGGAATTCTTGCAACACCGGAGGCGGTGTAAGTCTTATTTGCAAAATCTCCGCCGTTAAGCTGAACGTTTATCGTAAAGAGCTTATTTGCTATAGCATCCGGAATTGTATCGAAAGGATGCACGACGTCCTTGCTGATGATCAGATCGCCATAGCCCTGCTTGTCATTTACGAATTCTACAGAATCTATGTTTTTATCTGTCAGAGTTACATTTGCAACCGTTGTGCTGATCGCTGTGCCGTTGAGCTTAACGCTGCGAACACGATAGTCAGCGCCAAAGGGAACTTTTTCGGAAACTGTGTAGTCGCCTGCAACAAGCCCAACCACATAAACTGTTTCACCGGCCGCAATTTCAATTTCTCCGTTTGCCGCAATATTTTCTCTTGCAGCTTCATATCCGGAATCGTTTATTCTGATAACCTCAGCATTTGCTATATCGCCCTCAAGGACAAATGTGAACTTTTCACTTGTTGTGTAACCCTCTGCAAGAGTCTTAGTAAGCTTAAGTCCTGTTGCCGGCTCTACTGTGATCTTACCGTTATTGCCCTGAGTTGAATATGTGTAGTATATTTCGCCTTCCTTTACAACGAAAGGATGGTCGCTATGGTTCATTGTTCCCGTTTCATTGGATGCCTTATCCGCGATCTCATAGTCGTAGTAACGATGAATCGTATCTTTGGGAATATACCAGCCTGAACCATTCTGTTCTGCTACTGCCAAAGCCGCTTCTGATATAGGCTCATAGTGCTCATGAATACGAAGTGTTCCGTTTTCAAGCTTTTCAAAAACCTGGTATGCGTGATAGTATCCGCTGCCGGAAGGCTTGCTTGCGCCTGTGTATAATTCGTACACACCGTTTGATACTTCTACAAGAACGTCTGTGTCCTGTGTATAGTAGTAACGCTCATTCTGAATGGAAGGCTCAAAATGGCTGTATGTATTAAGAGTTGTATCTTCAGGATCAGTTGTCCACTTGTTTGAATAGAATACATATCCGTTTTCGTTGATATAATCCTGACCCTTTGTATCACTTAATTTTTCTGCGATATTCCAATCGTGCAGATCGCCTCTGAGCTGAACGTCATAAAGAAGACGGATGGGAGAGTCTGCGCTGTCATCACTTAAATCAACACTCAGCACTTCAGAAATATTGCCATCAGCATCAACGTCAACTTCAACTTCATATGTAACTGTGGGAACGAGGGATGCGGGAATTCTCCAGCTAACAATGGTTTCGCCTGTTCCGATCTCTCTTGCGAGACGAACTGACATATACATCATATCAGTGTTGGAAATACCGGGAATAACTGCTGTGTCACCGAGAAACGCATAGGAGCGAATAATATGGGTTGCGCCCTTTGCCTGAGCTTCTGCGATATGCTCTGAGGACATTCCCATATGCCAGAAGTCTACATAGTTTCCATCAGCATCGCTGAACCAGCCAATATAATGCTCATAATCATCTGCGCTGTTATATATAAGCTGACCATGATCGTATGCATCCTGAACAAGAGCCTCTGCAACGCTTTCATCTTCAATTCCAAGGCGTTCCTTAACGGAGCCCAGCAGATCTGCACCGAGAACGTTTCCTGCAACTATTGAGCTGCTTGAATTTGCGGGGAACTTAGATGCAAGCGCGGCACCTGAGAACAAACGGTTTCCTATAACTATACCGAGGATATCGGAAACTTCCATATATGTGCCGATCTTGTCAACAAAAGTGAGATAACCATCATGGTTAGAGTCATACTCAACGTATGTGGGATGGTATTTGGACTGAAGCACGATCTCATCAACTATAGATTCGAATGCGCCCAGCATTTCATCATCATTTCTTGCGGGGAAATATTTATCTACATACATACGGTCTTCAGCTGTAAGCTTTTCACCTTCAACTGCAGAATTAGATGTGTAGATATAGCTATACGTAGTATTATAACCCCATCCGGAGCTGTTGCGGAAAACTGCAATACTATCACCGTTAAGGAATTTTCCCCAAAGCTCATTCTGAACATCACTTGCCTGCGCAGGATTGAGAACGCTGAGAGCTTCTCCACGGCTGAGAACAGCGTCACCGTAAGGCAGAGTGTACATAAGAAGTTCTTCGCCATAATGAGCTTCTATTTCCTTAGAAGCAAAAGCTGCTGTGAGGGATGTCATAAAAGCGATCGTATCGCGGAAGCTGTATTCGCCGGTTGAACCGTCATAATTAGAAAGATTTGTAGTTCCAAGATCTGTACGGTTATCGTTACCGTTATAATCGTTATTGGCAAGAGTAGGTTCACCGTCGGTCATAAGAACCATAATAGGCATACGATTCGTACCCTTCTGAACACCATCGCTTACAACGGGGTCAGCATTGATGAGAAGCTTCATTGCTTCATAAATGCCATCCTGCATATATGTGCCTGTTGCAACTTCGAATCGAATGTCTGTCACATCATACCCTGCAGAATTCTTAACGCCCTCTGCAACCTCAACTGCACGATCGGGTGTGTTTCCAACACTTGCAGAAATAAGATACTGACCTCTGGTTGCTGTTGTATAGCTGTCAAGAGGAAGCACTACGGTGGTTGCTCCGTTTTCTACACTGAAGCTCTTGTTTGTGTTACCTGCGTAAACAACAACTGCAACGCGGTTATTTCTGTTAAGAGTGAGAAGGTCTGTTATAGCCTTATTTGTTGCCTCAACCAACTCATCAACCGCACTGCCGTCATTATCGTCTGTATAACGCATGGAGCTTGAAAGGTCAAGCACAAGAACTGTGTCGGTAGGAATAGTTGAATATCCCTTGATCTGCTTATTAGAAGCAATTGCGGAAAGTGCAACTACGAAATTGTCACCCTTATCTTTAGCATAAAAAGACTGACCGTTATATGTTGCATCTGTCAGAATCTGCGGAAGCTCGCTCGGTTTGAAAACAGACTTATCTGTCCAAACGCCGCCTGCATATTCTGTGGTTACAGAAACGTTCTGTGAGTGATTTTCCTGCTCACCAAAGAAGTTTTTCCACTGTTCAAGTGTGTGAGAGTCTACCACTCTGCTGTCGCTTGCTGCAGCCTTAGCAGTGATAGCACTGAACGGTATGTACACAAAAAGCATTGCAATACAAACAAACACACTTATGATTTTTGTGATAGTATTTGTGTTTTTCATTTTGTTTCCTCCTGAGTATGTTTGGAATCTGTAAATCCTTCAGACTTTAATTTTCTTTCATAACAAGTACAAACACCGAGAAGCTCTGCTCCGTGCAGATAATGCCTGCAATCAGCACAATCTTTTTCCTTCGTGTCCTTTCCTTTATAATAACAGCAAGCGCCCTGCATTTTTGTCACAAAAGGAAGGCCGTTTTTCGTATACTGTGGGTTCTTTATAAAATCCGGATAGATTGGCATTGGATCAACCAATGGGTTCTGCCGGTCACAATCTTCATAATATCCGTAATATATGTCAAAATCACAACCAAAGACGTTTAATGATTTATAAAGGTCACCCTCAGCGTTCGGTTCCTTATAACTGTCGTAAACGAGGAATCCGGTAAGCATTACTTCTCCTTTCCGCAATTTGAACTTGCATATCCTTCGTTGTAATCAGTATATCAAAATCTTCTTTTTGGGTTTATTACCCAAATCGATTTTTTGAGGTCATATTTTTTTATAAAAAAACAACTAATACATATCTTTGAGGTGGGTTTATGGAGATAAAAAATATATCTCTTTGGTAGGTTTATGGATATATAAACCCACCAAAGAGATATGCTTTGACTTAATATTTACAGGATCGCGGCAAATTCATCTCTGCCAACACCTGATTTTTCACTGACAATACGAATTGCCTGCTTGACTCCCGAAAGCGACATGTGGAGTTTTTCAGCTATTTCGCTGTTCTGCATACCGAAAGCAGCCATTCTGGCAACCTCCCTTTCTCGCACGGAAAGTGTTGTTACCAGATTTTTTCCAAATACTCTGCTGCTAAGTTTTGTCCATCCTTGCATATAGATTTTACTTAGCTTTTTAACCTCGCCATAAGCTTCAGGCGAAATCATATTCAGTCTTTTTTCGATAAGAGGTCCTATAACTCTGCAATATTCAGAGATCAAACCGTACAGCTTATCGGGCAAAGCAAGCTCAAGCGCTCTGTCGATGTGCCTTGTAGCCTGAGCATTGTTCCCGCTGTGATGATAGATAGTTGCACAGGTGAAACGCAGATAAGCCTCAGCTATAACAGAATTATCTGCCATAGCCTGACTTATCATAGGCTCAATGGAATACGGCAGCATCGACATAAGCGTAAGTCCCTTTAATCCATCCATTTGCAACTGCTTTGTTGCAACGGAATATGCAGTTGCATACAAATACTTGGCATAAAACACCTTTGCTGCAGGCAAGCTGTCCTTATGAAGCGGCTCAAAGCATCCAATTTTAAACCACTCGGGAAATGACTCAACATCATAAAGCATACTGTCAACCGCGGTTATTGAGAAAGTTATAATATCGCGGTCTACATCATTTTCCGCAGGTGCCTCAGCCATAAACACCTTGGAGCGTCGCCACATTGTCAGGTCGCCGCGCCATATCGCGCACAGCGCCATAAGCATTCCGGCAGAAAGCGTTGTATACAGATCGGAATTGTCATTGAGCAGCACCTTCGCTCTGTCATAAACCTCGTCTATATCACCTCTGGAATATGCAATTTCAGCCGCAAAAAGCATTTGCGCATTTCGGTTTCCCGAAAGCTTTTCAATTGCTTCTTCCACACTTCCCGACGAGCTGTATAGATCCGTCATATGTAAAAACGGAGTTTTTCTGGGAAGATGAAGATTTGTATTTTTAAGATCTTCTTGCTCCTTGCGTCCTGCTTTTGTGCGCCCATCTGTGGGGCGTTTGGCATCTTGTGGGATCATCCAATCTCTGCCAAGACGTATTGCTCCGGCGATTTTTCCTGCGGCACACAACGCCTGCACCCTGCGTGTGGAAATATTCCACTGCTTTGCTACTTCTTCTATTTTAAGATAGTCTTTTATCTGATCCGCAATATGCTCCATTATATACCTCTATATTTTATATACTTCGCCACACGAAGCTTATATTATTCGCAAAGCGTTGTATATATTATTCGCAAAGCGTCGTTTAATTGTTCGCTTGCCGTCATTTATTATACACTATTGTTCCATTTTTTTCAAGAGATTGAGCAAGAAAACACAGTTAATTCAGTATCAATTATAAAAAATCACGTCAAACTCATCGCCAAATAAACAAAAAACACCATATAGGTGTCTTTTGTTATACATAGTTTCGTCTTAATTAAATGAACTATGTTTCAGTGCCAACTTCATAATAAGGCAACTGAAAAATCATTATCCGTTCTCTCTCGGCATTTTCTTCAAACAGGTCGTCACATTCTATCTCATCATAAAACTCCAATTCGTCCACTGTCATAAGATATGAGATATACTCATCTGACGGATAATAGAAAAACAGAAATATTTCTCTTGGATCATCATAATAGGATTCTATAATCCTTGCCATCACTTTGTGAAGTATCTCAACCGAAAAAGGATTGAAAAAATAGCATCTGCTCACTGACACGGGCACTTCATATTCCTCTGCTCTTGTCAGCACAAAGTCCGCATTTGCTCCGTGCACCGCAGTTTTCTTGTTTTTCAGCGCGGCCTCATATATTTTTTCATCATATTCTATGCCTATGGTGGAAGCCTTAGTGCGATAGGACAGAAAAAAACTAACGCGCCCTTTTCCGCAGCCATAGTCCAGCACCGTATCTTCTTTTGAAACAAGTCCGCTGTAAGCCAAACGCTCCAAAACACTGTACGGTGTGGGCTCATATGGATAACGATACTCATCCGAGCCCGTATCATCCCGTCCCACCGTATTAATTCGCAGGAGCTTGTCCCATGAGTTTTCTTTATCTGCCATTGTTTTCCTCAATATACAAATGAAATATTTGTTTTAAGTTGCGCTGATTGGGATATCTTTTTAGCTTGTATATATGCTTACTTCTTTTTCTTCGGCGCAGGAAGTTCGCTATACATTGCTTCAATCAGTTTTGATAGAAACTCTTTGCTATCAACATCATCAACCAATAACATTTCTTTTGCCCCTTCATACGGCAATTCGTACGTTGCGTTTGGCATTAGAGAAATGGCAGATTTAACCGGCTTTACAAGCAATCTGTCATCATATATGCCGCCAAAGATTTTTCCACGATAATAGAGAATATATTCTCCCATCATTGATCTGTATGCTATTTCATCCAATTGGGAGAGCTGTTCCAATATAAAATCCAAATACTCTTTGCTTGAAGCCATAATTTCTCCGCCAAATTTTATTTATCTGTGAGCCTTAAAATCTATTCCTGCTTTCCTTGCTTGACTACACAGGTCTTTTGTTTGCAATTTATATTCCTTGCCATCTTTAATAAAATGCGTTCCGCATTGTCTGAATTCAAAAGACACGTTTTTCCTGATGCATTGCTCCCTGATGTCAAGAACCCAAGAGTAATCAAGCGGTCGCGCATTCGTATCCGATTCACCGCCGACTACAACTAGCTCTACACCGTCAAGATAACGTTCTATATCTATAGCTTCTATAAGCGGCTGAGCAGTGATACACTTATGCTTGATCGGAAGCTTTGAAAAGATATCAAGCTTGTGGTCTGCATTCTTTTGGTTTTCTACCGTACAGCAAACCACCACGTTTTCATAGCCGTCTCCCCAATCATCAGGAACGCAGTCCATAAATCTGTCTATGCGCTTTGTAAGAAACAGAAAAGTGCAATCCTTGCGCTCACCGATCATCTGCCAGAATTCTTTACGCCAAGCGTCCGCTTCCTCAATGAGAAAATCCGTAGAAAAACAGGTGTACACTATCCCCGGCTTCATTTTGTAATTCCCGTTCTTTAGGCGTACTATAGGCTTTTCAAAATCTTTTGTTTTTTGAATAAGGCTTGTATCAACTCCGCGCTTTGCATCACCCTTGTGGATATAGCAATAGCGGCAGCCTTCGCTGCACTTTTTGCAACCTCTCCACGGATTCCACATAGCCATAATAAATACATCTCCAATTTGTTGTTTATCAAATTGATTATATCATATAATCCAAGAGTTTTCTACCTGATGTTGCTTTAATATCTTATTAAAATCATCCATAAGTTACTGTGACCGACGTCCTCGACGGTCTTGTAGCCTGAAGCTGAAAGCTTCAGGTCCCCACCCCCGCAACCAAAACAAAAAGCCACCCGATGGGTGGCTTTTGTTTTGCCAAGTTGCCCCGAAAAAGATATCCAGGCTGAAACTGACCAACAAATTGGATTTTTACGCTTTTCTATATTCAAACAATCGATATAACTTTTTCGAAAAACTTCATGCATACAGTTTTCCGAAAATATACTTCTCAATACCCGTCAACTCATCTATGTATTTTTGCGGTGTCATTGCGTGTTCCTTGACATAAACAAACTCACCATGCTGAAATAACTTAGGATCATCTATACCGTAAACCTCCGTAACACCGACATCATTTATTGGATTTTTGTACTTGGACAGTTTGGCCGCCAAAACTGTATAGCAGTCCATCAAAAACACAATCTGTTCAAAATGCGCACACAGGTTTTCTGTTAATTCGTGTACTTCTTTGGAGGTCAAGTACATGCTCACGCCTTCCATAACAACAATAGCACATTTCTTTTCGGGAACCCTTTTCAGCCAGTTGCCATCCCTCACATCCCCTGCAATCATTTGATAGTTGGCA
>JAFXGC010000121.1 GCA_017513325.1 Clostridia bacterium
CCCACAACAGGTCTTCACACAGCGGACGTTGAAAAGCTTATCGAAGTGCTTCAGCGCCTTGTTGATGCAGGCAACACGGTTCTTGTTATCGAGCATAACCTTGATATGATAAAAACCGCCGATCATATTATCGACCTTGGTCCCGAGGGCGGTGACGGAGGCGGACAGGTCGTTTGCTGCGGCACTCCCGAGGAGGTTGCTGAGTGCGAGAGCTCATATACGGGCAAATACCTTGCAGAAAAGCTGAAATAGAATTATGAAATATATAAAACTTATAGCAATTGTTCTTCTGGCTGCGCTTATGTGCGCGTGCAACGGGGAGAATGAAGAAAGAAAAGAATACCCCGTAGGTGATTTTGAAGAGGTTCAACATCAAGATTCGGAAGAAAGCGTTGTTTGTGTCCGTCTTGATGCAAAAAGAATAGAAACGGACGGAGAGGGAGCCGCAATGAAAGGCGGAAACCTTGAAATAACCAAAGGCGGTATCTATGCTCTTTCGGGCACCCTTAACGGTTCGATTATCGTTGAGGTTTCAAAAGAAGAAAAGGTTGAACTTTTTCTTGATGGCGTAAATATCTATTCGGAAAGCAGCGCCATATATGTAAAGAGCGCAGATAAGGTTGTGATAGAGCTGGCAAAAGATAGTGAAAACGTTTTCTATGACGGCAAAACTTATGCGGCGGCAAACGGGTCAGAGCCCTCTGCCTGCATTTACAGCGCCGATGACCTGACTATTCGCGGAGAGGGCGCCCTTAAAATAAATGCCAATTGTAAAAACGGTATCCAGACAAAAAACGACCTGAGAATAAAGGGTGGGATCATAACGGTTTTTGCACCCAAAAACGCGCTGAAGGGTAAGGATAGCGTACAGATAAGCGGCGGAGAAATCACAGTTCTGTCTTCAACTGATGCAATCAAAAGCGATAATGAAAAAGAAGAAGATCGCGGAAAGGTGATCATCAGCGGAGGAAAGCTCAATCTTTCCTGCCAAGATGATGGCATTCAGGCATTCAGAAGCGTTGAAATCAGCGGTTGCGAAATAGAAATATACGCAGGCGATAAGGATATCAATTGCGACGGAAAAGTCAAAATCGAAGACGGCTGTATTAAAACTGAAGAATAAGGAAAAAGCCTGCGAAAGCAGGCTTTTTCCTGTAATAGCTCACTTTTTTAGCATATATAACCAAAATCATCAGGTAAAGTTTGGTTTGTGAAACCGAGTGAGCGGTTGAAACAGAAATGGGAAAGTGGTATACTAATTATACAGAATATCAACTTTATTTGGAGGTAGCAAAAATGAAAAGAATTATTTCGATGTTGCTTGTATTGGTTATGTTGGTTGTAGCATTTCCAGCTACACATTCTTCAGCTTATTCTACTTCAAATAGTCTGAAATATCTTGATTATAGGATTTATGATGACCATATCTACATATATCATTGCGATCCATATGCAACGGATGTAGTTATTCCTGATACTATTGATGGATATCCTGTTACAAGCATAGGATTGTCGGTATTTATAGATCATAAATATTTGCGTTCATTGAAACTGCCGCAAAGTATGAAAAGCATCGGATCATTTAACGGATGCTCTAAATTGCTTTCCCTTGATATTCCCGATGGTGTTGAAAGTATTGGAGAGGGGTATTTTTCAGGTTGTACAAGCTTAACTTCGATTACAATTCCTGACAGTGTTACAAGCATTGGAAAAAAAGCATTTTATGAATGTTCAAGCTTAACGTCAATCATAATTCCTGACAGTGTTACCAGTATTGGAGATATTGCATTTTCCAGATGTTCAAAATTAACTTCAGTCACAATTCCGGATGGCGTTACAAGCATTGGTTGGGCAACTTTCAGCTTTTGTTCAAAATTAACTTCAATCGTAATTCCGGACAGTGTTACCAGTATTGGTGGGCTTGCATTCGCGGGGTGTTCAAGTTTAACTTCAATTCATATTCCGGATGACGTTATCAGCATTGGAGATGAAGCATTTAGCAACTGTAGAAGCTTAACTTCAATTAATATTCCGGATGGCGTTACAAGTATTGAATGGTCAACTTTCAGCAGTTGTACAAGTTTAACTTCAATTGATATTCCCGATAAGGTTACAAGCATTGGTGAGGAAGCATTTAATAACTGTACAGGCTTAACCTCTGTAAATATTCCTGATGGTGTTAAAACTATTTTGTATGGTGCTTTCCAAAAGTGTACAAGTCTTAAGGAAATCTACCTGCCTGCATCTATTGAAAAAATTGATGCTACCGCATTCACTGATATCGGTGATGGAGCAACTATATATTTCGCAGGCACGGAAGATCAGTGGAATGCTATTGATATACATGAGGATAACAGAGGTCTTTCTAACGCCGAAATAAAATACAACTGTATTCCCGGTCTTGATATTGACAAAGTGCACGATGGATGGAATAAGAGCAGCTTTGGTAAGTGGTACTATTTCCAGAATGGCAAAAAGGTATGTAACACATGGAAAAAAGATTCCAATGGTTGGTGCTATCTCGGCTCTGACGGTGCTATGGTAACAAAAGACTGGGTTAAGGATACTGTTGGTTGGGTATACCTTGGCAGCAATGGTTATCAGGTTAAGGATAGCTGGGTTAAGTATATCGGCAAGTGGTATTACGTTGATGCAAATGGATATATGGTATCAAATCAGTGGAGAAAAGACTCCATTGGTTGGTGCTACCTGGATTCAGATGGCGCTATGGCAACAAACAGATGGGTTGAGGACTCTCTTGGTTGGTGCTTTGTGGGTGATAATGGTTACACAGTCACAAATTGCTGGAAGCAGGATACCAAAGGCTGGTGCTATCTGGGTTCAAACGGCTCTCAGGTTAAGGACTGCTGGGTTAAAGATGACGGTAAGTGGTATTATCTTGGCTCAAATGGATATAGGGTATCAAATCAGTGGATAAAAGACTCCGTCGGCTGGTGTTACCTTAGGGGAAACGGTGTTATGGCAACAAACGCTTGGGTTAAAGATTCACTTGGCTGGTGCTATGTAGGAGCTGACGGGCATGCTGTTACAAACTGCTGGAAGCAGGATTCTAACGGCTGGTGCTATCTGGGTTCAAACGGCTCTCAGGTTAAGTGCGACTGGGTTAAGTATAATAATGAGTGGTACTATATAGATGAGAGCGGTTATAGGGTAACAGGAGATATTCAGATCAACGGCGTTTTACATAGTTTTGATTCAAACGGTGTTTGGCTCGGCTAATAAAAATGAACAAACCAAGCTCAGAAGAGCTTGGTTTGTTTTTATATTAAGGCTCACCTAAAAAGCTGCTTCGCAAGTGTCTGTGGAGGCTTGGGGATTTCGCCCGCCCGCACGGGTGCATCTGTTAATTCCTACGTAAACCAAGCCCAGACGCCTCACCCTTCAAATGAAACAGTGTTTCCACTTTCTCCTGTGGGAAGGTTTTAAATACAATATATTGTATTAAGTTCATACTTTTTCTGTTGAAAAGGGGCAAGATGTATGTTATAATAAAGGGTAATAAACAAAAAAGGTTGGTCGAATCTATGAAAATTCTTCACACAGGAGATCTGCATCTTGACAGCCCTTTTTCAACCCTGCAGGCCGAGCGCGGCGAGCAGGCTAAAAGAGAGCTGAGAACGGTTTTTTCTGATATAATTGCATATGTAAAAAATAATTCTGTTGATCTTCTGCTTATTTCAGGCGATTTGTTTGATTCAGGCTTCGCAACAAGAGAAACTGCAGCGCTCCTTGCTGACGGTTTTGAAAAAGCAGGCTGTCCCGTTGTTATCGCTCCCGGCAACCACGACCCCTTTGATGAAAACAGCATTTGGAAAAAGAGAACATTCTCTGATAACGTACATATATTTGCAAGCGAGCAGCTTTCGTATTTCGATTTTGAGGAGCTTGGGGCGAGAGTTTACGGCTATGCTTTCACTTCTCAGTATATGAAGGGCTGCCCCATTGAAACAGGCTCTTGCGAAGGGGACAAGATAAACATTCTCTGCGCTCACGGTGACACAGCTTCTCCCCTTTCTCAGTACTGTCCCATTGCTCCCGCGGCAATAAGTGACTTTGGCGCAGACTACACTGCTCTCGGTCATATCCACTCTCCCGAGGCGGCAAATGATGTTCTTTGGCAGAAAGAGCTTTCCGCGGCATACTGTGGTTGCCCTCAGGGACGCGACTTCGGTGAATGCGGTGTCAAGGGTGCTTGGCTTGTTGAAATTGAGAAAAACGGCGGCAAAGCAGAGGTGAACCGTCAGTTCGTTCCTTTCTCTTTGAGTATATACGAGGACAGAGAGCTTAAGGTCGACGGCGCGGAAACTGCGGCTGATATTATAAGCGAGCTTCGCACGTATATCGACAGTGAGGATTTCGGAGAAAACACACATTTGCGTATAACCCTTTGCGGTTACACAGCTCCCGGTCTTGTTGCTCCTTGCGACGAAATTGAGGAGCAGTGCAAAGAAGGTCTTCTATCTCTCACTGTAGTTGATGAAACTGTACCTCAGATGTCATCAGATGAGCTTGAGTGCGACAGGGGCATCAGAGGTGAGGTTTACCGTATGCTCATAGAGACTATTGAAAACGGAACACACGAAGAAAGAAAAAATGCCATTGCGGCGCTCCGCTATGCGCTTGCGGCTCTTAGCGGTGAAAGTATCTGATTGTTGACGGAGGAGAAATATGTACATAAAAACCATACACATTGATTCCTTCGGCGGAGTCAGAGGAACAACCCTTGAGCTTTCAAAGGGGCTCAATATTATAGAAGGCGGCAATGAAAGCGGCAAAAGCTCAGTTGCCATGTTTATCAAATTTATCTTTTACGGGCTTTCAGGCAGAGGCGTTGACGGCGCAATGAGCGAGCGCCGCCGCTATGTGAACTGGGAAACAGGAAGTGCTGCAGGCTATATCATTCTAGTTAAGGGCGACGTGACCTATCGCATTTCCAGAGAGCTGTATGTTTCTGATGATGCGGCAAGAGAAAGAGTCAGCATTATAAATGAAGAAACAGGCGAGAAGATGTTCAAGGGCGAGGTGCCCGGAATGGCGCTGCTTCGTATGCCGGAGCAGATGTTTTACAATTCCGTTTTCGTTCGTCAGCTTTCAGATGCTTCAATTGACGGAACGGGTATGTCTGAGGCAATTGAAAATATCCTCTATTCCGGAGATGAAGAGGTCAGCACAAGGCGCGCTGTTGAGCGTCTTGAAAAAACCAGAAAAGTTTTGCTTCATAAAAACGGAAACGGCGGAAGAATCTATGATATCCGTCGGGAAAAAGCCCGTCTTGAAGCTGAACTGAAAGAGGCAATGGTTAAAAATGCTGAAATTATGGATATCGAAAGTGCCGTTGCCGACAGTAACGAGCTTATTGCTTCAAGAGAGCGCAACGCTGCGCATCTTGACGAAATAGTTTCAAGCTATGATAAACTCAGAAAGCTTGATGCGCTCACAGAGCTTGAAAAGCTTGAGAGTGAGCAGAACAAGCTGAAAGCTATGCTTGAAGGATATCGCACTGTTGAAGAGATCGAGCGCGACTGCGATGAACTGCGCGGATTTGCGGCAAAACGCCGCGAGGCTGAAATGAAGCTCAGAAGCGTGCGCGTTAATATAAACACTCTTGATAAAACTCTTCCTCCTCCCATAAGCGAGGAAGAAAAGGAAAGAGACAGAATGGATGTGGCAATTGCAAGAGCAGCACTTGCTAAAAAGAAGAGCTGCTTTGGTTTTTCTCTTGCTCTCTATATTCTTGCAGTATTCTGTGGGGCAGGCGCTGCTTTCCTGTTTTCGATTGATAAATCTCTTGCAATGATTGCAGGCGGAGCCGCTGCCGTTATGCTTGTGGTGGCAACGATACTTCTTGGTGTGAGCATTTCTTCCCTTAAGCGCCACAACAGTATTCTTGATAAATGGAATGCTATGAGCGCCGACGAAGTTGAATTTATGGGCCAGGAAAAGATCCGCGTCAGTGAAATGCTTCGCAGTGAAGATTCCGAATATGGCAAGCTCCATCGTGATGAGATAGCTTACAATAACGAAAGAGAAGCGTTTATTCTTTGCCAGCGAGAGGCTGCTGCGAAATTTGTTGACGAGGCTCCCGATACCGACACTATGACAGAAAACGCTCTGGCAGCAGCTGCGGCAACTGTGAGAGAGATAAACATATTCACAAGAGAATATGACACGGTTAGCGGAAAACTTTCCGTTATGGGGACTAAAACTGATGAAGAAAGAGCAGAAATAAGAAATGCGGCAGCGGCTGCACTTGAAACGCAGGCGGGAATAACGGCTTCCGAGATGAACCGCGCTGAATATGAAAAAACCGTTCGCGACAGAGGATTCTTCCTCAGCACGGCGGATGCACAGCGTCGCCGTCATACAGAGCTTGAGAAAAAGCTTGGCGCGCTCAGCGCAACTGCCGTTTCTCCTGCTGAAATAGCGGAAAAGATCGCAGAGCTGGATAAAGAATATAAAGAATCAACTGAAAAATATAACGCCATTGCGCTTGCTCTTGAAACAATAGTCAAGGCGGGTGAAAATCTCAGAGCGTCACTTCTTCCCAGAATAGTGGGTGAGGCAGGAGCTCTTCTCGGAGCTTTCACCGAAGGCAAATATACAGGTCTTGGAGTTGATCGCAATTTCAATATGAGCTATGCTCCCGGAGGATATACAAGAGAAGCTGATTATATGTCCGCAGGAACAAGAGATGCGGCATATCTCAGCCTTCGAAGCGCACTTATGAAGGTGCTCTTCCCGGGAGATGCGCCTATGGCAGTTTATGACGAAAGCTTTGCAAGAATTGACGAGGACAGACTTGGCCGTCTGCTTTCCATTCTCAGCGCCGCAGGCGAAGAAGGAATTCAGTCTCTCGTGTTCACTTGCCGCACAATAGAAGGAAAAAAACGCGGAAGTGACACACCTGTTATAAAACTGTAAAAATAACCGAGGAGGAGGTTTGATTATGGATACCGATTATCTTAAACGGGTCGGACGATATATTGTAACGGCATTGTTGGCCCTTGGAATAATAGTATATTTCGGCTACCATATATGGAGTACCTTCAAGCCCGACGTGAAAACCGAAGCTGTTTTTCAGTCAACCGTAACCAAGGCAGTTGACGTTGACGGATATATTTTCAGAAGTGAGATCCCTCTCAGCGCAAATTCCGGAGGTACTGTTGTTCCTTCCGTTTCGGAGGGTGAAAGAGTTCGTGCTTACGGTGAGGCAGCGGGAATATACAGCAGTGCTGATCCCGATACGGTTGAAAAAATAAACGAAATAGACGTACAGATAGAGATGCTCAGTTCTGTTTCTGTGGACAGCACCATCACTCTTAAGGATGCGGCAAAAATAGATAACGAGCTGTACAGCGTTATGACTCAGATAAGACGTGCGCTTGCAAAGGGCGATTCTGAAACAGCCAATAATCTGCGTGCAGAGCTTATTTCCGGCACTAACAAAAAAGATATACTCATGGGCAACAGCGGAAACGTGGCGGTTCGCCTCAGCGAACTGAGAACTCAGCGCAGCGCTCTTGTTTCTCAGCTTGGAAGCAGAACGGAAACTGTCACCACGCCTAAAAGCGGATATTATTACAGCGAAAGCGACGGATATGAAACTTTGTTTGATCCTGCCGTTTTTGACGGTGCCGACTACGACACTCTGAAAAATCTTGTGAACGTCACCCCTTCTGCTGCATCCAATGCGGGAAAAATAGTAACCGATTCAAAATGGTATACTGTCTGCTTTGTTGACAGCGGAATCGGCGCTCATATGAAAGAAGGTCAGTGGAGAAACATAACCTTTGCTTATAACGGAGATATCACTCTTGAAATGAAGCTTGAACAGCTTATCCGCGGAGAAAACGGATATGCCTGCGTTTTTTCAACAACGGATATGCCCGATTCTTTTGAATACACCAGAGTTCAGCCTGTGAAAATAGCAATGGCTGAGTATACGGGATTCAAGGTGCGTATAAGCGACGTTCGAATCATCGACGGAAAGCAGGGCGTTTACGTGTTGGACGGAAGCACAGTTCGTTTCAGACTGATCTCTATCATAACGGATTATGAGGGCTACTACATCGTGGAAACCGATCCTGAAGTGGAGATCCCCGAGGAGGGCGAAGAAACGGAACCTTCCGATCAGGAAACTTCGTCAGAGGAAAAGACCTACAGATATCTGAAACTTCACGATCTTATAATCACTGAAGGAACAGGATTATACGACGGCAGAATACTTGGCAAGTAATACAGGTGAATTATGGATGAACTTAGAAAAGAGATAATACGCGAAAATTATAAACGTGTTATAGATAAAATTGAACAGGCAAAAGCAAGAAGCCCCTATCATCAGCAGGTAACTCTCCTTGCAGCAACAAAAACCGTTCCCGCAGAGGAGATCATATATGCAATCGAGGAGTTGGGGCTCCCTGTGGCAGGAGAGAATAAAGTTCAGGAATTTCTCTCTAAATATGATGATCTGAAGGGCAGATGTCCGCTTCATATCATTGGGCATCTCCAAACCAATAAGGTTAAGAGCATTATCGGCAAGGCTGATATGATACAGTCGGTGGACAGCGTGCGTCTTGCAAATGAAATTGCTAAGCGAAGCTTGGAAAAAGGCATCGTTACAGACGTGCTTTGCGAAATAAATATAGGAAAAGAAGAGAACAAAGGTGGAGTGATGCCCGAGGAAACAGAGGAGTTTGCACACCAGCTTCTTGAAACCGAGGGAATACGTCTTCGCGGCTTTATGACAATGGCTCCATTTGGATGCACAAAGGACGAATATAAAAAATATTTTAGCAAAACATATAATATTTATCTTGACATTTTGGGAAAAACATCGCATAATATAATAGAACCTATATTATCTATGGGTATGAGCGATAGTTTTGAGGCTGCGATAGAAGAGGGCGCAACGCTTGTTCGAGTGGGAAGCTCTATATTCGGCAGCAGGTTTTATCCTGAAAAGGAACATTAAATTTAAAATTTATTTGTTTTACGGAGGTATACACTACCATGGGTATCGTTGATAATATCAAGAAGAGAATGGGCGGCATGGTTGACGACAACTATGACGAAGGCTATGAGGATGACGGCTACTACGCTGATAACTTCGGCTCCTACGAAAATGACGAAGCTGATATGTCTATGGGCGGCGCAGCTCCTGCAGGCGGCGTTGGCATGGGCACAGGTGTTGGCGGCGTTCAGATGGGTAGCGGCATCAGCATTTCCGGCAGCTCCGGCAGTGCACTTGAGATGAAGGTTGTTAAGCCTGATTCTTTTGACAGCGTAGCTCAGATCGCAGACCATCTTCTCTCCAAGAGAACTGTAGTTCTCAACCTTGAGAACACAAATAAGGAAACAGCTCGCCGTCTTATCGACTTCCTTTCCGGCGTTGCATATTCTATTGACGGTTCTCTCAAGAAGATTGCATCCAATGCATATGTTATCACTCCCAGCAACGTTGATGTTGGTGATGCAAAGCTCAGCCGCAAGGCTCAGGCTGCTCCTGCACCTGCTCCTGCACAGGTTGAGGAAAGCGCTGACGAATTCGGCGATTATTAATTTTGCAGAATTCAGGTAAATTCATAAATAAGGCGGGAAGCCTTCCTGCCCTAACTGATGAAGAGCGACTGCTGATTTCGAGGGCAGCGGAACTTTCCGCGCGCTGCGACTATTCGGCAGTCGCATCGTGTTTTTTAACCCCAAGAGAGCAAAGGATTCTTTTTGAGTCCGGCGCTGCGGCAGGCGGTTTTTTCTATGGCGGCGCGCTTGGCGCTACCAGGCGAAAGCTTGTTTTCCTTCCCTCGTGGATAGAATATGAAAGAGTCATTGGTGGAGCTTTTTCGACTGAAAAAGAACAGCAGTTTGAGGATATCCTTTCTTCTTATGGCTGCGAAGATATGATGAGCGAGTTTTATTTGCCTGTTCACCTGCATTGCAGCGGGTATGAAAAGCTTTCTCACAGAGATTGGCTTGGCGCCCTTATGTCGTTGGGGATTAAAAGAGAAACGATTGGGGATATATGCTTTTTTGAAGGCGAAGCTTATGTGTTTGCAGAGCCCAAGGCGGCGGCTTATATAGAAAGCGAGCTGAAAAGAGCAGGAAGGGATAAGGTTTGTGCCCGTATATGCCCTCTGCCTGAGGATTTCAGGATCGAGATGGAATATAAAAGTGTCAGCGCAACGGTGGCATCCCCCAGAATCGACGGGGTTGTCCGTGCTCTTTGCAATATGTCAAGAGACGATGCGGCGCTTCTTGTAACGTCGGGTATGGTGGAACTTAATTATTTCACTGAAACTGAAGTTGATTCCAAAGTTTTTGGAGGAGACATAATCAGCGTGCGCGGTCACGGAAAGTATATAGTGGACAGCGCTGATGAACAAACAAAAAAAGGGCGTGTCAGAATAGTGGCGCGCAAACTTGTATAAAGTATTTGTAAGAGGAGTAATGCTATGAACTGTAAATACGGTTTCAAGGTTGTTAGAAAAGGATATGATCCTGCAGAGGTTGACGCATATATTGATACTCAGTTGGAAAGAATGACAGCTATGCAGGAGCAGAATTCTGCCCTCAGAAGCAAACTTGCTGAGGCTCAGGATATGATTCGTCATTATTCTGCAACGGAAAAGGCGCTGAGAAGCAGCATTGCTCAGTCTAAGCGCGGAGCAGCTGATATGCTCAGCGATGCAAGAGAGCGCAGTACGAACCTTGTGGACACAGCACGAGTTGAGTGCAACAGAATCGTTGATGAGCTTGATGCAAAAATAGAAGAAAGATATAAAACCCTTGATGAGATCAAGGCCAGCGTTGTTCGCTTCAAGCAGGAGCTTTTCCAGCTTTACAGCGATCATATAGAAATGGTTGAGGTTCTCGCTGAAACAGCTGAAAACTTTAACTATGCTCCCGATTTCACAGTTCTCTCCGAGGCTATCGACAGTTTTGAAAAAGCTGCAGAGAACGATGCTGAACCCGAAGTTCCTGAATTTCCCGAATATCCCGAAGAGGGAATGTTCGCAACAGTAACTGAAGAAGCTGAAGCGGAAGTTGCGGAAGAAGACGAGGCAGAGCCTGTTGCATCTGCTCTTGAGTTTGGCTTTGAAGAAGCTGATCAGACAGAGGCAGAGTCCGAGGTTGAAGCAGAAGCAGCGGTTGAAGCAGAGGTTGAAGAAGAAACTGACGAAATGTTTTTTGAAATCTCCGAAGAAGAGATGAAAGCAGCTGAAGCTCTTTTTGATGAAGAGGCTGTTCCCGCTGCTGCTGAATCCGAAGATGAGGCAGAAGAGTTTGAAGAAGTTGAAGAAATAACAGATGATGTTGATAATGATGACGATATGTTCATCACAGATGAGAAAGAAATCAAAGAAAAAGAAGAGCTTTTCAATTTCCTCAAGGATTTCGTGAACGGAAGCGAGGAATAAAATGCTCCTTTGCGCGATTCTCATTATTCTCTCTGTTGCGGCAGACCAGATAACAAAGCAGCTTGTGCTTGCAAATATTGCAATGTATGAAGACGTTGCTGTGCTGCCGGGAATATTCCACTTCACGTATATTGAAAACAAAGGCGCTGCTTTCGGTATGCTGGCAAATAACCGTTGGGTGTTTCTTGTAATATCGACCGTGGCTATTGCTGCTTTTGTATTCTATATTATAAAATACAGACCTAAAGACGTCCTTTTGCGAATTTCTCTCTCCTTCGTGGTGGGAGGAGGTATTGGCAATATGATCGACAGATGCTTCAGAGGAAGCGTTGTGGATTTTATTGAAGTGGATTTTATAGATTTTTATGTTTTCAACGTGGCTGATATGTTTGTTTGTGTCGGCTGCGGACTTATGGTTCTTTATATTATCCTTTCGGAGATAAAGGATAGCAAAGCTAAAAAGGCAGAAAAGGAATTAGCAAATGCAGATAAATCAGAATGAGCCAAGCTATAGCCTTTCCGTTGCAGCGGAAAAGGCGGGAGCAAGGCTTGATAGCTTTATTGCAGGTGAAACGCCCCTGAGTCGCAGCGCGACGCAGGGGCTTCTTGAAGAAGGAAGAATCCTTGTAAACGGAAAGAGCGTAACGAAAAGCTGTAAGCTGAAGGCAGGGGACTGCATAGAGGTTTTCCTTCCCGAAGCTAAAGAGTGCGAGGCTGAGCCTGAAGATATCCCCCTCGATATCGTTTATGAGGATGATGACGTTATAGTAATAAATAAACCTCAGAGAATGGTTGTCCACCCTGCTCCGGGACACTCAAGCGGAACTCTTGTGAACGCTCTGATGTTTCATTGCAAGGATAGCCTTTCCGATATAAACGGAGTTATCCGCCCGGGGATCGTTCACCGCATTGACCGCGATACAAGCGGGCTTCTTATTGTGGCTAAAAATAATGAAGCGCACCTGGGTCTTGCGGCTCAACTTGAAGATCATAGCCTTTCAAGAGTTTATAAAACTATCCTTTGCGGCAGACTTGGCGGCGAGGGAACGGTTGATGCTCCAATCGGCCGACATAAAACTGACAGAAAGAAAATGGCTATCACAACGGAGGGCCGACGCGCTGTAACTCATTATAAACAGCTTGAAGAACTTGAAGGCGGATTCTGCCTTGCTGAGATGAGGCTTGAAACGGGAAGAACTCACCAGATAAGAGTTCATATGGCTCATATAGGCCACCCTGTGTTGGGGGATCCCGTGTACGGCAGACCTACTCAGTTTGAAAAGAAGCATCCCGCGCTTTTTGCGGGGCAGTGCCTGCATGCAGGGGAACTCACTTTCATTCATCCCCGAACAAAAGAAAAAGTGACCGTTTCGGCTCCCCTTCCGGCAAACTTTGAAAGAATACTTGAACTGCTCAGATATAAAGACTAATTGAACGCTCCTGCCTTTTGGCAGGGGCTTTTTTATACAAGGTCAAATGATTTTTTCGATAAATTATCGTTTAGCGCCCAAGCCTTCCCCTCGAGGGGAAGGTGGGTATGTTATCATATGAAGTGCAACACTTCAAAAAAAGTAGACGACACAGCAATAATCGTGTAAAATGAATTTGCTACAAAACCTTTAACACA
>JAFXGC010000122.1 GCA_017513325.1 Clostridia bacterium
AGAACGTAATTGCTAAGCCTTATGAAACGGCGGCTTGAGGGCAAGCCGCCCTACAGGTATCCGCCACAATTATACCGCTAAACGATAATTTACCTGCCTTCCCTTGGGGGAAGGGGGACCGCTTGCGGTGGATGAGGAGTCTGGGCTTAGACCAACAATATACGTAGCCTAGACGCCTCATCAGTCACTTCGTGACAGCTTCCCCCCGGGGAAGCCTTAGCGTTGTAAACGATAATTTACCTGCCTTCCCCGCCAACTGTCCTTCGGAAAGTTATGGGAAGGCACCTTAATCAATTCTTAAGAATTTAACCAATTGGATTTTAATATATACCGTGATAAAATATAGACACAGGAAAGGAATGAAAGCCATGTACAACATTCTCATTTGCGATGACGAGCAGGATATAGTCAACGCGCTGAAAATATATCTTGATGCTCCCGACGTTAAGCTTTTTGAAGCAAACGACGGCAGGAGTGCTCTTGATATTATCAAAAGCGAAACTATACATCTTGTTCTGCTAGACGTTATGATGCCTCGGCTTGACGGAATCTCCGCGATGGTTCAGCTGAGAAAATTCAGCAATGTTCCCGTTATTCTTCTGACAGCCAAAAGCGAGGACACAGACAAGGTTCTGGGGCTTAATCTTGGGGCTGACGATTACATAACGAAGCCGTTTAATCCCGTTGAAGTGTCGGCAAGAGTTCGCTCTCAGCTGAGACGATATACTCAGCTTGGTGGAAGTCCCGTTTCTGATGCCATAGTTATCGGCGGAATCGAGCTTGACGACAACTCAAAAAAAGTTACTGTTGACGGCAATCCCGTTTCTCTCACTCCTACGGAATATGAGATATTAAAGCTGCTGATGAATAATCCCGGCAAAGTCTTCTCCCCTGCGGATATTTACAGAAACGTTTGGAACGACACTCCCTTTGGCAGCGAAAATACGGTTGCGGTGCACATCCGCCACCTGAGAGAGAAGATCGAGATCAATCCTGCCGATCCTCATTATCTCAAGGTTATATGGGGACACGGATATAAAATTTCGGAGAAGTAATCCCTTGACTTCTCCATCGGAGAAGTGCAAACAGAAAGGAAAGTCCTATGAAAAAATCACGGTTGACAGAAAAAATGTGGGCTAAAGTTACGGCATTTATTTTGCTCGTAATCTTCATTATTGCAACAGTTCTCAGCGCTTTGGGCGCGGCGGCAATAATCAGCCTGGGCGTTTATTATCAGGACGTTGAAAGCGTTAAGAGCACGTATATTTATCACGGACGCTCGCCCGGATGGAGAGAAATGCTTTATACCTATGATGACTTAGGCGTTGACGGCCTTGACGATTTGTTCAGCGAATATCTGATGTGCTACGTTAAGATCGAAAATATCACAACGGGTAAGACTATCGTTGAATACGGCAAAGAAAACTACGACTACAGAGTTGAATCCGACTCCTTCAGATGTGAAATATACAGCTACAACGGCGGTGCGGATTACGCTCTTGATGACACTATCAAGGTGACACGACACTTTGATTTTTCACCTGAAAACCTTGAAACCAACACTATGCTCTATATTGTAGACAAGGCAATCGATGCAGCTTACGCTATGAAATTCTGGATATATCCCGTCATTCTTTCCTGCCTTGTTACAGCTATAGTGCTGTTCGTTTTCCTTATGCGCTCCTCCGGCAGAAGAGCCGGCTATGATGAGATATGCGCCGGCTGGGGTACCAAAGTTCCCTTTGATATTCTTCTGGCAACCACGATTACAGCAATTAGCCTTATCCTTAACACAGCCTTTGGCGGCTGGTGGTGGATATACAGTTATCCCATTATCCAGATAATATCAACCGTTGTCAGCTTTATTATCATCCCGGTTTTTGTCGTTGGCCTTTGCATGAGCTTCGCCCTCAGAGTGAAGCTTGGAGCGTGGTGGAAAAACACTATTATTTATATGATAATAAACGGTATCGCACGTCTGACGCGCAGTTTGGCAAAGCTTACCTGCAAGCTTTTTGTAAAAATACCGCTCATTTGGAAAAGCGCGTTTATTATTCTTGGTATCACCTTTATTGAGTTTCTGTTTATTATCTTCAATATGTACGAGGGAGACAATATACTTGTTTTCTGGTTCGTTGAAAAAATACTGACCACTCCCGCGCTCCTATACTTTATCCTGTGTCTTAAAAAGCTTCAGCAGGGCGCAGAAGAAATTGCCAACGGCAAGCTTGGAAACAGGATCAACAAAAAATATTTGATTGGCGATATGAAGGAACACGCCTTCGTTCTTGACAGAATCGGCCACGGAATTGACATCGCGGTTGAAGAGCGAATGAAAAGTGAGCGAATGAAAACCGAGCTTATCACCAACGTTTCGCACGACATAAAAACTCCGCTGACTTCTATTATCAACTATTCCGACCTTATTGCAAAGGAAACAACAGAAAACGAGAAAATCAGCGAATACTCCCTTGTTCTGCTGCGCCAATCCGAAAGACTTAAGCGCCTTATTGACGATCTTGTTGAAGCTTCAAAAGCTTCAACGGGTAATATTGAAATAAACGCCGAGCCTTTTGATTTGGGAGTTCTGTTCTCGCAGACAACCGGTGAATATGAAGAAAAGCTGTCAAGAAACAAACTTACTCTTATCACCAAACAGCCCGAAGAACCCGTTTATATTATGGCAGACGGAAGACGTATGTGGCGTATATTTGATAATTTGATGAATAACATCTGCAAATATGCCCTTGGCGGAACGAGGGTGTATCTGAGTCTTGAAACACAAAACGGTGAGGCTGTTATCTCCTTTAAAAACACTTCTCGCGACGCTCTCGATATCCCCGAGGATGAGCTCCTTGAAAGGTTTACGAGAGGAGATGCTTCCCGAAATACCGAAGGCAATGGACTCGGACTTTCCATCGCCAAAAGCCT
>JAFXGC010000123.1 GCA_017513325.1 Clostridia bacterium
CTCTCTGCGGAGAGCGACCAAGAAGCTCCGCCTCTTGGAACTCCTGCGAGCAATAGGTGTTCCGCGATCTGCGGATCGCGTCTCAGGGCTCTGCCCTGATAATCCGCGACCTTTTTTAAAAAAGGTCGATAAAAACGCGACGGGTGCAGTACTAAATTATCGTTTATCTTAAAATCAATACAGGCGAGGATACTGAAGCAGGCAACAAAAAAGCAGGAGAAAAACTCCTGTTTTTATTTTTATTCTCCCAGCGCTCTGATGATTTTTTCAACAGTTTTTTCAAGAGGTGCCCTGGAGCAATGAACGGTTATGTCAGCGTATTTTTCATAAAGGGGCGCTCTCTCGTTGAAAACGCTTGCCAAAGTCTGTCCGGGCGCCATAACTATTCCGCGTGTGCGGATGTTTCTGACTCTTCGCTCTATCTCGTGAAGGGGCAGCTTCAGATAAACCACAGTACCAAGGCTTTTGAGGTTTTTCATTGCGTCTTCCCCGAAAACAACGCTTCCGCCGGTTGCAATAATGCTGTTATGGCATTTAACCCGTGCAACGGCCTGATTTTCGATTTCCGAAAATGCATCTTTGCCTTTTTCGGCGATGATCTTATATAATTCCTTGCCTTCCTGTTGTTGAATGAGAAGGTCTGTGTCAACAAAACTTTTCAGAAGAGTTTTTGCAAGCAGAACACCCAGCGTGCTTTTGCCGCATCCGGGCATTCCTATGAGGATGATATTGTCTTTGTTCATTAAAAGGGTCTCCTTATGATTGGCTTATCAATAGGTATTATACCGCATTCTCTGAGCAAATCAAGAGCAATTTTTTCTTCTTTTTCATGGTTGAAGGCATCGGGTGAGTGAGCGTCAAGTCCAAGCACAACGGGGCAGCCCACCTTTGCCGCGATCTCAAAAAAGCTTTTCTTGGGATACCATCTGTTTCCTTTGATGCCGAGCAGGTTACATTCAATGGGAACGCCTGCAGCTTTTGCCGTTTCGCACAGGCGAAGATGAACTTTTTGCAGGGTTTCTTCGCTTCCTCTGAAATTGGGAAGGTCGGGATGGGCAAGATAGGTGAAAAGTCCTGTTTTCAGCGCGTCTTCTATCTGCTGTGCATATTGCCACAGAGCTTCTTCGTGGCATCCGCTGTCTCCCAGGTATTCTCCGTCGTATTCATTGTTTGAAAAATGCTGTCCCAGAATGAGATAATCGGGGGCAAACGGAGCAATATGCTCGCACAGAGCCTGAAAATGCTTGGGATAGTATTCAACCTCAAATCCTGAAAGGATATTCATCTTTCCGTCAAATTCCTCTTTGAGTTTGTTGATGGAATCAAAATAAGCGGCGGTCTCCTCGGGCGCCATACGAAACCAGGAATCAAATATCCCTTTGAATCCGATCTGAGGCACGTGGTCGGAAAAACCTATTTCGACAAATCCGTTATCGTATGCCGCCCTAGCATATTCAAGGTCGCTTCCGCCTGCGTGGTTGCATCGGTATGTATGGGTGTGATAGTTATATTTCAAGATATATGCACTTCCTTGTCACTGGATATAATACTGATTTGCGGTGAAGTCCACAAGCTTGGTTTCGCCTGCTGCTGCGATCATATGGTAGTAGTCGTCTCCGGAAAGGTTGGGATCAAGGCAGAAATAAGAAGAATTTCCTGCTTTAACGATATTGCAAAGTGTTGCTCCGTCTTTTGCGATGGTGAAGCCTTTTGCTTCTCTGCCATGGGGGATCTCATCACCTTCGGGCTCTTCGGGGGCGATGACCTGACCTTCGGCGTCGTATGAGAGGGGAACGAGAGTGCCCATATGTGCGGCTGTTATTGTCAGCTCGTTTACGTCGCACTGGTAAAGTTGAGCGCAGATGTCAGCCAATTCTCCTGCTTCGTCCATATAAAAGCCTTCGGCAAAGGAGCCGTCTTTATCCTCTATGGCTTTGTATGCCCCTACGCATTCTTTGTCAATAAACCAGTTTCCGTCGGGGGTGAACGCTATGTATGCTGCTCCTTCTGCAACGTAAACGGAGCAGGGAAGGCTTTGAATGGTTGCAATGCCATCGCCAAGGGAAACTTTTGCTCCGCCTGCAATGGCATCTGAAATGCTTTGGGCGATCACGTCGGCATTTGCAATGGTGGTGGAGGTTTCTTCAAGGGTGAGCTGTTCGGTGAAGGTGTATACCGATGTTACGACTCCGAAAATACCGCGGTCCAGAGTGCCAGTAACGGTGGTATGGTCCTCTGAAACGATGGGGTTTGTTATATTTCTGTAATTATTGACAGCCTTGTATTTTTTATCTGTTTTATTCCACAGCCAGAGGTTATATTTCTTTCCGCTTTCGTTTTCTGAAAATATAGTTGAGATATCGTTTGAACCATCGCCGTTCACGTCGGCGATCTCAAGGCTCTCTATAGCTTCCGATTCCGCGGAGTTGTATTCAAGCACCTGAA
>JAFXGC010000124.1 GCA_017513325.1 Clostridia bacterium
ACCTGTAGGGCGGCTTGCCCTGGGTCCGCCGAGAACGTAATTGCTAAGCCTTATGAAACGGCGGCTTGAGGGCAAGCCGCCCTACAGTCATCTAATATAGTTATTACGATAAATTATCGTTTAGCGCCCAAGCCTTCTCCTTGAAGGGAAGGCTTTATTCAAGTTGCATTTGCGGTTTTAGCCACCGCTTTCACAAAATCCGTTATTTTAATTGTGCATCCTGCAAGAAGTGTATCATCCGCAGAATAATCTCCGTTCATATTGATTGCGGCAACTTCGTTGGACGATAGTCCCACTATATATTTTTCAAAATTCTGTACCTGCTCAAACCACTCCAAACCTATTCCGGACGCATCCCTCATTCCATAGGAATATCCCAAATCTCTTTTCCCTTCACTCTTCTCAAGAGATTTTATCTCACCTTCCATATCAAAATAGGCCTTGGTTTCTGTTTCTTCAATATTTGCAGCAGCAATTCTGCTTCCGCTCTTTGCCACTGCCGCATAGGTGCTTCTCATTGCAACGACCCCGTCGCTGTTATCCCCCGCATCTTTTGAGCCTTCACTGCTGTTTACCACAGAAATAGCTGCAACCGGCGGAAGGGCACTTTGAAATCTCACTGAGTTTTCCTGATCATCGGCTTCTTCAATTGCACCTTTAAAACCGTTTATATTAATGGTACACCCTGCCATAAGTTCAGCTTCTCCTCCGTCAACCTCATCGGCTTCATCAAGAGTTTTACCTATCAAAAAATCTGCAAAATGTCTTGCCTGCTCATACCACTCCTTGCCAATGGCTGAGGCGCTTTTCATACTGTATTCAAGTCCCTGCTCATTTTTGGACCTGAGATCTGCCTTTGGCAATACCGCCCCATCCTCAATTGATATGTTATCCTCTGTTGCATCAAATACACAATCAACTATTCTGCCCTTTTTATCACATATGATTGCAGCAAATGTTGAGGAAAATTTCGCTTTGCCTTCCAAAGCATCATGATCCTGATAAACTCCCATATATAAGGTATAACTGTTACCTTTTAAATAATCTTCTTTTTCGGAAGCACCCATATCACCTTCATTTCCCTTACAGGAAGAAAGCCAGAAAACCGTATATACGACAACACAAAAAACAGAAATTATCCTTTTCATAGCAACTCCTTTACCGTCAAAACGGCAATTTTATATTACTATGTTTACCAAAGTTGTTGCATTTTATGAATTGTGCAGAATGAAAAAATATGGTAAGATAAAACCAATTCATTACTAACGAGGTTAAGATTATGATTCACAGCATTGATCTTTCCAAATATAAAGCAATACTCTTTGATCTTGATGCAACGCTTATACCTTTTGATCAAAAGGAAATGAGCCGCGAGTTTTTTGCAACCACTCACGATTTTGAAAAAGACAAAAACATCCCCGGTTTTGCAGAAGCTTTCAGCTATGCTTTTGCACAGTGCAAGCTTAATCGCGGAAACTGTTTAAATAAGGATGTTTTCGACAATTATTTTCTCGAAAAGCTGAAGGTTAACGACCTTGATTCTCTTATGGATGATTTTTATACAACGTCATTCACTGCTACAAAAAAAGTGCTTCAGTATCGCGGAAGCGAAAAGGATTTGCTTCGCACCCTTCGCAAGCACGGTAAAATTCTCATCTGCGCAACCAATCCTGTTTTCCCTATGTCAGCAACTGTAACCCGTATGGACTGGGCAGGAATATGCCCTGAGGATTTTGACTTCGTGACTCTTCACACGGAAAGCACCTGGTGCAAGCCTAACGCAGAATACTATCTTGAGATACTCGAACGCTTCAATTTAACTCCAAATGAAGTGATAATGATAGGAAATGACACCCTTGACGACCTTGGTGCTCTTGAAGCAGGCATAAAAGTTGTTCTGATAAACGATTTTCTTATAAATCGCGGAGAAATTGATATTGAAACAACTGAACGTATTTCTTATGCAGATTTCCTTTCTTCCGTTAAAAGAATGGCTGAAAACCCTTGTAAATAAAGGCTTTTTGCCACTTTGATTTTACTCTGAAATAAGCGTTTTTTGATTATGCATTTGTATAAAACAAACAAAAAACGAGGAATATTAGCCATTTGACTAATATTCCTCGTTTTTCTTTATTATTTCTCTTAAATAGCTGAAAGTTTTCTCTTCTCCCTCATCAGCAAGCATCCGAAGCAGCTTTTCAAGGAAATCGGACGTTTCCGTATGGATAAATCTCATTGCCTTGGAGGGAAGAAAATAGTTGAGCGCATCGCTATCTGTATATTTATCGCCGTTATATATTTTGCTTGCGGCAACTCTGTCGCAAAACATCTCTGCCACATATCGAAGCGGCATTTTTATGGGAACGACTCTGCGTTCGACCACGCTGTAATCAGTCCAATATTCAAAGTGGTGCTTATTGACGCCCTTATGATGCAGCCACGCTTCAGAATAACCTTTATCCTTTCGCTCGCCCACATTGGGACTTTCTGTTCCCTTATAATACTTTGCGCCTGCCCAAAATTCCCGCGGAGAATATTTTGAAAGGTCATGAAAAAGTCCCTGCCAGAATATTCCGGCCTTGGCGCAATGGGCGATCACCTTATGGCGATGCTTTGTTATTGTTTTGAAATGCTTTATAGGGTGCATAATATTCTCCAATTTACAATCCGAGCAATGTTCCTAAATAAAGAACAAAAGGAATGGTGATAACCGAAAGCAGAGTGCATATCGTAAATATTTCCGATGCATACACGCTGTTTTTCTTAAAACGGTGGCTGAACATTGTGATTATAGTTGCAGTTGGGCAGGATGCCGCAATAACAACTATATTAATTATATTGCTTGGAACCCCAAGTCTTTGAGCATTGCTTACAACGACCAAAACACATATAGGCAATACAATCAATTTGAGCGCACAGATAACAAAAGTGGAAACCTTTGTTACCGCTTTTTTTATATCAGTTTGAGAAAGCGTTGATCCTGCTATGAGCATAGCAACAGGCGTGTTCATATCGGCGATACGCTTCATGGGCGCTACTATTATTTCAGGGATCCGAAGTCTTACAAAGAAGCAGAAAGCTCCGAGTAATACTGCCACAAGCGCAGGGCTTATCATATTGCGAAGCATCTTCTTTACATCTGTTTCTCCTGACATAAGGCTAAGACCATACGTCCATGTGACAAGGTGAAAGACCGTTACAAACGCAGTGAGATAGATTATTCCCTCATTGCCATACATACTCTGCACAAGAGGAATGCCTATATACGAGCAGTTTGAAAGAAGAATGGATAAGCGTTCTATTCTGAATTCTTTTCTGCTCTTTTTTATTATAAGCATCGAAATGGGGATCTGCACGGCAAATGCAACTATTGCCAGAACGAAAGTGAAAAGCAGATTGACCGCTATCTCATTTGAATAGGTTGTTTGATATGAAGTGAATGTGGTAAGCGGATTTACAACCATAAGCGCAAGATTGGACAATCCGCGATTCACCTCAGGCGTGATAAGCTTCATCTTTCCGCAGATGAAGCCCACCGCCATAATTATGAACATTATTAATATCTGATACTGAATGGGTGACATATACTATGTGAAAAGCGAAAGGTGAAAATTTATGGCAGAGGAATCCGCCTAAAAGACGGATCCCTCACTTAAATCATTCACTTTTCATTACTGATTCTTAATTTATTTCAACCATATAAAGCTGGCTGCCCTTGCCGCTTACTACGAGGTTACCTTTTGCGTCAACAACATAGTTAGCTGTTTCGTTCATTTCCTCATCGCAGATGCGAACATTGAATTTTTCTCCTGCAAGGAAGGGGGTGAGATCAAGGGGCAATGTGCAATCCTCATCCTTATCCTTATAAACGATAAGCAACATTTTGCCGTCCTTAACATAACCTGTTGTACGGCACTCAGGTTCAACTGTTACTGCGCAGTCGGAGATGTTTGTGCTGTCAACAAAATAATCAAGATAAGCCTTACGGAGTTCTGCTACTGTTTTGATTGCCTTTGAAAACTCAGGATACTCGGAAATAAGCGCGCTGCCGTTATAGCTTTCGGGGCGTGTGGGATATGCGTTAAGCATAAGGTTATCCATAAAGATATACTTAACCTTAACGGGATCTGAGTCTACGTTCATATTAGGACGGCAGGTTGTTACAGCATGCATATAGGGACGAAGGTCTTTTACCTTCTTGCCATCCCAGTACTGCCAGTTCCAAGTAAAGTCTGTATTATCAAGTTCACTTTCAAAATAGAGAGTTGACTCGGAGGAGAACAGTGTTCCGGGATACATTTCCTCTGTTTCGAGACGATACTGGTTAATAACGTCGTGCACAAAATTATCGCAATTCTGGCCGAGAACATACTGGTCCCAACAGATATTGGGGCATCCAACCTCATCTCTGAGATAACGGAGACCTGCAAGAACGTCCTCTCTCCACTGCTGAAGTGAATGATCGCTGATCTGGAAGCAAGCCCACTTGTTACAATAAGGTGCTGCAAACATAGGAACAGACTTAGGTGTTTCCGCCCAGGAACCTGTTCTCTTTTCAATGCCGTAGTGCTTGCAGGAATCATCCCAAAGAGAGATCCATGAAACAAGAGGAGTTGCAACAATGCCCATCTCCTTAAGTTTCTGAACGCTTTTCTTGAATTCCTCTTCTCCGCCCCATTCTTCGTAGAATTTATCTTTGCCGAAGGGGAGTGCAAGAGAATAGCAATACCAGAGGTTCATATCGTAGAGTCCGTGCTCTGCCATATCCTCACCGATCTTAGGCATATCGCTGTATTTCCAGCTATAGTCTGTGGGATCCTTGGGATAGCCATCGTTCATAAAGATCGTTCTGAAACCAAGCATTTCCTTAGCTCGCTGAGGAACGGGAACAACTCTCTTAACGTTTTCTGCAATATACGCCTTATAGGGAGCGATACCGTTAAGCCATGTGCCGCCGTGGCATGTGAGGATATATTCGCCTGAATCGTATTCTCCGTCGGGCTCAACCTTGATATTCTTGATAAATGCAAGGCGAAGCTTGTCCTCAAGGTTATCAAGCTTAACCCAGAGATTTTCGTTATATCCCATATCCTCAAGGCTTTCAGGACCCCAGCCCCAATGCTTTCTGTACATACCGAAACCGCCGCATCTTGTGCCGAAATCGTACCAGCGGCCTGTGAGAGGAGCCTCCTGAAGACCGCCTGCGTGGTAGATCTTACCTGCGCAGCTTTCGGTCCAAGCAAAGAAGTTCTCTCTTGTTGCAGGAGTGCTCTGCAGTTCCTTAAAAGGCTCAGACGCGCCTGCAAGGAATGTCAACTTATCGCTGCGATCGTCAGTTCTTGAAACGATACCTGACATATCAGGGAAAAGCACCTGTCGGATAGTTGTTTTTGAATTATTCTTAACGTGACATCTGAGAGAAATGCTCTTTCCGTCCTCGCACTCAGCGAAGATCACCTCAGCCGCAATTCCGCCTTCGAGCTCGTCGATTGCGCCTGTGTCGATGGTTCTTGCCATTTTGGAATATTTTACTGTTACCTTGCCATCCTCAGCGATGATCTCGGGAGCCTCTCCTCTGTACTGAGCCGTAGCGTTTACACGCAGAGTGTCATAATCGGTGTGATAAGGCCAGGCAATATCAAGGATTCCCTTGCCGCCCTCGATCAGTATGCCTGCCTCGGGGTGAGCAACTGAATAAAGCGCGCCTGTTTCACGGTTGAATGTGAGTGTTGTTCCGTTCAGAATGTAACTGACTGTCATCTTACATACCTCGCATAATATAATTAGTTAATTAAATTGACTGTTATAAAGTTTTGCATAGCCGCCGTCAAGAGCAAGAAGCTCTGTGTGTGTACCCTTTTCCTTAACGCTTCCGTTTTCCATATACAGAATAACGTCAGCATTTCGTATTGTTGAGAGACGGTGTGCTACTATAAATGAGGTTCTGCCCTCGGTGAGACGGGCAAATGCCTCCTGAATTATCATTTCTGTTCTTGTGTCAATGGAGCTCGTTGCTTCGTCAAGAATGAGCATGGGAGGAAGCCCCTTCATAATTCTTGAAATAGCAAGAAGCTGCTTCTGCCCCTGAGAAAGCTGAGCGGCTCCCTCTCCGATGACCGTATCAAATCCTGCAGGCAGACGGCCTATAAAGCCTTTTGAACGTGCCGCTCTCGCAGCAGCCTCGATTTCTTCATTTGTAGCGTCTTCCTTTCCATAGGCAATGTTTTCAAAAACCGTTGCCTTGAAAAGATACGTGTCCTGAAGCACCATGCCGAAAGAAGAACGCAATACTTTTCTCGGTATATCCTTTATGTTAACACCGTCAATAAGTATCTGTCCTTCGTCAACATCATAAAAACGCATAAGCAAATTAATAAGAGTTGTTTTTCCGCACCCGGTCGGGCCAACGATTGCAACTCTCTGCCCCGCCTTTATTTCCAGGTTAAGATTTTCTATAAGTGAAGCATTTTCGTTATATGAAAAACTTACGTTATCAAACCTTATATTACCCTTGATAACCTCGGGAATAACATTTCCGTCAGGAGTTTCGCTTTCTGTGTCAAGCAATTCAAAAACTCTTTCAGCACAAGCTATTGAGCTTTGAAGCTCTGTTATAACACCTGATATTTCATTAAAAGGCTTTGCATACTGAGTGGCATATGCAAGCAGGCAGGACAAACCTCCCACCGTTATACCGCCTACGTTTCCCACTATTACCAGTGAGCCGGCAAGCGCAACTGCTGCATAAATAATATTATTTACAAATCTTGTGGAAGGGTTTACAAGTGAGGAGAAAAACACTGCCTTAAGTGTACAATCTCTCAGCCTTTCATTGACTTCGTCAAAGATTCGGATGTTCTCGTCCTCTCTTCCAAAACGACGCACAACTTTTTGGTTTTCTATCATTTCCTTTGCAAAAGCTGTTTGTTCTCCTCTGGTTTTTGCCTGCAATGCAAACATTTTATACGTGTTTGCAGAAACAAACTTTGCAATAAAAAGAGACATAGGTGTCAGCACAATTACTGCTATAGCGATGCGCCAATCCACTCTCAGCATAAAGCCAATGGTACCAACAATAGTTATAACGCCTGTAAAAAACTGAGTGAAACCCATAAGCAATCCGTCAGTGAATTGATCAACGTCGGTTATAACCCGGCTGACGGTCTCACCCTCGGGATGAGCATCAATATAACTGAGCGGCAAAGCTCCAAGCTTAGAGGCTGCATCACGTCGTATATCCTTTGCCACTCCGAATGTGAGTGCGTTATTTATAACGTTCATAACCCATTGAAGCAAAGCGCACACTGCAATAACAACAGCCGCCACGACAAGGCTTTTTATAAGACCGTTATGGTCCACGTTGCCGAATCCCACAATGCTGTCAATTGCGCTGCCGAAGGCAGTTGGAAGATAGAGCGAAAGAGCTACTGTTACTGCGGCCAGAAATACTGACAATACAAGTAAAATTTTATATCTTCCTATATATCGGAGAATACGTTTCAATGTTAGCTTCACTGCTGCGCACCTCCAAACTGAGAATCGTATATTTCTTTATAAACGGCGCAGTTTTCAAGGAGCTCGCTATGTTTTCCGATTCCAACTGCTTCACCTTCATCAAGAACTATGATTTTGTCACAATGCATAACCGACGAGGTTCGCTGTGACACCGTTACAACAGCAGGGCCCCACGAAAGCGCTTTGATATTGGCTCTCAGCTTTGCCTCTGTTGCCATATCAAGAGCAGAAGCACTGTCGTCAAGAATAAGTACAGGTGCTTTTTTTACAAGAGCGCGTGCAATGCTGAGTCGCTGTCTTTGTCCTCCGGAAAAATTCTTTCCGCCCTCTATAACGTTATAATCAAGAGCGCCGTCCTTTTCCATTACAAAATCATATGCGCATGCAGCCTTCAACGCTTCAAAAAGTTCTTCATCAGTTGCACCTTCATTGCCCCATCTGAGATTATCTCTGACACTGCCTATAAACAAAACTGCCTTTTGTGGAACATATGCGATTTTTTCTCTCAGCAGATTCTTATCCCATTTGCTTACATCCAAACCAAAAACAGAAACTTCGCCTTCTGTAGCAAGATAATATGCTCCAAGCAACTCTGTGAAGGTTGTTTTTCCGCTGCCGGTGCCACCGATGATACCAAGAGTTTCTCCTTTTCTGATTTCAAAGGAGATATTTTTAAGTGCCGGTTCATTTGACACATTATAGCTGAAGCTGACGTTATCCATTTTCAGCGCAACATCATCTGCAGAAGCTTCACCATCCGTTATTTCATCTTCCATATCAAGAATAGCAGAAATTCTTCCGCCCGAAGCCACGCCCTTTGTCAGTGTCACGATCAGATTGGCAAGCTTCACAAGTTCAACAAGTATCTGTGACATATAATTATAGAGAGCCACAACAGCACCAACTGTTATAGCACCCGTTTCAACACGAACAGCGCCGCTATATATAAGCCAGACTATTGCGCCGTTAAGAATAACAAACGTCAGAGGATTTGTGAGAGCTGAAACAGTTCCTGCAAATTTTTGAAAATGGTTAAGCTCATTATTTGCCACGGCAAATTTTTTCTTTTGCGCTTCTTCCATGCCAAATGCTCTCACCACTCTTGCTCCGCCAAGACTTTCTCTTGTTGTGAGTGTGAGTTTGTCAAGAGCGCCCTGCACCTTTTTATAAAGGGGCATTGATATAAACATTATCGTATAAACTATAACGGCAAGAATTAAAATGGTTACCAGAAATACAATAGTTGCTTTCTTATCAACTATATATGCCATAACTGCTGCACCGAAAACTATAAAAGGTGAACGCAGAAACAGGCGAAGAGCAAGATTGACCCCGTTCTGAACTGTGTTTACATCACCCGTTATTCTCGTAACGAGAGTTGACGTGCCAACCTTATCTATCTGGGAAAAAGAAAGACTGTGAATCTTTCCGAATACTCTGCTGCGTACAACAGCTGCAAAGCTTACAGCAGCTCTTGCCGCAAAATACTGAGCAGTTACTGAAAACAGGAAACCCAGCGCACCAAGTGCCGCAAGCACCAGGCTCATCTTTATAAGATAAGTATTATCACCTTCAGAAATGCCCATATCTATCATATTAGCAACCACAAGAGGAACAAGAAGCTCAAAGGTTGCTTCTATCATTTTAAAGAGAGGAGCAAGGACACATTCAAGAGTGTGACCTTTCATATATTTAAGCAATTTTTTCATAAATGTACACTTCTCCACAATAATACATATTAATTATATACCCTCCCCTCATTTATGTCAAACGCTATTTAGAAATAACTTGAAAAAATGCATTTCCCGCGCTATACTTTAGCTATGAATACTAATTATAAACTTATATACGCTAACAGAAAATCTATTTCAATGCGAATAGATGAAAACGGGCAGCTTATAGTCCGCGCTCCGCACTTCACCTCAAAGGCAGAAATTGAAAAAATAATAAATAAATATAAGTCTCAGCTTGAAAAAATGCAAAAAAATGCTCTGGCAAAGGAAAAAGCTATATCGGAAATTGATAAAGCTGAACTTGAAGTAAAATTAAAGAATATAGTTTTGCCACTTGTGGAAAAATATTCAAAGGAAATGGGTGTTTCACCCGAAAATGTAAAATTCACAAATGCTAAAAAACGCTTTGGCTCATGCAACTCTAAAAAAACAATATGCTTTTCACGATATCTGGCTCTGTATCCCCAAGCTGCTATTGAATACGTTGTTGTTCACGAAATGGCTCACCTTTTTGAAATGAATCATTCCCCTCGATTTTATGCTGTAGTAGAAAAATATCTCCCCGACTGGAGAGACAGAAAAAAACTGCTCGTTTTGAAAGTTTAGTGCACAAAATCTATATTTCAAAATGATCATTTACATAACAAAAACCGCCTGTTCGGCGGTTTGTCTTTTTTATTTGATTCTGCCTTCTATAACATCCACAAGGGTTATAGAATCAAGATAATCATTTACAACAAAGTTCAGTTTTTTCCACAGTGGCAAAGTGAGGCAGTTATTGGAACGTTCACACTCCACTTCACTGCCAGAACAATCAAGGCAGGAAACGGGCGCAAGAGTACCTTCAGTGAGACGCAGGATTGACCCTATCGTATATTCTTCGGGAGATTTTGTCAGCTTATATCCGCCGCCTTTTCCTCTCATTCCCGAGAGAAGGCCTTCGGAAACCAATGATTTTATGACTGCTTCAAGATATTTTTCTGAAATGCACTGTCTCTGCGCAATATCACGAAGCGGAACAAAAGAACCGCTGTGCTGCTGAGCAAGATCTATCATAACTCTGAGAGCATAACGCCCTCTGGTTGAAATCATCATTTTCAATTCCCCCCACTTCTTTTATAAACCAATTATACTACAGGTTTAGTGGGATTTCAAGTGCTTTGTCAATATTTCCCATTACAAATTATGATTTATACATGAAACAGAAAAGACCCCGAAGGGTCTTTTTTATCTTTCTTTTGCTATATAGAACAGAGCAAGTGTTCCGGGGCCCGCATGAGCTCCGATAACAGGACCGATATCGGTTATCATTTCAACAGAAACACCATAACGACTTCTGAGCATCTCAACAAGCATATCCGCATCCTCTGATGCATCTGCATGAGAAATAAACACAAAGCCACCCTCAGCTTTTTCTGCAGTTTCACCGTATTTATCAACAATGGCTGTTACTGCAGCCTTTCTTCCCCTTGCTTTTGAAACACTGTCCAGTTTTCCTTCATTCGTTACGTGAATGATAGGTTTTATCCCAAGCGCTTTCCCTACAAAAGCAACTGTGGGACTCACTCTTCCGCCGCGTTTGAGATATTCAAGATCATCGACCGTTACCCAATGACTGATCTTGGGGCATATCTCGCCAAGATATTCTGCATTCTCCTCAATTGTTGCGCCACTGTTTTTCTTTTCACACGCAATATAAACAGCAAGACCAAGACCTGCAGATGCACAAAGAGTATCAACTGTGATTATCTTTCTTTCGGGATACTTATCAAGGAGCTCTCCGGCTGCAATTCTTGCTGAATTGAAAGTTGTGCTGAGACCGGAAGAAAAGCCAAGATAAAGAATATCTTTGCCTTCACTAAGGATCTTTTCAAATGCTTCAGCGAAGATCTCGGGATTGATTGCAGATGTTTTTGCAATACCGCCCTCTCTCATTCTGGTGTAAAAATCGGATATGGTCATATCCTCATTGGTAAATTCTCTATCGCTGTCATCAAAACGGAAAGTTAAATTTTTATACTCCACTCCCCATTTCTTCAAAACTTCAGGTTTTATATCTGAACCTGAATCTGTAAAAATAACATACTCATTCATATTATGTCTCCGATCAATCAATAGATGTGTCAAGCTGAAAACGCATGATCTTTCTCAATGTATTCTTTGGGAAGTCTGTATCTCTTACCTTCAGCATCGCTATCTTCTTATAAGGCACAGCTGTTTTATTGTATTCATCAATAAACGCTTTTATATGCATTTTCTTATCTTCAATACCGTTCTTTTCGAAATATTCCATATCAGGGTAAACCTCTGCAACAATTGCATTATATGAAATACCTCTGCGGCTCTGACCTTCATAAACAATGATATCCTGAATACCCGGACAAGCCACAAGCTCATTTTCAATTTCTTCGGGATATACGTTTTTACCGTTGGAAAGAATAATAAGGTTCTTCTTTCTTCCTGTTATATAAAGAACATTATTCTTATCAAGCTTACCATAGTCGCCGGTTCTGAAATAACCTTCCTTAAACGCTTCTGCCGTAGCCTCGTGATCCTTATAATATCCAAGCATAACGTTGGGTCCCTTAACAAGGATCTCGCCTTCTCCGTCTTCGTTGGGATCATCGATTTTAACTTTATCAATATCAATAACGTTACCAACGCTTCCGGGAACAACGTTTCTGCTTCTGTTCACTGCGATCAGAGGAGCGCATTCTGTTATTCCGTATCCGTTAAGGATCGTTATGCCGATGGACTCAAAGAAATGAACTATTTCGGGATTAATGGGAGCGCCTCCACAGATAATTGTTTTCACTTCTCCGCCAAAAGCTGCCAGGATGGATCCGAAAAGCTTACGTCTCCGGTCAATACCAACTTTGCGCATTCCGTTGCTGAGCTTGATCATATTATTTACAAGCTGTTCCTTGCCCTGATCTTTGATGTTTGCCATGATCTTACGATAGAAAGTTTCAAGATAAAGGGGAACAAGGATCATATGTCCGGGTTTTTGCTCTTTGAGCTCTCTCTGAACGTAACGAATTCCGCCTGAAATATAAACCTGGCAGCCGATCATAATGTGACCAAGGAACATGATCGTTGATCCGTAAGTGTGATGAGGAGGAAGAACGCTGACCGTTTTATTTGTGAAATCAATGTAAGGTATTGCTGCTGACATATCGGAAAGGATCGCATTCTGATTGAGCATTACACCCTTTCCCTTGCCTGTTGTGCCTGATGTGAACACAAGGAGAGCAAGTCGCATAGGGTCTATGGGATTGTTGTGATAAACCTCAGGCGCCGCTTCATACTTATCCTTGCCTGATTCTATAAGTGAACCCAGACTTCTCTCTTCTGTTTTTGCAAGAAGATAATAGGGATCTGCTCCGATCTTTTCACCTACAACAGTTGCTTTTTCCTTTATATCTTCGTCACAGAAAAGGAATGCACCGTCAGCTCTCATTGCTGTATCTGCAAGATCTTCCACAAGCCAGTCACGGTCCAACGGAACCAGAACTGCACCTGCTGAAAGCACAGCATAATATGTTATTATCCATTCATAAGAACACTTACCGATAAGAACGCAGCTTTTACCTGCGCATCCCATTGAAATCAGCTGACTTGTGAGGGATCTCACATCATCTCTGAATTCTATAAAAGTTTTATTAATAACCTCTCCGCGCTGACCATCCAAACGATAGGAATATGCTATTTTTTCGCCGTACTCTTCAGCTGCCCATTCGGCAACCTGACGAACATTGGTAAACTCTTTTCTTTCATGCAAAATATGGCTTCCCATAATTTTTTCCTTTCAGTTCTATATGTTGTTTTAGGCTGAAATCAAACTTGTTGTATTTACAACAAGTTAATTATACCACAAAAAAATCGGTTTGTCAACAACATGGCATATTTTGCATCATTTCTGCTTTTATTATAAAAAATCCTTGGCATATCGTAGTTTTTTAGGGGAATTTGATTGAATACTCGTCCTGTTTAATAATAAGGATGAGTATTCAATCTACCTCTTAATCCTGAAGAATAATTCTTCCGTATTTTTCTGTCAGGCTCTTTATCCTGCCACATAAAGCCTCGTCAATATCTTTCTTTGCAGCTCTCCATCTCCAGTTACCTTCAGCCTTTGAAGGAGTGTTCATTCTTGCTCTGTCATCAAGTTCAAGCCAATCCTGGAGGGGGATTATACATAGCCGGGCTTTGCTTTGCATCAGAACAGATATAAATCTTTCAGAAAGCCCGCCCGGTTCAATATCGCAACTGTCAAGATAATCTATTGCCGCATCCCGTTCGTCATTGGTAATAGTATCAAACCACGAAAACAATGTTTGATTATCATGAGTACCTGTATAAGCAACACAGTTTTCAGTGTAATTATGAGGCAAATAATCATTGTGATTATTTGAATCCCTTGAATCAAAAGCAAATTCCAACACCTTCATCCCCGGGAACCCACTTCCGTATACAAGCATTTTCACCGAATCTGTTAAAAAGCCCAGATCTTCTGCAATATATTCTCTCTTTCCTATTGCTTTTTCAACCGACTTAAAAAAATCAATGCCGGGACCTTTTTCCCATTTTCCGTTTTCCGCAGTTTCGTCTTCGCCCGGAATGGAATAATATTCGTCAAATCCTCTGAAATGGTCTATTCGTACCACGTCGTATAGTTTGAATGCGTGCGAAAGTCGCTCTGCCCACCAACTGAATTTCGTTTCACCGTGTTTTTTCCAGTCATATAATGGATTGCCCCACCTCTGCCCTTGCGGTGAAAAGCTATCGGGCGGACAACCTGCAACCTCAATCGGATTTTTATTCTTATCAAGCTTAAAAAGCTCGGGATTTACCCATACATCTACACTGTCCAAAGCAACATATATCGGAACATCACCGATTATTCTTATGCCCTTGTCGTTGACATATTTTTTCAGATTTTTCCATTGAGAATAAAAATAAAACTGAAGAAACCGATAAAAACCCATTTCTTTTTCAAGTTCTTTTTTATAGTGTTCCACAGCTTCCGCCGTACGGTTTTTAATGTCTTGCTCCCACTGTGTCCATGGCAATCCTCCAAATCTATCCTTCAAAGCCATAAAAAGACTATAATCATCCAACCAGCTGTTTTCACGGCAAAAGCTTTCATAGCCGCTGCACGGAACAAATCCCTCATAAGCTTTTTTTAATAGAGGAATGCGGTTTTTATATTGTTTTTCATAATCCACACTGCACTCTTCACCTTCAAGGTGCGCATTTTTCAAATCTTTACGAGAGATGAGTGCCTGTGATGCCAAATCTTCAAGACTTATATAATAAGCACTTCCCGCAAAAGAAGAAAATGATTGATATGGCGAATCCCCATAACCGGTGGGACCAAGGGGTAATATCTGCCAATAACTCTGACCGGCACAACTCAGAAAGTCTGCAAAATCATATGCGGCACTGTCAAAACAGCCAATCCCATATCGTGACGGAAGGCTTGAAATCGGCATCAATATTCCTGCACTTCTTTTCATAAACTCTCCTTCTTTCACAGAATATCATTTATATCAGATTTCAACACGTCTGCCTGGGGTCCGTATATCGCCTGAACACCCTCGCCTTTTTTTACAAGTCCAAGAGCCCCCTCTGCCTTCCAGGCGTCAGCGTCCGCTACAAGTGAAGGGTCTTTAACCGTGACTCTCAACCTGGTCATACAAGCATCCACAAAAGAAATATTTTCTCTTCCTCCAAGAAGCGCAATTATCCTCTCGGGTCTGCTGTCCCCACCTTGTAGCAAATCTGCCTTTTCATTGGATTCTTCTGCTGAGCCGGCAGTATAATTTCCCCGTCGTCCGGGAGTTGCATATCCAAAACTTCCTATCATAAAGTATGCAACAAAATAACCAATAACAAAAAACGCGGCCACGGCGATGATAAAATTAAGAATATCACCTGACAGACCTGCACTCACCGACATTGGAATTCTTGTTAAAAACTCCACGTTTCCAAACGAGTGCAGACGTAAATCTATAAGTCCCGAAAGAGCAAAAGCAAGCCCTTGTAAAACTGAATAAACAATATAGAGAGGTATGGCACAAAACATAAACATAAATTCAAGAGGTTCGGTTACACCTGTGAGAAAAACCGCAAGCGAAGCTGAGAAAAACATTGAACGGTAGTTGCGTCTTTTATCACTGTCTACCCTGCGATACATTGCAAGAGCAACGCCAAGCAAAAGACCGCTTGCACCTATCATCTGACCAACCTTGAAACGAGCAGGGGTGATGCCCTCAAGAAGCGCAGTATAAGCTGCGGTATCCCCTGCATTTTTCAAATTTATAAGGTCTGTTACCCAAGCAAGCCACAATGGGTCCTGCCCGAAAACTGTTTGACCTGCGTTTGCACCTGTAAGAATAACGTAAGTTCCACCGAATGAAGTGTAGTTCATTGGAATGGTGAGCATATGGTGAAGCCCAAAAGGCAGAAGCAATCTTTCAAGCGTACCGTAAATAAACGGAGCAAGAATGGGAGATGTGTCAGCAGAGTTGGCGATCCATATGCCGAACGTGTTTATACCCGATTGAATAATCGGCCAAACAACAGCAAGAACCAGGGATATTATGACAGACCACAAAATGACCACGAGGGGCACAAATCTTTTTCCGTTAAAAAATGAAAGGGCTTCAGGTAATTTTCTGAAATTATAAAACTTGTTATAAATTATTCCACCTGCAAATCCTGAAATAATCCCCACAAAAACACCCATATTAAGGGCAGGAGCTCCAAGCACTGAGGTGAAATAGTTTTCAACCATCATCTCTTTTCCAAGAAAAGAATATGTGATCGCATTCGGATCTGAAAGCATATCAGCCGTGACGCCAAAAACAGCCCCTGTTATATTATTAATAAGAATAAAAGCAAGAAGAGCAGCAAAAGCTCCTCCCGCCTTTTCCTTGGCCCAGGAGCCGCCTATAGCAACAGCAAAAAGAATATGGAGATTTCCTATGATCGCCCAGCCAATGTTTTCCATAACCGCACCGATAATGGAAACAAGCTGAACATCTCCGCCTGCCATTGCTATCAGCTTACCAATACTTATCATAAGACCGGCGGCAGGCATAACTGCAATAACCGTCATCAATACCTTGCCAAGCTTTTGAAGAAAATCAAAATTAAACTCTCTTTTCCCTGCAGTATTTTCTTTTTCGAAGGAAATGAGCGCATCCCCTGCTTTAACCTGACGCTCTGACGTGAAAAACTCAAGCCCGTCAGCACCGTCACAAACAATTACGGGAGTTATAAGGTCAATACCTTTCTTTTTAAGAAGCGCTGTGTCGACCTCAGCGATAAGATCGCCCTTTTTAACTCTATCTCCCGTTTTGACATAGGACGTAAAACCTTCTCCGCCAAGATTAACCGTGTCTATACCAAAATGAACCAGCACCTCTATTCCGTCTTCTGACAAAAAGCCGTAAGCATGTTTTGTGTCAACCGTTGAAGAAATGGTACCGTCAAAAGGACTGTATATCTTGTTGTCTGAGGGGATCACAGCGCAACCATCCCCTAATATTCTCCCCGAAAAAACTTCGTCGGGCACCTTGTCAAGGGAAACCGAACGACCGCTTATGGGAGAAGCTATACTATGAGGTTTTCTTTTGTTTTTCATTTTCATAAATATTCCTCTTTTACCTTTAGCTTTGATATAAAAAGTATGTTCAAAAATGCTGTTTTTATTCTTAACTGAAAGCAGAGAGCCAATATGCGTAATAATTGATTACCTGCTTTCAACTCCAATATTTTTTCAAAAATACAAAAAAGATCAGAAAAAGTTGAAAAGCAGAAATCCTTGTGTTATAATGTAAAGTTGAAAGAAATAAAATACTGTTTCAAAAGTACGGAGGATCTCTATAATGGAGAAAAAATTAGTTTTTGACATCGGCGACAAGCCGAAATTTGGTCAGATGCTTGTTTTTGCTCTGCAACAGCTTCTTGCAATCCTTGCAGCAACAATTGCAGTGCCTACAATCATCGGACTCCCCACAGAAATTCCTGCAGCTATTCTCGGCGCAGGTATCGGTACACTTGTTTATCAGCTTTTCACAAAGTTTAAAAGCCCTGTATTTCTCGGCAGCTCATTTGCATTTCTCAGCTCACTTGGCGTGGCTGTAGCATATGGCTATTGCGGTATCATTCTCGGTTCCATAGTTGCAGGTCTTGTTTACGTTGTGATCGCGATTATCATTCACTTTGTAGGCACCAATTGGGTTGATAAACTTATGCCTCCCGTTATCATCGGCCCCACAGTTGCCCTCATCGGTCTTTCTCTTGCAGGCAGCGCAATGGGCGACATTACAAAAGCAAATGCTTCTGCTATGTATGGAAGTGACAACCTTGTTTCTCTTTTATGCGGACTTGTAGCTTTCTTCGTTATCATCATCTGCTCAACACAGAAGAAGTATACAATGCCCCGTCTTATCCCTTTCATTATCGGTATTGCAGCAGGCTACGCTGTAGCAGCAGTTTTCACTGTTATCGGCTCTCTCACAGGCGCTGACTATCTTATGATAATCAACTTCCAGCCTGTAGTTAACAATTTCTTTGCTGCAGACGGAACATTCAAAGGACTTTCCGCATTTATCGGCTATCCTCACTTTGCTCTTCTTGAAGGTGCAAAAGAGCTTATGAGCGGAAACGTTTCCTCTGAAATTCTTAACGCAAATCCTAACGCAACCGTTCTTACACTAGGCGGAGTTGCTGAAATCATCATTGCATTCCTCCCCGTTGCTCTCGTAGTATTTGCAGAGCACATCGCTGACCATAAGAACCTTTCTTCCATTATCGACCGCGATCTTATCAAAGAACCCGGACTTAAGAGAACACTTCTGGGCGACGGTGTAGGTTCAATTGCCGGCACAATCTTCGGTATCTGCCCCAACACAACATACGGTGAATCTGTTGGTTGCGTTGCTATCACAAGAAACGCATCCGTTGTAACTATCACAACAACAGCAATTATGTGCATCGTTCTTTCATTCATCAGCCCCGTTATGGCAATTCTGCAGACTATTCCTTCCTGCGTAATGGGCGGCGTTTGTCTCACTCTCTACGGATTTATCGCAGTTTCAGGTCTTAAGATGTTCAAGAATCTTGATCTTGACAATAACAAAAACCTCTTCGTAGTAGCTTCTATCCTTATTTCCGGTATCGGCGGACTCACTATCAAGATCCCCTACGCTATCGCTGAAAACGGAGCTGTCGCAAACGTTATCCAGATCACTTCCATTGCAACAGCACTTATTATCGGTATCGTTACAAACGCAGTTCTCACAAAGGTTGAAAACGGTAAAAACAATAATAAAGGAGAGGAGTAATAAAGTGAAAAAGTACGATAATGTAACCATTTTTGATCATCCCCTTGTAAACCACAAAATCGCTATTCTCCGCGATGAAAAAACAAGCATGAAAGAGTTTCGCGAGCTTATTGAGGAAATAACCACCGTTATGACATTCGAATGTCTTAAAGAAGGTGTTCCCATGGTTGAAAAGGAAGTTAAAACGCCTCTTGAAGTTTGCACACAGAAAGTGGTTAAGGATAACTCCATCGTTATCGTTCCCATTCTCCGCGCAGGCCTCGGAATGGTAAACGGTATTCATGTTCTTTTCCCCTCTGCAAGAGTTGGTCATATCGGTCTTTACCGCGATGAAGAAACTCTCCAGCCCTGCGAATACTATTGCAAGCTTCCTGACGGAATAGATGATAAACTTGTTCTTGTTGTTGACCCTATGCTCGCAACAGGCGGAAGCGCTTGCGATGCAATCGCAATGCTTAAGAAGCGCGGATGCAAGAACATCAAGTTTATGGCAGTTATCGGTGCACCTGAAGGCGTAAGCCGCGTAGCAGAAGAACATCCCGACGTTCATGTGTTTGTTTCCACAATGGACAGATGCCTCAATGAGCACGGATATATTCTCCCCGGCCTCGGTGACGCAGGCGACAGACTTTTCGGAACAAAATAACTTAAAATAAGGAGCTGATTTCAGCTCCTTATTTTGTATTTTGCCCCCCGGCAGTGCAGTTGGTATCAAAAATCTTTGTCCTGATTATTTATTTGTGCAAAGCCAGTAATCCGGTAACCTTCTCCGGTGGGATAAGATTACTGTTATAAACAATAATTTATCTCTTTATCCGTAGGGGATGTCTGTAACCACTAAACGACAATTTATGTGGCTGAGCCTTCCCTTGATTAGGGAAGGTGCCCGAGGCAGCGAGGGCGGAAGGGTAGAAATGAATGAACGTGTTAAAACATCTACCCTTCCGTCTTGCCTGCGTCAATCCACTTCCCCTATGCAAGGGGAGGCTTAATTTGTGTGATTTGCCACATTTTTAGAAAATATAACCAAAAACCATTGCCAAAGTTTGTTTCATGAAAGTGCAAGCGCGGTTGAATGGAGATTAAAAAAATAGTATAATAAATATATAAAATATCAAGTTAGCTTGGAGGAAACAAAATGAAAAAATTCTTTTGCGCAATTTTCGTATCATTAATGATAATTGCAATATTTCCTGCTATGCATTCTTCTGCCATAACGGCTGGGGAAAGCTTGCAGTATCTTACATATGAGATATCAAATGGTGAAGTTACAATAACAGACTGCGATACAAGCGCAACTGAAATTGTTATTCCCGATACTATTGAGGGTTATCCTGTTACAAGTATTGGTGAATCAGCATTTAATAAGTGCTCAAGCTTAACTTCTATTGTGATTCCGGATGGCGTTACAATCATAGGAGCTGATGCATTTCGTTGGTGCTCAAGCTTAACTTCCATTACTATCCCTGACAGCGTTACAAGCATTGGGGATTATGCATTTTTTTGCTGTACAAGGTTGGCTTCAATCACCCTTCCTGAGTATGTTACAAAAATTGGAAGTAATGCATTTGCATACACAAGTCTAACTTCAATTACTATTCCCTACGGCGTTACAAGCATCGAACCTTGGACATTTGATAGATGTGGGAACTTAACTTCAATCACTATCCCTGATAGTATAGCAAACATTGGTGAGCACGCCTTTTTTGATTGTACAGACTTAACAACAATCACAATTCCCGATAGTGTTACAAACATTGGCGAGGGCGCATTTTATAACTGCCAAAGCATAACATCAATCACTATTCCCGATAGTGTTACAAACATTGGACCCGGGGCGTTTTTTAACTGTTCAAGCTTAACAACTATCATTATTCCCGAAAGTATTACATGTATTGAAGATGCTGTATTTAACCAATGTTCAGGATTAAAATCCATCACTCTTCCGGATACTATTATAAGCATTGGTAGAAGTGCATTTGAATTATGCTCAAGTTTAACTTCGATCACTATACCCGATAGTGTTACAAGCATTGGTAGTCGAGCATTCGCAAATTGCGGAAGATTAACATCAATAAATATACCCAATAATGTATCTTCCATCGGTGTGCATACATTCAGTTACTGTTTAGGTTTGACTTCAATAAAACTTCCGGAGAATTTGACTCGTATTGAAGCCGGCGCATTTCACGGATGTGAAAGTTTGACTAGCATAAACATTCCTAATAGTGTAACATACATTGAAGAGAACGCTTTTTCATATTGTACAAGCTTATATATCATTGCATTGCCTGAAGGCATTGAAGGTGTAGGATATGAAGCGTTCAGTTTTTGTGATATGCTTACAGAAATCTATATTCCATTATCTTTTAAGTGGAATGGCATGGATGCTTTTAAAAGATATGCCAATATTGAAAAGACTATATACTATGCTGGTACGGAAGATCAATGGTATACAAATATTGAAACCCACTACGGTTTTTACCCTTGTGATATAATATTCAGTTATGAAAATTATCTGATGCATAGCGGATGGGTATTAAATGGTGGTAAATGGTATTTCTATGAAAATGGTACAATAGTACGCAATACATGGAGAAAAGATTCCAAGGGTTGGTGTTATCTCAGCGGTAGTGGTTCGATGGCAACAAATAAATGGGTTCAAGATTCCAATGGATGGTGCTACGTAGGCGCTGACGGATACGCTGTTACAAACTGCTGGAAGAAAGATTCCTTTGGTTGGTGTTATCTCGGAAGCAACGGCTCTCAGGTGAAAAGTGGTTGGATGAAGGATAATGGCAAATGGTATTATCTTGATTCAAATGGATATATGGTAACTAACGCCTGGAGAAAAGACTCTGTTGGCTGGTGTTATCTTGGTTCTGGTGGTGCAATGGTAACTAATACTTGGGTTAAGGATTCTCTTGGATGGTGCTACGTAGGCGCTGACGGATACGCTGTTACAAACTGCTGGAAACAGGATTCTATCGGTTGGTGTTATCTCGGTTCAAACGGTTCTCAGGTTAAGAGTGATTGGATCAAATATAACAATCAGTGGTATTATGTTGATTCTGAAGGCTATATGGTAACCGGCAAGATTCAGATTGGAAATATGTGGTATAAGTTTGACTCCAATGGGGTTTGGTTGGGATAAGTCTATCAATTATATTCAAGTTAACATAGGAGACGTAAAAATGAAGAGGATAATATTAACGATAATTTTTTTAATTATATTAACTACGGCTATTCCCATTATGCATTCTTCTGCTATAACGGCTAATGACAGCTTAGAATATTTAACATATACGATATGTGATGGAAAAGTTACCATAACAGGCTGTGATGAAAATGCATCGGAAATCATTATTCCTAACAGTATTGAAGGATATCCAGTAACAGAAATTGGAGTAAGCGCATTTGAGAATTGCACAAAATTAACTTCTATAGACATTCCTGAAGGAGTAGAGAGCATTGAACAATACGCCTTTCAGGAATGTAGGAGTTTAACTTATGCTAATCTTCCTGAAAGCATTATAAATATCGGAGAAGGAGCTTTTGACCGTTGTACACGCTTGTCTTATGTAAATATACCCAAAGGCCTAAAAACACTTAGCAACAACATATTTTCTGAGTGTATAAACTTAACTTCCATAGATATTCCTGAAGGAATAACACAAATTGGTAACCGCGCCTTTTATGGTTGTGTAAACTTAAGCTCCATAAGCATACCTGAAGGTGTGACTGATATTGGATATTCAGCATTTTATTATTGTACAAGTTTAACATATGTTGATCTACCGGAAAGCCTTACAAGTATTGGTAATAAATCATTTGAATATTGCACAAGCTTGGGTTTTATTGACATTCCTGAGGGCATAACCAGTATTAATTATTTTGCATTCAACGGTTGTACAAGTTTAAGCCGTGTTGAACTTCCTGAAAGTTTAATAAAACTTGAGTGTCAATCATTTGGATATTGTACAAATTTGAAATCAATAAAAATCCCCAATGGTGTGACTGATATTGGAACCGGTGCATTTGAAGGATGTAGAAATATCACGGAAATATATCTTCCTGCAACACTGAAATATATAGTTTCAACTGCGTTTAGCAATATCAATACGATAGATAAGATAACGGTGTACTATGCTGGAACAAAATCGCAATGGAATTCAATTGATTGGAGTGCAAGTACAGCTTTTTCCAACAACCAAATCGTATTCAATTATGTTGAAAGTGCATATTCAAGCCGTATGAATGATGGATGGCATCAAAGTGAAAATGGTAAGTGGTACTACTTCCAAAACGGAGAAATGATATGCAACGCTTGGCGAAAAGACTCTAATGGTTGGTGCTATCTTAATATGAATGGAATGATGGTAACAAACGCATGGGTTAAGGACTCCAATGGTTGGTGCTATGTAGGTGAAAATGGCTACGCAGTTACAAACTGCTGGAAGAAAGATTCCAACGGCTGGTGCTATTTTGGCTCAAACGGCTCTCAGGTTAAAAACAGCTGGGTTAAAGATAACGGCAAGTGGTATTATCTTGATGCAAATGGATATAGGGTATCAAATCAGTGGCGCAAGGACAGCATCGGCTGGTGCTATCTCCTGGCTGACGGCTCAATGGCAACAAATATGTGGGTTCAGGACTCAAAGGGCTGGTGCTACATAGGCGGAAACGGTTACTGTGTAACAAACTGCTGGAAGCAGGACTCCAAGGGTTGGATATATCTTGATTCCGAAGGCTCAATGACAAAGAGTCAGTGGATCTCCGATGGTGGTAAATGGTACTACGTTGATGCTAACGGATATATGGTAACCGGCAGAGTTCAGATCGGAAACAAGCTCTACACCTTCGCTTCAAACGGCGTTTGGATGGGTTGATTTAAATTAAACAAAAAACGAACCAAGTTAAATTTAGCTTGGTTCGTTTTTTGTTTAACGATCTATTCCCTTTTCACCACAATTGTTGTGCTTTTTACAATACAGTTTTCGGGATATACGCCCCGAAGAGATGTAAGCGGATAGACCGTGGTGCTTTTTCCAACAACCGTGCCGGGATTTAACACGCAACCGCACCCTATATCTGCTCCATCTCCCAGAATCGCTCCTATTTTGCGCAGCCCTGTTTCATATTCTTCATCACCGTGGATAACAACAGCTTTTCCATCGCTCTTTAAATTTGAACATACCGCCCCTGCGCCCATATGAGCTTTATTTCCCAAAATGGAATCGCCTACATAATTATAGTGGGGCACCTGCACTCCATCTAAAAGAATACAATTTTTAAGCTCCGATGAGTTCCCTATAACACATCCCTCTCCGATTATCACATTTCCTCTCAAAAATGCGCCCGGGCGAATCTCCGTGCCCTTTCCGATAACTGCAGGAGGGATGATCACCGCACTTTTGTGTATAGTTACGCCCTCTCCGATCAGCACTCCGTCTGAAATAAAGCTATAGCCCTCAATTTTTGTGTTATGCAATTGCATAACAATTTCTTTGATCTTGGGCAGCAATTGCCAGGGATATTCGTTTTCATCAAAAAAAGCCTTTAAACACTGAGGTTTACAATGAAAAAGCTCTGATGTTCTGACCTTTTTAATCAACTGCGTGCCCTCCTTTAATAATTTCTTCTGCGATCATATCCGCATAATTTCGGCATTTGTCTTCGTTTTCGCATTCAATCATTATACGGATTTTTGGCTCAGTTCCGCTTTGTCGGAGAAGAACTCTGCCCCTACCGCCTATAAGAGTTTCCACTTCTTTTATTTTATCTTGAACATCACTGTCGTTTACCGCAGCATTCTTATCTTTCACTGTAATATTCTTCACAAACTGGGGATATAACATCACGGGCGCAGCTAATTTAGAAAGAGTTGTTTTGGAATCACAAACCTCTTCTGCCACCATAATGGCGGTTAAAATCCCGTCTCCCGTAGTTGCGTATTTTTTCAGGATAATATGCCCTGACTGCTCTCCCCCCAACGAATAGTCTTTACTTTGCATACGCTCGTAAACAAATCTGTCACCCACAGTGGTCTGCTCACATCTCATACCTGCCGCTTCAAGACTTGAGAAAAATCCGCTGTTTGACATAACTGTTGCAACAACAGTATTTTCGTTCAGCATCCCCCTTGCCTTAAGCCGCTTTGCAAGAATATACATAATAGCATCGCCGTCTACTATATTCCCCTTTTCATCAACTGCAAGACATCTGTCAGCATCGCCGTCAAAAGCAAAACCAATATCCAGATGCTTTTCACGAACAAGTGAACAAAGCTTCTCCATATGAGTTGATCCGCAATCAAGATTTACGTTGAGCCCGTCCGGCTCATCACCGATAACGTAAAGCTGAGCCCCAAGAGCACCGAAAACCGATCTTGCAATATTCCATGATGCGCCGTTTGCGCAGTCTATGCCAATGCGAAGATTCTTATATGAATTTGAGGCGAGAGAAATAAGATAACCAACATAGCGATTTCTGCCCGAAACATAGTCTACGATACATCCTATCTTTTCTTTGTGCGCTAAAGGCAGATCAGGCTCCATAACTCCCAGAACACTCAAATTCCCGTCAATATATGCCTCGATCAGAGATGTTGTTTCATCATCAAGCTTTTCTCCGTAACGGTTGATCACTTTTATTCCATTATCGTAAAACGGATTATGAGAAGCAGTTATCATTATGCCGCAATCAAACTCATCCGACCTAGTGACATATGAAACACTTGGGGTGGTCGTAACGTGAAGCATATACGCATCGGCGCCTGATGCGGTTATACCTGCGGCAATTGAATATTCAAGCATATAACTTGATCTTCTTGTATCCTTGCCAATAACTATTCGCGGTCTGTATCCTGATTTTCCGCAGCCCGAAATGGCAGACCCATAATACCATCCGAGAAATCGTCCCACTTTATATGCCTGCATTGACGTCAGCTGTACATTAGCTTCTCCGCGGAATCCATCTGTTCCAAAATATTTATTTTTCATAAATAACTCCTTATGTTTTTCTTATATATGTTATGAAAATACAGGCGCTTTTATCCTGAAAAACAGAGGTTATTTTCACAAAGATTTATCCGGATTGCAAATCAAACAAATTATAACCATTCTGCAAGCCGACAGAAAGAAATAAATAATCAGTTTTAGATATTCATTTTCACTAAATTTTCATATTTTTTAATTTATATGTTCTATTTGACATTTAAAGCGTATTATGTTATTATAAATTGAAGATTTATATATTAAATCAAAGGAGATTATCGGATGGTAAAGCAAAAAATCAAAGATTTTTTTGGCCTCTTTTCTACCGAAGGTAAAAGTTTAAAGTATAGAATCGTTCTTTACATCATATCTTTTCTGGTGCTTGTTGTTGCAGGAACTTGCCTTGGATTATTATCCCTGTACTTTGATACAGCAACTTACAAGTTTGAACTGTTCAACTTTTATCTTGATCAGCCTAAGCTCGTTATTTTAAACGTTGTTCCTTTTGTTTTACTGTGCCTGTTAGGCTGGTTCATTTCTAACAGACCCTGGATAGGTTTTTTAAGCTCCGGCGTTTTCTGCCTGGCTTACTCATTTACAAACTACTTTAAAATAGTTTCCCGCGATGACCCCTTCTTTGCAGAAGACATCACGTTGATCAAAGAAGCTATGCAGATGTCAGGACAGTATGTAAACCTCACTTTCAAGGTGTTTTTTGCGGTTGGCCTGATCATCGTCGGAACGCTTATCATTGCATTGCTTGTGAGAGGTAAAAACACAAACGTTATTGTAAGAGTTATATCTGTGGTTTTGATGATCGCACTCTGCGTTGTGTTGTATTGTACCATCTATACATCAGATAAAATCTATAACAACTTTGATGTTTGGGAAAACTTCAATCCCTGGTTTGAAAACAGCCGTTATATCTCACGCGGTGGTATTTATCCCTTCATCTACAGTATCAAGAGTGCAACTCCCAGCGCTCCCGACGGATATAACAAAAAAGATGCAGCCGCAGTTCTGGATAAATATGAATACGACGAAATCCCTGAGGATAAAAAAGTAAACGTGATGATCGTAATGTATGAAGCGTATTCAGACTTATCCAAATATACAGATAAGATAACAGGAGTCGATCCTTATGTCGATTTCCATAATCTGCAGGCTGAAAGCTATTCAGGTGAGTTGGTTACCAACATCTTTGCAGGTGGAACTATCGACTCTGAACGCTGTGTAATGACAGGATTCTCCGACTTGACATCCTTCCGCAGAAGCAGCTGGAGTTATGTTCGTTATTTCGCTGAAATGGGATACTCTGTTGAAGGCACACATGCCGGCTACCAATCTTTCTATAACCGTAATAATGTAAACAGAAATATCGGCTTTGAAGAATACTACTTCATAGAAAACTACTTCAATCAGATTTACGACGGCATCCCCGCAGACTATATTTATATGCCTGAGATTGTCCGTATGTTCAAGGAAAAGATCGAATCAAGTGATGAAAAAGCTTTCTCCTTTAATGTAACCTATCAGAACCACGGACCCTACCCTACTACAATGACAGAGGGACAAACAATATACGTTCCGCATGATGGTCTGGAGCCTACTGATCACGCTATCATTAATAACTACCTCAAAGGCATAGAAAACACCAGCTATCATATGATGAACACTGCCAACCAGTTCCGTGATTATGAAGAACCTGTTGTATTGGTGTTCTTCGGCGACCACAAGCCCTGGCTGGGCGATTTCAGCTCAACATATACAGCTTTGGGAATAGATATTTTTGATGATACCGAACAAAGCTTCTATAACCACTACAACACTGAGTATCTCATCTGGGCAAATGACGCAGCGAAAGAGGTGCTTGGAAACGACTTCGTTGGAGAGGGTCCCTCTATAAGTCCTTGCTTCCTTATGAACCTGCTCTTTGAGCAGTGCGGCTGGGAAGGCCCCGAATATATGAAGCTGGCAAATGAAGTTATGGAACAGTTCCCCGTTATCACTACAAACAAAAAAGTGGTTACAGACAATAAAATGATCGATGAAGAAGATGTGGAAGACAAAACTCTGATAGATATCTTCAGAAAAGTTCAGTTCTACCTGGAACGCGATTTATACAAATAAAACAAGATCGTATGAATAAAAACAAGCCCCCGGAATGGGTGATGTTCTTAGCGGAGAATTTATGCTTTGAGCAAAGTGCAAGCATCGCATTTGACTAGTCAAACGCAAATATGGGCTAAGCCCAAACCCTTATAACGACAGAAAGAGATAACAAATCGGTTCGTAGCCGAAATGTTATCTCTTTTTCTGTTGGTTTAATGAAATCGTTGCGCGGCAACGATGAAATCTTCACTTCGTTCAGATGAAATCCAAGGACAAGTCCTCGGATGAAATCAAATCCGTCTAAATACAACCCTGCGAAGCAGGATTTCATCGCAAACGCGATTTCATCCACCAGAGGTGGATTTCACCCGTCGAAGACGGATTTGAC
>JAFXGC010000012.1 GCA_017513325.1 Clostridia bacterium
ATTATACCGCTAAACGATAATTTACCTCGCTAACACTGTAGGGGCGTTATTTTGTGCTCCCGTTTCTGGTGTGATCACGAAGTATAATTGTATTAAATACGGAGGATGACATCTTCCCCTATGAGTACATCTATAAAAGATAAATTATTCATCTGATAAAACAAAAATTTTAACATATCTTGACATTGACAGTGGGGAGATATATAATAAATTAGATTTTTATTTTTATCAGGAGGATAGGTATGTCAACTATTCCCGAAATGTTTGCCAGCCTCGTTTTCAGCGAGGATGTGATGAAGGAAAAGCTTCCCAAGGAAACTTATAAAATAATGAAAAAGACTCTTCACGAAGGAAAGAGAATGAGTCTTGAAGTGGCTAACGTTGTAGCAAATGCAATGAAGGACTGGGCAATTGAGCACGGCGCAACGCACTACACTCACTGGTTCCAGCCTATGACAGGTATCACTGCGGAAAAACACGATAGCTTTATATCTCCCACAGACAATGCTAACGTTATTATGGAATTTTCAGGCAAGGAACTTGTTCGCGGCGAGCCCGATGCTTCTTCCTTCCCCTCAGGTGGTCTTCGCGCAACCTTTGAGGCAAGAGGGTATACAGCTTGGGACCCCACTTCCTACGCCTTTATAAAGGAAGGAACACTGTGCATTCCTACAGCCTTTTGTTCATACAGCGGTGAAGCGCTCGACGAAAAAACACCTCTTCTCCGTTCTCTTGAAGCCCTTTCTAAGCAGGCTGTTCGCATTCTTAAGCTTTTCGGTCACGACAGCGTTTCAAAGGTAACAACAACAGTTGGTCCTGAACAGGAATATTTCCTTATCACAAAGGAAATGTTTGAGGCAAGAAAGGATCTTATATATACAGGCAGAACTCTCTTTGGCGCAAAGCCCCCCAAGGGACAGGAACTTGAGGACCACTATTTCGGTAGCCTTAAGCCTGCTGTAGCCGAGTTTATGAGAGATCTTGATGAAACTTTGTGGAAGCTTGGCGTTTTTGCAAAAACTAAGCACAACGAAGCAGCTCCTGCTCAGCACGAGCTTGCTCCCGTTTTTACAACAGGTAATATAGCGGTTGACCATAACCAGCTCACAATGGAAATGATGAAAAAGGTTGCTGCTAAGCACGACCTCGCTCTCCTTCTCCATGAAAAGCCTTTTGCAGGCGTAAACGGCAGCGGTAAGCACGATAACTGGTCTATGACAACCAACACAGGCATCAATCTTCTCGAGCCCGGTGAAACTCCTCACGAAAACGCCCAGTTTCTTTTGTTCCTGTGCGCAGTTATCAAGGCTGTTGACGAATATCAGGAAATGTTCAGAGCATCCGTTGCAACTGCTGCAAACGACCACCGTCTGGGCGCACTTGAGGCTCCTCCTGCAGTTATGTCCATCTTTGTGGGCGATGAGCTTATGGAAATCCTTGAAGCCATCGAAGAGGACAGACCCTATGATAATAAGGAAACCGTTCAGATGAAGATCGGCGTTCACGTTCTTCCCAAGATCCCCAAGGATAACACCGATAGAAACAGAACCTCGCCTTTTGCTTTCACAGGTAACAAGTTTGAGTTCCGTATGCCCGGTTCTTCTCAGTCCATCGCTTCTCCCAACACTGTTATCAACACAGCCGTAGCTGACGTGCTCAGCCGTTTTGCAACACGACTTGAGGGTGTAGAGGACTTTGAAGGCGCGCTTCATAATCTTATTAAAGAAACTATCTCAAAGCATAAGAGAATACTTTTCAATGGTAACGGTTATGACGAAAAGTGGATCAAGGAAGCGGAGGATCGCGGTCTTGCCAACTTGAGAACAACTCCTGAGGCGCTCAGCGCTATGACAATGGAGAAAAACATTGAGCTTTTCGGTCGCCACAAGGTGTTCTCTGAAAAAGAAATGTTTGCACGCTATGAAATAGAGCTTGAAAATTATTGTAAGACTCTCAGCATAGAAGCGCTTACAATGGTAGATATGGCTCGTCACGATATTTTCCCTGCAGTCAGTGCTTTTGGCGCGGAAATCGCGGCAAATGCGGCTGCAAAAAGCGCATACGGCTCCTGCAGAGCAGAGGCAGCGCTTTGTAAAAAACATTCAGAGCTTACTGACACCTTCTATGATCAGATTGATGCACTTGAAGCTGCTATTGCAGGCGCAGAAGATGTTAAGCTTGGCACAACTCCTCTTGCTATGTACTATAAAGACACAGTTATTCCTGCTATGGAAGCGCTCCGCAAAACAGGTGATGCGCTGGAGGAAATCACAGCTTCTGATTTCTGGCCCTATCCCTCCTACGGCGATATGCTGTTCTCAATTAAGTGATTAAAGAATATATGTGGGGGGATTTTTAGCAAAAATCCCCCCACACCCCCAAAAGCAAATAGGGATAAATAATAAAAAACCTATCAAATTTAGTGTTTCTAAACTTGATAGGTTTATTTTTATATTATCTATTAAATGCAGTTAAACTGAAATTGATAGATCTATAACCACTCCCCTTTTGGTTTTGGGAGGGGTGCGGGGAGGGTCTTTTTACTAAAAAGACCCTCCCCGCAAATAATAATTAACCTAAATCAGCCGCCGAGGTAAGCTTTACGAACCATTTCGCTTGCGGCGAGTTCTTTGCCTGTTCCGGAAAGAACGATCTGACCGTTTTCAAGAACGTAAGCTCTGTCGGAGATAGCAAGAGATTTACCTGCATTCTGCTCAACGAGAAGGATAGTGGTTCCGTCCTTGTTGATATCCTTGATGATCTCGAAAACCTGGTCAACCAGCAGAGGAGAAAGACCCATAGAGGGCTCGTCAAGCATCAGGAGCTTGGGATGACTCATAATAGCGCGTCCCATAGCCAGCATCTGCTGTTCACCGCCGGAGAGAGTACCGGCAATCTGATTGCGGCGCTCTGCGAGACGGGGGAAACGAGTGTAGATCGCATCAATATCGTTTTTGAAGCCGGACTGGTCCTTCATAGAGTATGCACCCATAAGAAGATTTTCATAAACAGTCAGCTCTTGGAAAATACGCCTGCCTTCGGGAACCTGAGTCATACCCAGATGAACGATCTTGTGGCAGGGAGTTTTAGTGATATCGTGACCGTCGAAGGTAACAGTTCCTGCTTTGGAGGGAATGAGGCCTACAACGCTCTGCATTGTAGTTGTTTTACCTGCGCCGTTGGCACCGATAAGAGTTACGATCTCGCCCTGATTAACTTCAAAGCTGATCCCCTTGAGCGCACAGATGACACCGTAATAGACTTCAAGATCTTTAACTTCTAACATTGCCATTTGTAATCACTCTCCTATATAAGCTTTGATAACTTCGGGATCGTTCAGCGCCTTTTCGGGAGCTCCCTGGGCAAGGACGGTACCAAAGTTCAGAACGGTGATCTCATCGCACAGACCTGCGACGAATTTCATATCGTGTTCGATG
>JAFXGC010000125.1 GCA_017513325.1 Clostridia bacterium
CTGCTACACTCCCCTACACATAGATAAACGCTACTTTATATAAACAAAATGAAAGGAGACCATATGCAAGAACAAATTTATGAAGGCGAAGGAAAGCTAATAATCCGTGTCACAGGCGGTAACGGAGCATTTCCTATTGAAAATGCGGTTGTTAACGTTTCAGGCAGAAACGATAGTGATCAAGGGAATGGGATCATATATTCTTTGCGAACCGATCAAAGCGGACTAACGGAAACTGTAGTGCTACCTGCGCCATCCGGAAGTCTTTCTTTGTCACCGGGTGCAGGTGTTCAACCGTATTCCGTTTATGATATAACCGTTTCAAAAAACGGATATCTGGATAGTGAAACTGCCGGAGTTCAGATTTTTGACGGAATAACTGCAATTCAAAATTTTGATATGATTCCGTTGCAGGCGAGACAAAGCGGTAACCGTACAAATGATTCTCTGCCATATCATATGGGTGAAAATACACAACTTAAGGAGATTGATGAAACTGATCTATGAATAACCAACGTCTTCCGTTTATTCCCGAAAGTATCACGGTCCATCTGGGCCCTCCGGATTCAAATGCGCCCAACGTAACAGTTCCTTTTTCCGATTATATCAAAAATGTGGCATCAAGCGAGATATATCCAACTTGGCCCGAGGCTGCCCTAAGGGCAAATATCCTCGCGCAGATAACCTTTGCTCTTAACAGGATATATACAGAGTATTACCGATCACGAGGCTACAGCTTTGATATAACAAATTCAACAGCAATTGACCAGTCTTATGTAGACGGCAGGGACATATTTGAAAATATCAGCCGTATTGTTGATGAGATCTTTGACAGTTATATAACCCGAGGCCAAGGAGTTGAGCCTATATTTGCGCTGTATTGTAATGGTACGACCACAACCTGTGAAGGGCTCAGCCAATGGGGAAGTGTTGATCTGGCAGAAGAGGGGCTTGGAGCTTTTGATATTCTTGCTAATTATTACGGGCCAAATATCAATCTTGTAACAGATGCTCCCGTACAGAATATAAGAGATTCTTATCCCGGATTCCCGCTGTCATTCGGTTCATCGGGAGAGCCTGTAAGAACGATTCAGGTAAAGCTGAACAGGATCTCAAAAAACTATCCCGCTATTCCCAAAATACCTTTTCCTGACGGAAGCTTCCAGGCTGAAACGGACAGGGCAGTGCGAACCTTTCAGGAAATATTCAATCTGACACCCGATGGGGTGGTGGGCAGAGCAACATGGAATGCCATAAACCGTATTTATTCCGGCGTGAAGAATCTGTCGGATATAAATTCAGAGGGTATTTTGCCGGAAGACATAACCAGCTTTTTCGGAGATACTCTTGAAGAAGGTGAGGAGGGGGTTGCGGTTCGGGAGCTGCAATATCTGCTTCTGTTTATATCAGCTTTTAACAATCAGATACCGCCGCTCACGGTGGACGGTATTTTTGGAGCTTCAACCAGAGAAGCTGTCATCGCATTTCAACGTTTTTACGGACTTCCGCAGACGGGACAGGTGGATTTTTCAACCTGGGAACAGATATATGATAGTTATGTGGGTATTCTTGACAGTCTGCCTGAAGGATATTTTTCTCCCGTTACAGAGGCTTATGGCGGAACGCCACTGCGGCTTGGAAGTGAGGGCGAAGAGGTTTCCAGAATTCAGGATTATCTGAATTTCATATCAAACACATATACTGAAATTCCCAAGGTCACAGTTGACGGAGTATTTGGTCCTGCAACACAAACAGCGGTTCTCGCCTATCAAAATCTTTTTGGACTGGAACCAACAAGTATAGTAGCAGCAATAACATATAATTCAATAGCCGATACTTACAGGGTGCTCAGAGAAGGCAATCAGTCAAGCGGAACGCAGTACTCGGGGAATCTTCCCATAGAATAAAACATTATTGAAAGGAAAACTTATGGCATATACGGATATCAGTGATGGACTTGAGATAACAAAGCGCTTGCAGGCGATGCTGCGAGCGCTTTCAAGATGGACAAATGACAGCGAATTGAACGTTGCAATAAGCGGTCAGTATGATGAGGGAACAAGAAAGGCTGTCACACATTTTCAGCGGAAGTATTTCCTGCCGCCAACGGGGGATGTGAATTTTGATACGTGGGATGCCCTCACTCAGTTATACAGAACACACGAGAATATTTATGGGCATACGGATGGGATATATCCTTTTCCAACCTCTCCGGATTTTGTTGTGATACCGGGAGAGAGAAGCAATCTTGTTTACGTTATTCAGATAATGCTCAACGAACTCAGGCGTAATTACGACACCTATGGATATCTGCCTCTTAACGGAAGATATGATCTGGCAATGAGCCATTCGATTGAAGAATTTCAGTCGGCACACAGTATTGATCCGAACGGAATTGTGGATAGAATAACCTGGAACAGACTGGCCGAAGAATATAACGCACTAGTGAGAACGAGCGAATAGAACTGAGATAATGTTTTTCTACTTGATATTTGTTGCTGTTTGTGGTATAATTATGCAGGTATACAGCGAGAAATACAAGGAAAGGCGTTATTGTTATGAAAATCGGTGTACTTGGAGCAGGAACATGGGGTATGGCGCTCAGCGCTTTGCTTGCCAAAAACGGACACGATGTTATGATATGGTCTGCCGTTGGAGCAGAGATAGACCTTCTTAAAGAAACAGGTACTCATAAGAATCTTCCCGGCGTAGTTTTTCCTGCTGAATTAAACTATACAAAAAACATAGAAGATGCCTGCATAGGAAAAGAACTGGTTCTTTTTGTTGTGGCATCTGAATATATCAGAGCAACAGCGGCAAAGGCAGCGCCTTATCTTGAAGATGGCGTTATAGTTGTGAATGCCTCTAAAGGTATTGAGAGAGGCACCCTTAAAACCATGACAGAAGTTATTGCTGACGAAGTGTGGAATCATAATGATTCTCTTAAATTCAAGCTGGTTGCTCTCTCCGGTCCAACACACGCAGAAGAGGTTGCGGCAGGGCTTCCCACCTCCATTGTATCCGCCTGTGAGGATGAGGAAACGTCACTTAAGGTTGCAAATGTTTTTCTCAATTCCTGTATGAGAGTATATACGAACAACGACGTAACAGGCGTTGAAATCTGTGGAGCTCTGAAGAATATTATGGCTATCGGTGCAGGAATTGCCCGTGGAATGGGATATGGAGATAACGCGAAAGCAATGCTGATGACACGCGGCGTTTCCGAGATGACAAGAATGGGCCTTGCAATGGGATGCCGACGCAGAACGTTTATGGGCCTTGCAGGTATTGGCGACCTTATTGTAACTTGCACATCCGTCCACAGCCGAAACAACCGTTGCGGCGAGCTTATAGGCCGTGGTATGAAATATGAGGACGCTGTCAAAGAAATAGGAATGGTTGTTGAAGGCTATCATGCGCTTGAGGCAGCTATTGCTCTTTCAAAAAAATATGACGTCGAAATGCCTATAACGGAAGCCGTTTATGACGTTATCAAAAACGGTGTTTCACCCGACGATGCAATGCGCGCTCTTATGGCACGCGATATTAAAAACGAGCTTGACACATAATAGTTTAATAAAAAAGGGACGAGAAGATCTCGTCCTTTTTTGAGTTTTTTAAGAAAAGATGCTGTTTTCATAAATCATTTCTTGACAAAGATGTTTTTCCATAACGTAATTGCCCCTGCTATTATAAGCATTGCCCCGAAAAAGATTTTTAGCATATGCGGGTTAACCGCAGATGCTGCGAGAGACCCCAGCAGGGCAAAAATACAGCCCGAAACAGTACATAAAACAACAAAAGGCAGATTGATTCTTCTCTTGTTTATGTGATACAGCATTGATGCGGCAGAGGCAAACAAAAAGAAAAATAAGTTCACGCCCTGGGCAGTACGCTGTTCGATTGCGTCAAAGAATGTAAGATAAATAACCAGAAGTCCTCCGCCTCCGATTCCCATTCCTGCAAGAATACCGAAAAAAAGCCCCGCAATTATATCAATTATCATAATATCACCTTTTAGTATTGTGGTATTTTTATTTTGATATATGCTTTGAAAAATTAGGAATATGAGTTATAATATGTATAGTGACTGTGTCACAAGCAATGAATTTTGAATATGATATAATATAGAAAAAAATGGAGGCAATATATGCAGCTTGTTTTATTAACAGCATTGGGCGTTGGCGGCGCAACAATTTTTGGCTCTGTCATAGGCTTTCTGTTCAAAAAAATATCCCATAGATTTTCTGATATAATTTTGTCATTTGCGGCAGGCGTTATGCTCGCGGCTGCAGTTCTCGGGCTGATATTGCCTTCTCTTGAATATGGTGGCAAATGGTCCATCGTCGTAACGGTTGCAGGCATATTCATAGGTGCTTTTTCCATAAATATTATAGATCGCATTGTCCCTCATCTTCATAAAATTATAGGAACTGATATTGAATCACATAAAAGCACGAAGCTTGACAAGGTGTTGCTTTTTGTAACTGCCATTGCAATCCACAATCTTCCCGAAGGTATTGCGGCAGGTGTGGGATTTGGCTCAGGTGATACAACTCAGGCGCTTCTTATTGCAGGAGGTATTGCTCTCCAGAATATTCCCGAGGGTATGGTGATAATCGGACCTATGCTTGCATCGGGAGTCACACCAAAGAAAACGTTTCTTTGCGCTATGGCAACGGGAGTTATAGAGATCGTGGGAACGCTAATAGGATATTTTGCCGTAAGTATTGCTTCTTTTATTCTTCCTTTTGCTCTTGCATTTGCGGGAGGAACTATGCTTTATGTAATAAGTGATGAGATGATTCCTGAAACCCATGCTCACGGCAGCGAGATAGGTGCAACGTATGCGTTGCTTGTGGGATTTTGCGTTATGCTGATTTCAGATGTGCTTCTGGGATAAATCGGATAATCTGTAACAAATAAATGCTTCTCAGCATATACTGCTTATGATATTTCATAAGGAGTATATTATGAGAAGCATTTTTCGTTTTGTTGATTTTGGTAAACTGTTCAAAGGTAAGCCGTCCGCTGTTGCAATTGTAAACGGCAGCAGGGAATATCCCGATATCCACGGAATAGTTCGGTTTTATAAGGTTCAAAGCGGTGTTGTGGTAAGGAGTGAATTTACAGGTCTTCCAAAAGGAAACGGTGCTTGTGATTCGCCTGTTTTTGCTTTCCATATTCATTCTGTGGGGGATTGCGCTGAAAATGGGGGAGAGCGATTCCCTCGCACAGCGGGGCATTATAATCCAAAGAATTGTCCCCATCCATACCACGCCGGTGATATGCCGCCGTTGTTTTCGGCTTCCGGAAGAGCAGTGTCGGTTTTTCTCACAAACCGTTTTTCCGTTGAAGAAATAATTGAAAAAAGTATAATCGTTCATTCCTCTCCGGATGATTTCACAACTCAGCCCTCAGGCAATGCCGGTGAAAAGATTGCCTGCGGAATAATCGTTTCTGTTAAAAGGTGATCAGTTTTTCACTCTGAATTGCTTTGGGGTAACTCCGCTTTTTTTTCGGAATTCTGCAATGAAATAGCAGGTGTCGTTGTATCCCGATTCAAAAGCTATTTCGGCCACAGCTTTGTCGGTCGTAAGCAGAAGCTTTTTGGCGTTATCCAGTCGGATATCTTCAAGAAATTCGCTGAAGGTTTTCCCGGTAACGTTTTTAAACGTGCGGGAAAAATAACTGTAGCTCATACCAACAGTTTTACTGCATTCCAAAGCAGTGATTTTTCTCTGAAAATTATTGTAGATATGCTCAATGGCTTTGTATATAAGACGGATAACTTCATCAGTTGCTTCAGAAACGGCATTGCTGCTTCCTTCGCCTTCTGTTTCTCTCAAAACAGATATAATAAGCTGAGCGCATCCGCATTTGATAGCCATATCGCTGCAATATTTTTCTTCAAAGTGCTCGTGGATAATATTTCCTACAATGTTTTTCATTGAAGAGCCTTCAAGCTCAGCTTTTGTCCACAAGCACTTTTTGCCTTCACCAAGTTTCAGATTGAGAATATATTTGGCAGCGTTTACGTCAGCGGCGAAGTCAAAAACGAGGGAAGGGGCTATTTTTATGATATAATAGCTGCTTTCTTTTTCAGCATCTGAATATAGGCGGTGAATAACTCCGGTTCGGATAAGGAGCATGTCGCCTTTTTCGATTCTGTATTCCGATTCACCTAACATAGCAGTAAAGCTGCCTTCGTTTACATATACTATTTCAATGGCGTTATGTATGTGAGCTCTTGCCATAATATTCGTGTCTGGTTGAGAGCATTGCTTGAATATATGATAATTATTCTTTGAGCCGATTTTTTTCATATCCGGCTCAATATAATAGCCCATATCTTTTGTGTTTTTCATAAAAATCCGCCTATGACAAAAAAATTATATTTTTTCATTTAACACATTATAGCATATTTGCGGCAGTATTGGTATAATTATTTTGTTAAGTAAGCTATTATTTTGTAATATGAATAGTAGTGCTTTGTAAAATGATTATATTTTATGCAGCTGTTTTCAGCGGAATGGAGATTGCTATGGTAAAAAAGATGAAAGCAGGAATTGTCGGTTGCGGCGGTATTGCGAAAGGAAAGCATCTTCCCTGTATGGAGGATATAGAAAATCTTGAGATCGTTGCATTCTGTGACCTTATTATCGAAAGAGCAGAATGGGCAAAGGAGAGGTACGGCACACCCGATGCCATTGTTTGCACAGACTATAAGGAGCTTCTTGCAATAGAAGATATAGACGTTGTTCATGTGTGCACACCGAATAAAGAGCACGCTGAAATATCCATTGCTGCTATGAAGGCAGGCAAGGACGTTATGTGTGAAAAGCCCATGGCAAAGTCTGCGGCTGATGCAAAGCTTATGGTTGAAACTGCTAAGGAAACAGGCAGAAAGCTCACCGTCGGATATCAGCATCGTCATAAGGCTGAAAGCATATATGCAAAGAAATTTATTGAAGATGGCGGACTTGGCGAGATCTATTATGCTAAGTGCCTGGCAGTGCGCCGCCGCGGCACACCTAACTGGGGAGTGTTCCTTAATAAAGAAGAGCAGGGTGGCGGTCCCGTAATTGATATCGCAACTCACTCTCTGGACCTTTGCCTCTATCTTATGGATAACTATGAGCCTGAAATGGTAGTTGGTAAAACACATAAAAAGATCGAGCATCCCGAAGCGGCTAATATGTGGGGTGACGATGGCGTAAGCACATCTGAACTTGAAGAAGCGGCTTGCGGATTTATCCGTATGAAGAATGGCGCAACAATCATTCTTGAAACAAGCTGGGCGCTGAACACTATCAATACAGTTGAGGAAGGAAGCTGCGAGCTTTGCGGAACAAAGGGCGGACTTCAGATCATCAATAACCGACTCACGATCAACTATGCAAAATATGATAAGCTCTCAACAGAAGAAGTTGACACAGGTAACCGTGGCGTTGCATTCTATGCCGGCAAGAAGTATACACCTCCGCAGGCAGAGTGCATGAGCTGGTATGATTGCCTGCGCAACGATAAAACTCCTGTGGTAACTCCCGAGCAGGCGCTCGTTGTTTCACAGATCCTTGAAGCGATCTACGTTTCCAGCGAAACAGGAAAGCCGGTGTTCTTCGAATGAGAAAGGTTGCAGTTTTAGGCCTTTGGCACGTTCATGCTCCCGAATATTATAAGAGCGCTCTGGCGGCAGAATGTGAAGTTGTAGGCGCCTATGACGATGATAAGGATCGCCTTGATGCCTTCTGTAAAGAAAACGGTGTTTATGCGTTTTCTTCCGAAGAAGAACTTTGCGCAAGCGAAGCGGATGGTGTAATGGTAGGCAACGCAACCTGCGATCACGTTGAAAGTATCATCAAGGTTGCCAATGCAGGAAAGGATATTTTCACAGAGAAGATCCTTGCATTCACAGTTGAGGATTGCCTCAGAGTTAAAGAAGCTGTTGAAAAGAACGGCGTTCAGTTTGTAATAGGTCTTGTACATAAAAGTCTTTCTCTTCCCAAAACTCTTAAAAGCGTTGTGGATAGCGGAGAGCTTGGTAAGATAAACTTTGTGCGCGTGCGCAACTGCCATAACGGAAGCCTTGGCAGATGGTTGCCTCCTCATTTCTATGATAAGAGAGAATGCGGCGGCGGAGCAATGATAGACCTTGGCGCCCATGGAATGTATCTGTGCGATTGGATACTCGGTATGCCCGATACGTACTCTTCAACATTCACAGAGTGCTGCGGCGACGGAGTTGAAGATAATGCTGTCACAGTTATGGGATATAAGAATGGCGCAATTGCCATAAATGAAACAGGCTTTGTTTCCTCATGCAGCCCAATGATGTACGAGGTGTATGGCGAAAACGGAAGAGTGTTCTTCCAGAATGGCTCTGTTTTCAAAGCAACAACCCAAACAGAAGGCCAAATAGTTGAAGTGCCTAAGGTAGAGGGAGATAATATGCCAATTTATCAGTTCCTCTATAATGATATCAAAGAGGGATATGGCATTGAAGAAGCGATCCGCCTCACCGAAATGATGGTCGGCGCATATGGAAATATCGTTAAATGATCTCATAAATAAAAACCTCCCGAAAGGGAGGTTTTTGCATTCTGCGTATTTCTAAAATAACCACTCTGCCCAGGTGGTCTATACGTCTTACTATTCAAGTTGCTTTCATATATATTAACTCCTTTTTTACAATTTTAATGAGGTATTAGTATCACATTTTTGTAGAAATTATGAGTAGATTTTCCAGTTGTTTATAAAATTTCAAATCGTGATGTGAAAAGGGCGATGACTTTTTTGAGTCACCGCCCTTTTCGAAAATCCATCTTGCTTTTTGTTGATCTAAGAATAAATTATTTTTCGTGCGATCAGTTTTTCTTATATTCAATCAATTTTCACGCTACTCTTCTGTTTGTTCATTTCTATTTTACTCCACCCGCATCATACGATAGCCGACACCGATATGAGTCTGAATATATTGGGGCGAATCCGGTGCCGCCTCCAATTTCTTACGAAGGGTAGCCATAAACACACGGAGCGATGCTACGTCGTTATCCCAACTGCTGCCCCAGACCTTTTGGGTGATGAAGGTATGTGTCAGTACTTTACCGACGTTCTTTGACATCAGGCAAAGCAGCTTGTATTCTATAGGAGTCAAATGC
>JAFXGC010000126.1 GCA_017513325.1 Clostridia bacterium
ATCGGTCTTTCCAGAATGGACAAGATCGTTCGCGAGAGAATGAATATTCAGGACAGCGAAAACCTCACACCTCAGAACCTTATTAATATCCGTCCCGTTGTAACTGCAATCAGAGAGTTTTTCGGTTCTTCTCCTCTTTCTCAGTTCATGGACCAGAACAACCCCCTTGCAGAGCTTACACACAAGAGACGTATTTCTGCGCTCGGTCCCGGAGGCCTTTCCAGAGACAGAGCTTCCTTCGACGTTCGTGATGTTCACTACACACACTATGGTCGTATGTGCCCTATCGAAACACCTGAAGGTCCTAACATCGGTCTTATCTCCTACCTCTCAACATACGCTAAGATCAGTAAGTACGGCTTCATAGAAGCACCTTACCTCCGCGTTGACAAAGAAACAGGTGTTGTCACAAACGAAGTTGTATATATGACAGCTGACATTGAAGACAACTATATTATAGCTCAGGCAAACGAACCCCTGGACGAAAACAGAAGATTTGTTCGTTCCAAGGTTGCAGCTCGTGACAAGACAGAAATCATCGAAGTTGATGCTAATCGCGTTGACTTTATGGACGTTTCTCCTAAAATGGTTGTATCTGTTGCTACAGCCTGCATTCCTTTCCTTGAAAACGACGACAACTCACGTGCGCTCATGGGTTCAAACATGCAGAAGCAGGCCGTTCCCCTTCTTGTAACCGACTCACCTATCGTTGGTACAGGTATGGAATACAAGGCTGCTGTTGACTCCGGCGTTTGTGCGCTCGCTGACAGAGATGGTTATGTTGAAAGCGTTGATGCTAACCACATTACTATTATCGGCGACGACGGACAGAAAAAGGTTCACCACCTTATCAAGTTCAAGAGAAGCAACCAGAGCAACTGCACAAATCAAACTCCTATCGTTAACGTTGGCGACAGAGTTGAAAAGGGTCAGGTTATTGCTGACGGTCCTGCAACATCCAATGGTGAAATTTCCCTTGGTAAGAACGCCCTCATCGGCTTTATGACTTGGGAAGGCTATAACTACGAGGACGCGGTTCTTCTTAACGAACGCCTCGTTCGCGATGACGTTTATACATCTATTCATATTGAAGAATATTCTCACGAATCCAGAGATACAAAGCTCGGACCCGAAGAGATCACACGTGAGATTCCCAATGTTGGTGACGACGCGCTTAAAGATCTTGATGCCGACGGTATTATTAAAATAGGTACAGAAGTTCGCGCAGGCGATATTCTCGTAGGTAAGGTTACACCCAAGGGTGAAACAGAGCTTACTGCAGAAGAAAGACTTCTCCGCGCTATTTTCGGCGAAAAGAGCCGCGAAGTTCGTGACACATCTCTCAGAGTTCCTCATGGTGAATCCGGTGTTATTATCGACGTTAAGGTGTTCTCCAAGGATAAGGGCGACGAACTTGCTCCCGGTGTAAACCAGGTTATCAGAGTTTATATTGCTCAGAAGCGTAAGATCTCTGTTGGTGACAAGATGGCAGGTCGTCACGGTAATAAGGGTGTCGTTTCACGAATCCTTCCCCCTGAAGATATGCCCTTCCTCGCTGACGGTACTCCTCTTGATATCGTGCTTAACCCTCTGGGCGTTCCTTCCCGAATGAACATCGGTCAGGTGCTTGAGGTTCACCTCGGTATCGCATCAAAGAAACTGGGTTGGATGATCATGACACCCGTATTCGACGGTGCAAAAGAGAAAGATATCACTGAGTGTCTGCGTATGGCAGGACTTCAGAGAAAAGTTCTTCCCAACGAAAACATCGATGGCAAGTATCTTCTCGAAGAAGTTGTTGCTGAAGACGGCACAAAGACATACGAAAAGATTGCCGACGACAGAGAAGACAGACAGGCTCTCATCAATGCTCTCAGAGAAGATGACAAGCTTTACATTGTTGACGGTAAAACAATTCTTTACGACGGCCGTACAGGCGAACCCTTCGACAACCCCGTTACAGTTGGTATTATGTACTACCTCAAACTGCACCATCTGGTTGACGATAAGATCCACGCCCGTTCCACAGGTCCCTACTCCCTCATCACTCAGCAGCCTCTCGGCGGTAAAGCGCAGTTTGGTGGTCAGCGTTTCGGTGAAATGGAAGTTTGGGCACTTGAAGCATACGGCGCTGCTTATACACTCCAGGAAATCCTCACTGTTAAGAGTGACGACGTTAACGGACGTGTTAAGACATACGAAGCAATCGTTAAGGGTCAGAACATCCCCACTCCCGGTGTTCCCGAATCCTTCAAAGTTATGGTTAAAGAGCTTCAGGCTCTTGCTCTTGACATCCGCGTGCTCAACGAAGCAGGTGAAGAAATCGATCTCGCTACTCTTGGTGAAGACGAAATCGAAGAACCCGTTCGCACTCGCAGAGAAAAGCGCATAACTCAGGAAGATGTTGGCGAAACTGTTGCAACTGATGACATTTTTGACGACAGCTTTACAACAGAAGACTTCGGTGGCGAAATTGACGCAAGCGGCATCTTCTTCGAAGAAGCAGCAGACGTTGATGGCGACGAATTCTGATCAACTCACGGATTATAACCCTACAATATTAATAAAGAAGGTAAATAAAGCCGATGGAACGCAATACAATTGATTCTATTAAAATCGGATTGGCTTCCCCCGAAACTATGCTTTCCTGGTCTTACGGTGAAGTAAAAAAACCTGAGACTATTAACTACCGTACACTCAAAGCTGAGCGCGATGGTCTTTATTGCGAAAGAATCTTCGGACCTACTAAGGACTGGGAATGCCTTTGCGGTAAATATAAAAGAATACGTCATAAAAACAAAGTATGCGAAAAGTGCGGTGTTGAGGTAACACAGAAAAAGGTTCGTCGCGAGCGTATGGGTCACATTCAGCTCGCAGCACCCGTTTCTCACATCTGGTATTTCAGAGCGATCCCCTCTCGTATGGGTCTTCTTCTTGACATCTCTCCCAGACATCTTGAAAAGGTTCTTTATTTCGCATCGTATATAGTAATCGATCCCGGTTCAACTCCCCTTGCTAAGTATCAGCTGCTTTCCGAAAAGGAATACAGAGAATACTACACAGCCTATGAAAACGATTTCAAGGTTGGTATGGGTGCAGAAGCTGTTAAAGAGCTTCTTGCTGAACTGGATATTGAAGCTCTTTCCGAGCAGCTCAAATCCGAACTTGAAACTGCAAGTGGTCAGAAAAAGGTTCGTATCATCAAGCGTCTCGAAGTTGTTGAGGCTTTCAGAAAGTCCGGCAACAAGCCTGAATGGATGATCCTTGATGTTGTTCCCGTTATTCCTCCTGAAATCAGACCTATGGTTCAGTTGGACGGAGGACGTTTCGCAACATCCGACCTTAATGACCTCTACCGCAGAGTTATCAACCGTAATAACCGTCTTAAGAGACTTATTGAGTACAGAGCTCCCGAAATCATCGTTCGTAACGAAAAGCGTATGCTTCAGGAAGCTGTTGACGCTCTTATTGATAACGGCCGTCGCGGCAAGCCCGTTACCGGCCCCAACAACCGTCCCCTCAAGTCTCTCTCCGAAATGCTTCGCGGTAAACAGGGTCGTTTCCGTCAGAACCTTCTCGGTAAGCGTGTTGACTATTCCGGCCGTTCTGTTATCGTTGTAGGTCCTACTCTTAAGATCTACCAGTGCGGTCTTCCTAAGGAAATGGCGCTCGAGCTCTTCAAGCCCTTCGTTATGAAGCGCCTCCATGAAACACAGAAGGCTGCCAATATTAAGGACGCTAAGAAGAAGGTTGAAAAGGCAAGCCCTGAAGTTTGGGACGCACTTGAAAACGTTATCAAGGAACATCCTGTTCTTCTTAACCGTGCTCCTACTCTTCACCGTCTGTCTATTCAGGCATTCGAACCCGTTCTCGTTGAAGGACGCGCTATCAAACTCCATCCCCTTGTTTGTAAAGCATTTAACGCCGACTTTGACGGTGACCAGATGCCTATCCACGTACCCCTTTCTGCAGAAGCTCAGGCTGAGGCAAGATTCCTTATGCTCTCTGCTAACAACCTGCTGAAGCCTGTTGACGGACGCGCTATCGCAGTTCCCTCTCAGGACATGGTACTTGGTTCATTCTATCTCACTCTCGATCGCGCAGGCGAACCCGGAGAAGGTAAAGTTTTCCGCAACTTTGATGAAGCTATGATGGCTTACCGCAACGGTGTTATTGGCCTTCACGCACCCATCAAGGTTCGTGTATACAAAGAACGCGATGGTGAAATGCAGTCAAAGATCATTGACTGTACAATGGGTCTTCTTATCTTCAACCAGCCTATCCCTCAGGACCTCGGCTATGTTGACAGAACAGATCCCGACAAATATTTCGACCTTGAAATCAACTTTGTCTGCGGCTCCAAGCAGCTCGGTCAGATCATTGACCGTTGTATCAAGTATCATGGCTTTGAAGTTACAGCAGAAATGCTTGACAACATCAAAGCTATGGGTTACACATACTCCACTCAGGCAGCTATCTCCATTTCTGTTGCAGATATGTCTATTCCTCCTGAAAAGTACACTCTCGTAGCAGAAGCGGAAAAGACAGTTGACAAGATTCAGAAAGAATTTATGCGCGGTAAACTCTCCGAAGAAGAGCGTTACCAGAGCGTTGTTGCTACATGGACACAGACAACTAATGACGTTGTTGCCGCTCTCCAGAGCAACTTTGATCGTTACAATCCTATCAAGATGATGAGTGACTCCGGTGCCAGAGGTAATATCACTCAGATGCGTCAGCTTGCCGGCATGCGCGGTCTTATGTTTGCTACATCAGGTAAAACTATGGAGCTTCCTATCAAGTCCAACTTCCGTGAAGGTCTGAACATTCTGGAATACTTCATAGCGGCTCGTGGTGCTCGTAAGTCCCTTTCCGATACAGCTCTTAAAACTGCTGACTCAGGTTACCTTACACGTCGTCTTGTTGATGTTGCACAGGAAGTTATCATTCGTGAAAACGACTGTGGCAGCACTCACGGTATCGTTGTTTCCGATATTATGGACGGCAACGAAGTTCTTGAACACCTTCGCGATCGTATCTTCGGACGCTACGTTATCAACGACGTTGTTCATCCCGAAACAGGCGAAGTTATCGTTCCCGCAAACACAATGGTTTCCGAAGCTCAGGCTAAGGCTGTTGAAGCTGCAGGAATCAAGCAAGTTGAAATCCGTACAGTTCTTCAGTGTCAGGCTCCCATGGGCGTTTGTGCACACTGCTACGGCGCTGACCTTGCAAACTCTAAGAAAGTTAATATCGGTGAAGCTGTTGGTATCATCGCGGCTCAGTCTATCGGTGAACCCGGTACACAGCTGACAATGAGAACCTTCCATACCGGTGGTGTTGCTGGTAGCGACATTACACAGGGTCTTCCCCGAGTTGAAGAACTCTTTGAAGCAAGAAAGCCCAAGAAGACTGCTATTGTTTCCGAAATTGCAGGTACTGTTGCCATCAAGGATGTTAAGAAGATTCATAACATCATTGTTACTAACGACAGCACCGGCGAGTCAAGAGAATATCCTATCCCCTACGGTACTCCCATTATCGTTCGCGAGGGCGACAATGTTATCGCAGGTCAGGAACTCACAATCGGTTACAAAAATCCTGCTGATATCCTTCGCATCAACGGAATCGATGCTGTTTATGACTACATCATTCTCGAAGTTCAGAAGGTTTATAACAGCCAGAGTATCGGTATCAACGACAAGCATATCGAAGTTATTACTCGTCAGATGACAAGAAAGATGCACATCACAGAGCCCGGCTCCTCTGATATGCTTCCCGGAATCAACGTTGAAAAGACTGACTTCCTCAGAACAAACGCTGAACTCCAGGCTCGCATCGACGCAGGCGAACGCGATCTTATGCTTGTTGAAGCTGAACCCGTTCTTCTTGGTATCACTAAGGCTTCCATCCAGACCGAATCCTTCCTCTCAGCCGCTTCCTTCCAGGAAACAACAAAGGTTCTCACAGAGGCCGCTATCAAGGGTAAGGTTGACCATCTGGTTGGTCTTAAGGAAAATGTTATCATCGGCAAACTCATCCCTGCAGGTACAGGTATGCAGTGCTACCGCGATGTTGAAGTTAAAAAGATCAACACCGAAATTGATGACGAATTCTACGCTAAATACGGCAATATCGTAACAGAACCTGAAGTTGAAGAAGATGACGATGAATTCCTTCCCATCTCCGGTAATGATATGGATAATGATTTCGAAGACGATGTTGCTGAAAACGAGGAAATCTACGAGGACGATTTCGACGAAAACGATGATTTCGACGATATGGAACCTAATGAAGATGATCTTCTCAGTGGTTTAGACGACAGCATTTTCAACGACTAATTTGTAAAATATAAACAAAAAGCGATGCTTGTGCATCGCTTTTTTGTTTTACTATTGACATATCTTTAAATGTATTATAAAATTACTGTATGAATTTTACCGAAAAGGATTATTATACATTTTGAAACACATTCTTACTATATTCTTGGCAATTATTCTGGTGATTGGTTTAGGTTATGCTTTTAATTCAACATCTCCCGGAGAAAATCTGCAACTCAGCTACATCCAGGATATTTCTTTCGAAATACCATTCGATGCAAACTCCAATTCCGAAAATCCCAAAAGCAGAAAATCCGGTTTTCATCTTTATCCTGAGTTTTCTGCAGAAATTTATAATCCTTTCATCACTGACAAACCAACTGTTTCTATCTCAGACGGAGAGCATTCCCCTGTCGCTTTAATGTATCACGCTGTCAATGAGGTTCCTCAAACTTCTCTCGATGGGTTGTTTCTTCGTCCATCTGAATTCGAGGATCAATTGAAAGTCCTAAACGACTTAGGTTATTCATACTGTTTCGCAGATGAATTTCAACATTCAGATACGCCAAGCGTAATACTCACTTTTGATGACGGATACACAGACAACTATACTGAAATGTTTCCTATATTAAAAAAATACAATGCAAAAGCAACAATATTTGTTTTTACAGCAGCTATAGACGGCGAAGGTTACCTCACCAGAGAGCAAATTCAGGAAATGTCAGAAAGCGGTCTTGTAAGATTCGCATCGCATAGTCACAATCACAACAATCTTACGCCTATGTCTGAAGAGGATATTCGATACGAGTTTGAACACTCAAAACAAATACTTGCGGAATTAACCGGCCATGAAACAAATGCCATAAGCTATCCCACCGGAAAAACTTCTGATATAGTTATACAAATAGCACAAGACTACTTTCATTTCGGATATACTACCGTTAATTCTACATATACTGGCGATTGCAACCCTCTTCTTATACCCAGAGTACGTATTTACAGAGGAATGACCGGGAAAGGACTGGCCGCACGACTGGGATAATCTTTTTCTTTTGGTGAATAAATCCACTCTTATTTTACAATAATATCATATATCACAAAACTTTCAGGGCTATTTATTGTGCAAAACAGAGAAATTTCAGCTTAATCTGTGTTGTTATTGACAATAAATAGCCCCAATGTTATAATAGGTGTGCACGTTTGTAAAAAGGTATAACTATGCCTAATTACAAGCGAATTATTATGCATATGACCGACGGTCATCCGGCGGTTGTATATAAACATTTATCACTATCGTTGAAAGGAGGAATTTTCAATGCCAACCTTTAACCAGCTTGTAAAGCAGGGCAGAAAGGACAAGACATACAAGTCCAAGTCCCCCGTTCTTCAGCAGGGTTTCAACACTCTTAAGAACGCTCCCACAAAGCAGCATGCACCTCAGAAGCGTGGTGTTTGCACAAAGGTAACCACTACCGCTCCTAAGAAGCCTAACTCCGCTCTCCGTAAGATTGCCAGAGTAAGACTCACAAACGGTATGGAAGCAACAACTTACATTCCTGGTATCGGCCACAACCTTCAGGAGCACTCCGTTGTACTTATTCGCGGCGGACGTGTACGTGACCTGCCTGGTGTACGTTACCACATCATTCGCGGTACACTCGACGCTCAGGGCGTTGCAAACCGTAACCAGTCCCGTTCCAAATACGGTGCTAAGAGAGCTAAGAAGAAGTAATTAAAACTTTTTTTAAGCTCAACAACAATTCCTCGAACTGTAATTCATACAATGTGTTGCAAGTGACAGATGTTTATATACAGCTGCCCCAACTAACACAACGGAATTCATTTTTCGAGTACCTATGATAACATTATTTTAATGAAGGAGGGAAGTAAAGTGTCAAGAAGAGGACAGATTTCCAAAAGAGATGTTCTGCCTGATCCTATGTATAATTCCAAGATCGTTACAAAACTGATCAACAACATTATGCTGGATGGTAAGAAGGGCGTAGCTCAGAAGATCGTTTATGATGCTTTCGCAATCGTAGAGGCTAAGACTGAGACAAACGCACTCGAAGTTTTCAACGAAGCTCTTGAAAACGTAATGCCTGTACTGGAGGTTAAGGCTCGCCGTATCGGTGGTTCTAACTACCAGGTTCCTATGGAAGTAAGACCTGAAAGAAGATATACTCTCGGTCTCCGTTGGATGACAACATTCGCTAGAAACCGTGGCGAAAAGACTATGGCTGAGCGTCTCGCAGCAGAGATCCTTGATGCAAAGAACAGCACAGGCGGTGCTTTCAAGAAGAAGGAAGAAACACACCGTATGGCTGAAGCAAACAAGGCTTTTGCTCACTACAGATATTAATTCTCAGCGGTCTATTTATAAAGCTCTATTCTATAAAGGAGAAACGATCGCATGGCTAGAGATTATTCACTCGAGAATACCAGAAACATTGGTATCATGGCTCATATCGACGCGGGTAAAACAACCACTACTGAGCGTATCCTGTTCTACACAGGTAAAACTCACAAGATTGGTGAAACTCACGACGGTTCTGCTACAATGGACTGGATGGAGCAGGAACAGGAGAGAGGTATCACAATCACCTCCGCTGCTACAACATGTTTCTGGAAAGATAATCGAATCAATATTATTGACACTCCCGGACACGTTGACTTCACAGTTGAAGTTGAACGTTCTCTGAGAGTTCTTGACGGCTCCGTTACAGTACTTTGTGCTAAGGGCGGAGTTGAGCCCCAGTCCGAGACTGTTTGGCGTCAGGCTGACAAGTACCGCGTACCTCGTATGGCTTACGTTAACAAGATGGACATTATGGGTGCTAACTTCTACCGCGTTGTAGATATGATGAGAGAGCGTCTCAAAGCGAACGCTATCCCGATCCAGCTCCCTATCGGCGCCGAAGAAACCTTCAAGGGTATCATCGACCTGATGTCCATG
>JAFXGC010000127.1 GCA_017513325.1 Clostridia bacterium
CACTGTCAATAGCAACGATACCCTTCTTAGCGTCTGTGAGCTGAGAAATGTATGAGTTGATCGTAGCAACGCCTGTCTTAGCCTCAGCAAGACCGGACTTGATTACAGCCATCTTATTATCTCTGAGATCTTTAAGCGCTGCAATTGCTTCCTCTGCAAGAACAAGATTAGCCTTTTGCTCATTTACTGTTTCCTTGAGTGAGGCAACGTAGCTGCTGATCATACCGTCGATCATAGAGTTTCCTGTGCTATATGTATCGAGGAAGTTAACCATAGCATCGATATCAGCAGATGTTTCAATAGGATAGCAGCCTTCTTCCTTAAGCTTGTTGATAATCGTTGTGCCTGCACCCATAGGGAGAGTACTCAGATTAGATTCAACTGCTTCGTTTGCAACGCCAAGTTTTTCTGCAAGAAGAGCTTCTGCATCTGCTATCATACCGGGAAGGTTCGCTTCAAGAGTATTGATCTCAGCAATGAGAGCATTAAGATCATCTTCGCTCGCAACAGTTGTTGTTGTTACGCCAAGTTTATTGAGATCAGTTGCATAAGGAGCAATGGTATCAGTTACGCCTGTAAATATACTTTCCTTTACCTTTCCGAGAGCAACGATATTCTTTTCAATATCAGCCGCGCCTGTGATTGTAGCTGTACCGCCGTTTGCAACGAGCTGATCAGCATAGCCGGAGAATGCGATAACTGACTGAATCATAGTGCAGATCTGAGTCTTTGCATTTGTAAGCTCAGTCTGAAGCTGTGCAACGTCAGCAGCTGTCTTGAATTCCTTAACAGTTACACCGTAAGCACCAAGACCATATTCAGCATCAGCCTCAGCAATAAGAGTTGTAAGATCACCAAGCTTATCATCTCTTATTTTCTTGATGTCAGCAGAGAGCTGTTCAAGGCTTGCGCTTGTGATTTCTTCGGGAGTTGTGGGAACTACGATTTCGGAATCAGCAGGAAGCTTATCTGCAATAGTAGTGCTGAGAAGATTTGCAATATAAACCTTCTGAGCTTCTACATAATCATTGATAGCTTCTTCGAGAGCCTGAACGTCAGCAAGATCCTCAACACCGTTATAACCGATAGCAGTTTTGATTACATCAGGAAGCTGAGCATCAAGTTCTGCGCTGATCTGCTCATAGGGCTTCTCAGTTGCGTAGTAGTTATCTACAATACCAAGAGCATTGTTCATTTCAACATACATACCGGAGAACTGTTTGCTCAAACCATCGAACTGTTCGTAGTTGAGAGCAAGAGCAGCATAGAGTTCTGCATACGCATCTGCATCAGCGATCATTTCAAGTACACTCATAGCAGAGTGACTCTTGAAGAACTTGCTGAGAAGAAGGCCACCGGCATTCTGCTGTTCAAGAAGACCATCTTCGTTTTTGGAATCGGAAATATAGTCTCTGTAAGTTTTTGTAAGAGTAAGGTCAAGTTCGATATAATCGCCGTTAGGAAGTTCAGCTTCAATATCATCGAGCTTTTCACTGCCTACAAAATACTTATAGAGCATATCAACAAGTGTGCCGCCTTCGAGCTGTTCAAGAGGAAGGGGTGTTGTGAGTATGTCAGTGATACCAACAGGAGTAAGACTGAATGTCTGACCCTTGATAGTTGTTGTATAACATACATCTTTGTTGAGAAGATCCATATACTGGATGTCTTCTGCAAGCAGACCTGCTGCATTGAGAAGTTTCAGCTGAACAGCTGCAACTACCTGAGAGGGGTCTGCAATATGCGCTGTGTCAAGTGCATAAGTTACTACAACAGAAAATTCATTTTCGCCATATGCATAAGAACCGAGCTTAAGGCTTTCGTCTTCTGTTGAAGTTGTGAGAGCGTTGTTGTCCTCTTTAACATCAGAACCAACAACAATGTCGAATGTTACGGGGATCCATGTGTTACCCGATCCATCCACATAATTCTTTACAGTCACTTCGCGGTTAACATTGTCAACCGTAACAAGACCGTGGGAATCCTTGATTTCTTCAGGCGTGTGAGTGTACTCAATAAGCACATCTCCATTGATCTTTCCTGAAGCAAGGATTTCTTTTTCTGCTTCTGTTATAGCATCATAATTTTCTGCCATAATCTGACCCAAAGTAATCTGGTGAACGTGGTCATCAGCAGCAGAAGTCATTATGATACTAAGATTGGCTGTTGACAGCAGCATAGCCACAACCAGAAGCAATGATACGCATCGCTTAAAATTCTTGAAACTTACGTTCATAATTCTGCGATCCTCCTATAGAAAATTTGCTAAATATACATACGGGGCAATACAGGATGTTTTGTTTCGTGAACCCATTTACCCTCTTTAAAGCATATATCCCCTATATAATACTTTAAAGAAGGAAAATGATGAGAACACGATGCAAGACATACTTACCACCATAAACTATATTTGTAATTAATTGTACCACAAAACCACTGGTTTGTAAATATTTTGTGCAAAAAAAGTTCCATAAATATTGAAAAAAACAACTTATTCTATGATGCATTTTGCACAAAATTCTGATATGGAATTTTGTTCATTTTCAGTGTCTAAAATGATTATATTTTCGTCTAAAATTGTGTCATATCAGCGCGATAAAATGACCAAAAGCGCGCTTTTAGTCATTTGTATAAGCGTTTTAGTCACGCTGTATTGTCTATTATACGTCGTTTTATCCACTTAGCGTATAACATTGGTTGTATGCTTTTGTGACATTTTGTATTTAGTATTTTCTTTTAGATATCAAAAAAGCCGCAAAAATTGCGGCTTTTATTCATTATTTGCGTTTGTCTTGTTTTATTATGTTGTACAATTTATACTCTAATATGACACCCCAGTGATCCATACTTTTCGTCTCTATCTTTTTAAAAAACCTTAAAAGAACAGCAATCGCTATCACGCAAAGGATCACTTCTGCAAAAGTTTGAGCATACGCCAAGCCGTACAACGGCACGATTTTATTAAAAATTATTATAAAAGGTATCTCAAAAACAGCCTTTCTCAGTATGGCAAAAAACAGCGAAATGCTACCCTTTCCGCACGCCTGGAAGATACCAACCGTTATAAAATCTACCGCAATAAACACAAGGGTAAGACAAAATCCCCTTAAAATTCTGGCTCCTATATTTACGATGTTCTCATTTTTTATAAACAACCAGACAATATTTTCTGAGTTAAACCTGAAGAAAACAGTGGCTATCACAAGAAAAGTTATTGAAACTTTAAGCGAAAAAGCAATAGTTTTTTTCATTCGTTTTATATTTCCACCGGCATAATTATAACCGATCAAAGGCATAATCCCCTGTGAAAGCCCCAATGCTACAGAGAAAGCAACCTGATTTACCTTCTGTGCTATACCCATTCCGGCAACAGCATCAGGACCATAAGAAGCTGTCAAGTTGTTAAAAACAGTCATTCCAAGTACGTTAAGCAGATTCTGAATAGCCGCCGGAATACCTACACCAAATACTCCAAACGAAATTTCCCTTTCAAAGGTGAACTTACGAGGGTCAATACAAACATATGTCTTCCCTCTCTTCAAATATAACAAAACCAAATAATAAAAACACGCAAAGCAATTCGATATAAACGTAGCAAGACCGGCTCCCGCCGCACCCATATCAAGAAATTGAGGCAAAATAAACAAAGGATCTAGAATTATATTAATCAAACACCCGCTCATTGTACCCACACTTGCGTGAAAAGCTGATCCTTCAGCTCTGACCATATTTGATAAAAGCACGTTCAATATTGAAGGTAAAGCACCAAACGAAACAGTCCACATCATATAAGCGGATGTTGCAGCGCTTGTTTCTTCAGTGGCTCCCAATATGGAAAGCAAGGGGGGTTTAAGCAATGTTGCGACCAATGATAACGTAATAGCACACACTGTTCCACACCAAAAGCCAAAAGCCGAACTCTTATAAACCGTCTCAAAGTCGTGTCTTCCCAAAGCACGGCTCATCATACTTGAACTGCCCACACCAAATAGATTCGTTATGGCATAAAAAGCCATCATAATGGGAGCTGCCAAAGTTACTGCCGAATTCTGTATAGGGTCATTAAGCATCCCGACAAAAAATGTATCCGCCAGATTATATATTATCATCACAAGGGATGCCATAACAGTAGGCACCGTAAGTTTTAAAAACGCTTTTGGTATAGGAGTGCGTTCAAATAATTCCGTTTTTTTGATATCTTCCATTTTTTCACTCTAAAATCAGTATTTTCACTTATTATATCACTCATCATCTTACCATAACAACATATTTTTATAAAAAATACATATTTTATAAGGATTTCACGTCGGCTGGTCGTATTATAAGTGAAAAGAAAAACAAAAGGAGGCCTATTCCATGAAAAAAAGCTTTTACAAAATCATGCTTGTCACAGTCATTGTATTGATGATCCTATCGTCTTGCTCTTCCAAAAACAACTCTTTAACAGGAGGACGTGTTGACGGCAGCGAAGAAAATCTCAAAGCAGATATCGCTCCTGAAATGACACCCGAAACAGGAACACCGGGATCAAATTCCTCCGGTTCATCGCTTGATTTTTCCACAAACTTAGACAATGAGCAAATCAACACCGGAAGAAAGATAATAGAAAACATACGCCTCAACGCACAAACAAAAGAATTTGACAAGCTTTTGGATGATCTTAATGCTCAAATATCAGCTTTAGGCGGCTATACTGAAAGTTCCAATATAACCGGAAGAGAATTTGAATCTACCAGAAACAGAAGTGCTGAATTTATAATCAGAATCCCATGTCAAAACACCGCTTCTTTCACAGAATTTGTATCAACAAGCTGCGTAGTCATAAACAAAAGCGTTTCTACGCAGGATGTTACATTAAATTACGTTGATATGGAAAGCAGAGTCACAGCACTCGAAAGCGAAAAAATTGCTTTAGAAAAGCTACTCAACAGCGCAGAAACCATAACTGAAATTGTAAATATACAGGATAAATTGACAGACGTTATATATGAGATCGAATCCTACAAATCAAAGCTTCGCACATATGACAACCTTGTTGATTACAGCACTATCACCATTCACATTTACGAAGTTGAGCAAACCGCTATTATAGAAGAACTGACAGTATTCGAAAAAATCGGAAACAACTTAAAATCCAATTTTGAACACGTGTGGGACGGTTTAATAAGTATCTTTATATTTATAATAAGTGCCATCCCTTATATGATTCCATTAGCCATAGTGGCTGTAGTAGCATTTATTATAATCCGCTCAAGAATAAAGAAAAGCAAATCCAAGGAAGTCAAAACAGAAGAATAAACAAAAAAACAAGGTTGATTTTTCAACCTTGTTTTTTTATCAATAACAATTCAAACGATCATTCCGAGCTCACGATGAAGCATCTCGTCGGCCGTTTTAAGCACTTTTTTGGCGTCCCCGCCATTTCTGATAACTTCATACAGTTCAAGCGTCAAAAGCGTGATTTTGTGGTCTTTTTCAAGTCCTGTGAGGGCGACAAGAGCGTCCGTCTCTGCTCCGACTTCAATATTGTTCTCTTTTACATAGCAAGCCAAAGCTGCAGCTGCGCCTGCGCATATATATACAGGAACACTTCCCTGTTCCATTACGCTTAGAGCAGCGCCTGTAAGTCTATCTGAATTAGCTAACTTTCTGGGAATATCCGCTCCAACTCTCTGACAAGTGTCGCCGAGCGCCTTATTCGTAAATCTGCGGAGCAGATCAGAAGAATGATTAAGCAAAGGCTTGATGGGTGTTCCATATTTTGTTGAAAGAGCTTCGCAGGACTCAAGCATTGCGTTATGTACAAGAAGACGGATATCATCATTGTCAATGCTCTGGTAAATATACTCACAATCTTTCAATTTTCCATAATATGCACATACAGCGTGTCCCATATTATGAATATAAAGCTTTCTTTCGATATAGTAGTGGAACGGAGTGAACGGCACTATATTCTTTATTTCAGGAACTTCACCCTTAAATGCCGCTTTATCAACAGGAAGAACGCCATATTCCTCAACTGCAATCTTAAGAGGATTCTCTTCCTCACCGTTTTTCTTAGGAACAGGAACCATTCTGCCAACAGATGTTTCTACCAAGCCAACCTGCTCCACTTCGTGTTCATCCAGAACTTCTGACAAAAGGCCGTGGATATACGCATCTGCATCCATAAGGTTTTCACATATGAGGAGATTAAGCGGTTTTCTACCCTGTGCCACGCGTTCTCTGACGCCCGCAGCAAGGTTAGGAATGATAAATTTAATAGCATTGGCACCTACGCAGGTTGCCGCAATATCTGCTTCAAGAATAGCTTTAACAGCTGCATCCCGATCATTACCGTTTACTGCGCAAACATTCTTTATCATAATTACTTTTTCTTCTTCGCCAACGATGTGCAAAGGATACTCTTTGTCGCTGTTCATTCTTTCAACAACAACAGGAGAAACATCAATAAACGTTACATCCAATCCGGCCTGAGAAAATAGTGCGCCTATAAAACCGCGACCAATATTACCTGCTCCAAATATTACACCTTTCATATATAGCTCCAATCTGCCGTTCGGCATATTATTTCACATACTGTAGTTATTTTACCAAAACTATCACCTTCGGTCAATTCTTTTTGAAATTTTTCTTTATTTATAGTTATAATTATGTTATTATAATCTTGAAAGAAGGTGTTTGAATGACTTGGGAAGAGTTAAAAACACAATGTAACAATTGCCAAAAATGCGCAATTGGAAAGAAGAGACTAAACTGTGTTTTTGGTTGCGGCAACACAAATGCAGA
>JAFXGC010000128.1 GCA_017513325.1 Clostridia bacterium
ATCTGTTGGAACAGCAAAGCCTTACAGTGCGAAAATAACGTATGATGGCGGTGTTATTGAGGGTGAGTTCATAATGGGAATTATGAGTAATTCCCGCAGAGTGGGAGGATTTGAAATGCCCATTATGCAGAACGCGCTTTATGATGATGGTGAAATGGAGATCATTTTGGTTCGTCGCCCCAAAAATGCACTTGAAATTCAAAAGATTATTAATGCTCTTGTTTTACAGAATCCCGATGATTCAATGGTATATATGCTGAAAACCACAAAGGCTCATATAGAAAGTGATGTTGAAATTCCCTGGAGCCTTGACGGAGAGTTTGGCGGCGCATATTCCGATGCCGTAATAGAAGTTAAAGAATCTGCAGTTAAAATGATTTTCTGATAAAAAAGCCTTTGCTGGTGAAAACAGTGAAGGCTTTTTTGTTGACTTTAATTGTAAAAAAGGGTACAATATGTTTAAGTTATTTCAGAGGTAATCATATGAAAAAATTACTTATAGTTGACGGCAACAGTATTCTAAACAGAGCATTTTACGGTATACGTCCTTTAACAACAAAGGAAGGCATCCCGACCAATGCTGTGTATGGATTCGTAAATATTCTGAAAAAGCATATGGATGCGATCTCACCCGATTATCTTGCGTGCGCTTTTGACTTGAAAGCGCCTACCTTCCGTCACAAAATGTTTGATGGATATAAAGCAAACAGAAAAGGTATGCCTGATGATCTGGCAGCCCAGCTTCCCATAGCAAAAGAAGTGGCAAAAAATATGGGATTTCACGTAATGACTTGTGAAGGCTGGGAAGCGGATGATATTCTGGGAACCGTTTCCGGAATGGGTGATAAAGACGGTAACGTACATTCGTATATTTTAACTGGGGACAGAGACTCTCTTCAGCTTATAACAGAAACAACCAGTGTTGTGCTTGTAAAAACAAAAGAGGATATAGTCTATACACCTGAGCGATTCGCTGAAGAATACGGTATCACACCTGATCAGTTTGTTCATGTGAAAGCACTCATGGGAGATACGTCGGATAATATTCCGGGCGTTATGGGTATCGGAGAAAAAACTGCTCTTAAGCTTATTTCAACTTCAGGTAGCCTTGATGAGCTTTATGCAGACGATAATCTCGGAGGAGCCGGAAAATCTGCAAAAGAAAAACTTCTTGCAGGTAAGGACAGCGCATATATGTCATACGACCTGGCAAAAATAAGCAGAGAAGCGCCGGTTGGTATTGAGTTAGACGAGCTTGAGGCAACTCCCGATAATAAAGCCTTGTCTGAATTGTTTGTACGTCTTGAATTTTCTGCGCTTCTTAAAAGATTTGGGCTTGAGGAAGAGAGCGCACCTTCTCCCGAAATCGAAATGCCGGTCCTTAGTGAAGAGGGTATAGAAGCACTGGGGGATAACGTTGCTGTATCAGCAAAGGATAAAAAGATATTTGCAACAGACGGTAAAATCCGTGTTTGTGTTGATATAGAAGATTCGAAGTCGATTCTTGAAAAAGGCGTTATCTGTCATGATTTTAAAAAACTATGCATAGCTTGTGTTCCCTATGGTATTGAACCGAAATGTCTTTTTGACACAATGACAGCAGCGTATCTTCTTTCACCCGGAGAGAGTTCATATCCTATGTCAAAACTTGCACTCAGGTACCTTTCCGCGACTGCAGCGGATGATGGTGAGGAGTGGTATTGCCACCTCGCCTATCCTCTGATCAAAGAGGAGATAGAAAAAGAGGGGATGGCCGACCTTCTGTATAAAATAGAGATACCGCTTTCTCCGGTTCTCGCTTCTATGGAGGTTATTGGTTTCCGTCTTGATGCCGAAGGACTGCATGGCTATATAGAAAGTCTGACGGATTTGATGAAACAGACTGAACAAAGAATATATATGTTTGCGGGGAAGGAGTTTAACTTAAATTCACCGAAACAACTTGGAGAGGTTCTTTTTGAAGAGATGGGACTCCCTGTTCAGAAAAAAACAAAAACAGGTTATGCAACTGATGCGGAAACTTTATCCAAACTGAGAAACGCAAACCCGATTGTTGAAGATATACTTTTCTACCGACAGGTGGCGAAACTTGTGGGAACATATGGTGAGAATCTTATAGCTTTGTGTGATGAAAACGGCAGGATACACACAAGTTTCAACCAGACGGGCACGGCTACTGGCAGACTTTCTTCCGTAGATCCAAATCTTCAGAATATTCCTATTAGAACAGATCTCGGACGAGAGCTTCGCAGATTTTTCGTGGCGAAAAACGATGATTATGTGCTGCTTGATGCCGACTATTCTCAGATAGAGCTTCGTCTTCTTGCAGAGATTTCAGGAGACGAAACAATGAGAGAAGCCTTTGTTAAGGGTGAGGATATTCATTCTTCCACAGCATCCAAAGTGTTTGGTATTCCTCTTGAGGCTGTAACAAAACAGCTACGATCAAGAGCAAAAGCAGTAAATTTCGGCATTGTATACGGTATAGGAGATTTTTCACTTGCACAGGATATTGGTGTGTCAAGAAAAGCTGCCAGAGAGTATATTGATAACTATCTTGCAACATATACAAAGGTAGATGAGTATCTTAACAATACTAAAGCTGAAGCCAGAGAAAAAGGTTATACGGTAACAATGTTTGGCCGTCGCCGTCCGATTCCCGAACTAAGCGCAAAGAACAAGAATCTTCAGGCTTTCGGAGAAAGGGTTGCTATGAACAGTCCTATCCAGGGCAGCGCAGCTGATATTATAAAAATTGCCATGATAGATGTTTATAAGGCTCTTGAAGAATCCGGCATCGATGCTAAGCTGATTCTTCAGGTGCATGATGAACTTATTATCGAGTGCAATAAGAATTGCGTGGACAAGGCATCGGAGATCCTCAGAGAATGTATGGAGCATGCTGTTAAAACAACGGTACCGCTGACGGCAGATGTGTCAGTCGGAGCTAATTGGCTTGATGCAAAATAACAATCAAAGGACTTTTTGATAGGTGACTGTCGAAAAGTCCTTTTTTAGACCTTTGCAGATAATTCGTTGAGTTTTTTAATCAGTTGATGATATTATTAAAGATGTCCAAAATCACCCAAATAAGCAGCAAAAAAACGAAATTGGTTGTGCAAGATGCAGAAAATTCGATTTATAGCATAAAGGTTTCCTAAAACAACTTTCATAATTCGATAAAATATGATACAATTGGTCATAAGTATTTCTATATAAAAATCTATATTATTTTTTCTTTTGTACGGAGGAGAATATGGAGCGCTTAAACGGTGAGCTTGGCATTATCGCCATGAGAGGCTGCGAACAGTTCGTAGATGTAGTAGATGCATATCTCAAGCAGTGGAGACGTCACGATGACGATCAGGATTTCGTTATGAACGCTGATTGCATCAGATTCGGTTCCGGTGAAGGTAAGGCAATGCTTCACGATTCCGCGAGAGGACATGATATTTATATCATTTCTGATTGCTTCAACTACGGTGTTGAGTATAAGATGCAGGGAAGAATGGTTCCCATGAGTCCCGATGATCATTTTGCTGATCTTAAGAGAGTGATTGCTTCTATCGCTGGTAAAGCAACAAGAATTTCTGTTATTATGCCTATGCTTTATGAAGGAAGACAGCATAAGAGAACAAGCAGAGAAAGTCTTGACTGTGCACTTGCTCTTCAGGAACTTGTTAATATGGGTGTTTCCAATATCATCACTTTTGATGCTCACGACCCCAGAGTTCAGAACGCTATCCCCCTCAGCGGATTTGATAATATCCGTCCCTCATACCAGATGCTTAAGGCTCTTGTACGTGCAGTACCCGATGTTCGTTTTGATAAGGACAGTATGGTATTCATCTCTCCCGATGAAGGTGCAATGAGCAGAAGTATGTATTATGCATCACTTCTCGGAGTTGACCTTGGTATGTTCTACAAGAGAAGAAATTATGCAGTGGTAATCGATGGTAAGAACCCCATTGAAGCTCACGAATATCTTGGAAGAAGCGTTGAAGGCAAAGACGTTATCGTTGTAGACGATATGATCTCCTCAGGTGATTCTATTCTTGATGTTTCTGCTCAGCTGAAAGAAAAGGGCGCGCGCAGAGTATTCCTCTTCGTAACATTCGGTCTCTTTGTTTCCGGCCCCGGCGTGTTTGACCGCGCATATGAGCAGGGCCTCTTTGATAAAGTATTCACAACTAACCTCACATACACAGATCCTGAAATCCTCGCTCGTCCTTGGCACGAATCTGTTAATATGTGCAAGTATGTGGCATATATTATTGACACACTCAACCACGATTCTTCTATTTCCACTCTGCTTAATCCCGTTCAGAAGATCCATAATCTTCTTGACGCGCAGAATGCAAAGTTTTCAAATAAATGACCATAAGGTCGAAAAAGGATGAAGCGCAGCTTTGTCCTTTTTCGACGTTTATATCCTTCACAAAAAGTGAAAAGAAAGGAAAAAATCAATGCTTGATTTCAAAAGAAAGCTTTCAGATCTTGCGGCGGCGGCAGCTGAAGAAAAATTTCCCGGTTGCGAATTAACTGCCGAGGCAGTTTTTGAAATGCTTGAATATCCTCCCGACACAACTATGGGAGACGTGGCTCTGCCTTGTTTCAAGCTCAGCCGCACACTCCGTAAGGCTCCTCCTATGATAGCGAAAGAGCTTTGCGAAGCAATTTCCGGTAAGGGCGAGGGGGTTATCTCCTCTGTCACAGCCGACGGCGGATATCTCAATTTTAAAGTATCTACTGACTATCTCATAAATAACGTTCTGCTCGCAGTAGAAGAGAAGGGCGATATGTACGGTTCAAACGGAATGGGTGAAGGCAAAACAGTTGTTCTTGACTATTCTTCTCCCAATATTTCCAAGCCCTTCCACATAGGCCACCTTGGTACAACTGTAATAGGTCATTCACTCAAGCTTTTGCACGAGTTTGAAGGCTATAAGTGTGTTGGAATCAACCATCTTGGCGACTGGGGTACCCAGAATGGTAAGCAGATTGTTGCATTCAAAAGATGGGGCGATCGTGAAAAGGTTGAAAAAGAAGGAATTGACGCTCTCGTTGAGCTCTATGTAAAATTCCATGCAGAAGCTGAACTTGATCCTTCTCTTAATGATGAAGCAAGAGCTGAGTTCAAAAAGCTTGAAGAGCATGATCCTGAAAATATTGCTCTGTGGAAGTGGTTTATCGACGTTAGCTTCAAGGAATATGAAGTAACTTATAATCAGCTTGGTATATCCTTTGACAGCTATAACGGTGA
>JAFXGC010000129.1 GCA_017513325.1 Clostridia bacterium
GCAAGGTTCTTCGCGAGATCAATGACCACGACAGAGAATATTATTTCAAGGAGCGAAAAAGTGAGTGGTGAAATCTCCATTGAAAAATAACACAGCAAAAATGCACAGGATTTCCTGTGCATTTTTTATTGATCAATAAAATAAACCTTTTTATAAATAACGTCCTTCATATATTCAAACTCGCTCTCAGTTATTCCCCTCTCCGTTGTCATTATCTTTAGCGGAACAGGGTTCTTATCCTTACCATATGCAGGCTGAATATAATCATAATCGTTATAGAAAAAACCGTTTCGAGTGTAAAATCCAATCCTTCTCTTTGCCATATCCGTTTCAGGCAACTCAACCTCAAGACATATGGGCGCCTTCACTTTTTTCTTCAAAAGGTTAAGCACTTCTGAGCCAAGGCCGAGGTTTCTATATTCGCAAGCAACAGCAAAATGCTCTGCATATGCAAAATCGTCAAATTCATACACAGTGATAAACGCCTTTATCCCTGCGTCATCATCCCTTATTGCATATATATTATACTCTCCGTTTTCAAGCATAGCCTTCTGCGCTCCGTATCCTCGGAGTTCATCGGGTGGAAAACTATACTCCATTATGTTATAAACCGCATCAAAATCATTTGATGTAAGCTTAACAAGCGTTGTTTCCATTTGTTCACTTCCTTTTAGTCAATTATACCATAATTTGAGTTTAGAGTAAACATTAATTCGTTTGATTTTTGTGAATAAAGGCCAAAAATGGTGTTGCAAATTAACCAAGGTTGTGATAGAATAAGGTGGTTTTAAAAAAACCAATATTTTTAATATGAAATCAGGTGTTATTATGGAAATGAGCGCATTGTTCATTCTTATCTCCATCTTGATGCTTGGCGGTCTTATTATGTCCCGTCTGGCAAAGATGCTTAAGCTTCCTGCTGTAACAGCTTATCTTGTTACAGGACTTATTCTCGGCCCCTTCTGCCTTGGTAGCTTCGGCGTTGCAGGTCTTGGTTTTTCGTCTCTTGAGCAGGTTGAATCTTTTGGCATCATCTCTCAGGCTGCTATGGGCTTCATCGCATTCACAATCGGTAACGAATTTCGTCTTGCTCAGCTTAAAACAATGGGTAAGCAGGCAATCATCGTTGGTATCTTCCAGGCAGTTGTAACAACAGTTGTTGTTGATATTGCCCTTATCGCTCTCCATTTCATCTTCCCCAATATAATTTCTCTCCCCGCAGCAATCACTCTCGGTGCAATCGCTTCTGCAACTGCTCCTGCCGCAACTCTTATGGTTGTTAAGCAGTATAAGGCAGACGGTCCTCTTACAAAGCTGCTTCTGCTTGTAGTTGCTATTGACGACGCTGTTGGTCTTGTGCTCTTCTCCGTTTCCTACGGAATTGCAAACGCTATTGCTGAAGGCAGCGTTAACATAATTGGTATGGTTGTTCAGCCCGCAATCGAAATCGTTCTTTCCCTCGCTCTCGGAGCACTTATGGGCGTTGTGCTCAACTATCTTGAAGTGTTCTTCCACTCCAGAAGTAAGCGTATGGCAGTTTCACTCGCAGTTGTGCTTCTCACAGTTGGTATTTCCCTTATGGATTTCCACATCGGCGCAATTCACTGCAAGTTCTCCATTCTTCTTGTTTGCATGATGGCAGGTACAATCTTCTGCAACATCTGTGAAACATCCGAAGAGCTTATGGGCCGTGTTGATAACTGGACTGTGCCCCTTAACCTTCTCTTCTTCGTACTTGCAGGCGCTGAGCTTGACCTTAACATCCTCAGCCAGCCCCTCGTTCTCCTTATCGGTGTTATCTACATTATCTTCAGATGTCTCGGTAAGTACTACGGCGCTTACGGCAGCTGCGCACTGACAAAGTGTAGTAAGAACATCACAAAGAACCTTGGTATCACACTGTTTCCCCAGGCAGGCGTTGCTCTCGGTATGTCACTGACAGCGGCTAACCTTTCTGACGGCGCTGTTATCAGAAACGTTATTCTCTTCAGCGTGCTTGTTTACGAGCTTATCGGTCCTACACTCACAAAGAGATCTCTTATGGCTGCAGGCGAAATCAAACCCGAAGGCAGAACAAGTGCAAGAACAAAGAACAAGGGCAAGCCTCTGTTCCACCTTCACGGTTAATAAAATTAGTTTACATAAAAAAGGAGTTGCACACGGCAACTCCTTTTTATTATTTAATATCTTCAACAACATTTTCGGGAGGATTATCAAGCTGCCAAGGATCTTTAAGAATATTCTTGAACATCTTAAGACCTGAAGCATAATAGAATCCATCCGCAATTCTTTCATCACATGAAAACGTGAAATCAACTGTCTGGTCCTTATACACGGAACCGTCGGGATTGACCTTATATTCTCTCTTCTTCTTACCAAATGCTATGAACACCGGGCACGTTCCGAAATCATACAGATGATGATATATGGGAGGGATACCCAAACTTGCCATTGACGTTATGAACAGCGAACAATGGAAAGGACTTATTTTAAGAAGGATCTTTGGCAGCAAGCTATAATAATCAAGAGCTCTGAGGAACATTATTACCAATCTGAGTAAAAATCCGGGAATATAGCTAAGCCCTCCCGCTATTCTGTCAAAATCTCCGCCCGGGTCGTTTCTGTACTCTTCAATTGCTGTGTTCAACTGATCATAAAGATCTCTTATTGTTGCATCGGGTGAAAGAGTGATTTTAACAACTGTATCCGGAGAATCAAGTTTCATCTCCTTTTTGATAGTGATAGCTATTTCAACACTTTTCCTAGTCCATACTCTATGTCCGCGAATAAATCTGTTAAGCTGGGGACGCTGTGAAATTAGACGAACATATGCCGCAAGCAATACGTGCATATGGCTCATATTGGTCATTCCCTCTGCCTGCTTTTCCTTTATATATTTGTCAATCTTTGCAACTGATATGGTATCTTTCATAAGGTTCATTGAACCTATTCGGTTTGTCATTATATACGGGGTCAGGATTGACATAGGTGAAAGAGTCTTGACCTTGCGCATATCCTTTTGCTTTGCCATTATTTATTCCTCTCTTTCGCGACGTTTGCCGCTTGGATAAACTCATCATTTCTATTCATCATTTTATCACATTGTTCATACTTTGTAAATGATTTTTCCCGAATTTACTCAAAATTTGTTGTAATTACAAGAAGCTTCTTCTGGTATCCATAAACTTTTGAGCATTTTTACAAAAAACAAAAAAGCAGTTCCGAAGAACTGCTTTTTATGTTTAAATTAAATTAGCCGAGCTTTGCAGCGTTAACCTTGATACCAGGGCCCATTGTGGATGCGATTACGCAGCTCTTAATGTACTGACCCTTTGCAGCAGCAGGCTTAGCCTTGATAACTGCTGTCATAAGTGTTTCAAAGTTTTCAGAAAGCTTTTCTACGCCAAAGGATGCCTTACCGATGGGGCAGTGGATGATGTTTGTCTTATCGAGACGGTACTCGATCTTACCTGCCTTAGCTTCTGTTACAGCCTTAGCAACATCCATTGTTACTGTACCAGCCTTGGGGTTAGGCATAAGACCCTTAGGACCGAGGATCTTACCGAGACGACCGATTGTACCCATCATATCAGGTGTAGCAATAACAACGTCGAACTCGAACCAGTTTTCCTTCTGGATCTTCTCAACCATATCCATATCACCAACATAGTCAGCACCTGCAGCTCTTGCAGCATCTGCCTTATCGCCCTTAGCGAAAACGAGTGTGCGAACTGTCTTACCTGTACCGTTAGGAAGTACAACAGCGCCTCTTACCTGCTGGTCTGCGTGACGGGAGTCAACGCCGAGACGAATGTGAAGCTCGATTGTTTCATCGAACTTAGCCTTGGATGTCTCACATACGAGCGCGATAGCCTCTGCGGGATCATAAGCTCTTGCCTTGTCTACGAGAGCTGCGCTTGCCTTATATTTCTTACCCTTAAACATCTCGATCTACCTCCCTTATTCCTCTACTGTAATGCCCATGGAACGAGCTGTACCTGCTACCATGCTCATTGCAGCTTCGAGAGAACCTGCATTGAGGTCGGGCATCTTTGTTTCAGCGATCTGCTGAACCTGAGCCTTTGTAAGCTTTGCAACCTTTGTCTTGTTAGGTGTTGCAGAAGCTGTTTCGATACCGCATGCCTTCTTGATGAGAACAGGAGCGGGAGGAGTCTTTGTGATGAAGGAGAAGGAACGGTCAGCATATACTGTGATTACTACAGGGATGATGAGACCGATATCGTTCTTTGTTCTTTCGTTGAACTCCTTAGTGAAGTTAGGAATAGCTACACCGTATGCACCGAGTGCAGGACCTACAGGAGGCTGAGGAGTTGCCTTACCTGCGGGAAGCTGAAGCTTAATATAGCCAATAATTTTCTTTGCCATAATTAAAAAACCTCCGTTATGTGGTTTAGACGGGAGACTTAAAAAATTTTTCTCCCTCCCACGTTATGTGCTCTTTCGCTATGCGGCAGCACCTCCGCACCCTTTTTCTAAGGGATTATTCAGATTTTGCTCTGATTTCCTTGATGGAAGCTTTGATGGGCATATCGCGACCAACTGTGGATACAATAACTGTAACCTCGCCTGTTGCCTCGGATATTTCGGAAAGACGTCCGCTATATCCTCTGAATATACCTTCTACAATTTCTACCTCGTCGCCAACAGCAACAGTAGATTCAGCGCTCTTAACGCTGCCCAGAAGACTTTCTACCTCTTCATCTGTGAGCGGAACCGGCTTTGATCCGGGACCTACAAATCCTGTTACACCGCGAATGTTTCTGACAATATGCCAGCTTTCATCGCACATGATCATTCGAACAAGGATATATGAAGGAAGAAGCTTTGATTCAACTTCTTTCTCACCGTTTCCATCGCTCTCAACAATGATCTCTGTAGGGATCTGCACATCTGTTATAAGGTGCTGAACGCCTCTGTTTTCAACAATCTTTTCAAGATTGGTTTTTACCTTGTTTTCATATCCGGCGTAAGTATGTGCTACATACCATTTCATACCGGCGTTCATTTCATTAATATCACTCATCTGAGCTCACCTCAGATCAGGATACCAAGGATATAAATGAACTTGGAGAAGATTACGTCAAGAAGACCTATAACAACTGCAAATACAACAAGAGCAACGAGAACCATTACTGTGTTGCTGAATACAGCCTTGGGGGACTCCCAAACGATTTTTTTCATTTCCGCTTTAACACTGCGGAACCAGGCTGCTATACGAGCCCATACAGAGGGGCCCTTTGCCTTTTTCTTAGCAGCTTTAGCTTCAAGCTTTTCGTTTTCTGCCATTGTTTTTCCCCTTCTGTTAATTACTTTGTTTCCTTATGCATTGTGTGCTTGCGGCAGAAGCGGCAATACTTGTTCATCTCGAGTCTGTCGGGATCGTTTTTCTTGTTCTTCTTTGTGTCATAGTTGCGCTGCTTGCACTCGCTGCATGCGAGAGTGATCTTAACTCTCATTTTTCGGCACCTCCTGTTTATTCGGGTCCTACCCGTTGATTTTGGCGGTGAGACCGCCCGTACCTCCCTCCTGAGCCGTTCCTTTTTGTTTGCACAAAAAAAGAACCCTCTAACAGAGGTAGAGCTATTGTACCACACACAGTGTGTTATGTCAACATATTTTTCTAAAAATGTTCAAAAATAATCCTATGCTCACTTTTAATCCTTTCACCGATTTGCTGTTTGCTTAACAGAAGCTCTACTTCTCTTCAAAAA
>JAFXGC010000130.1 GCA_017513325.1 Clostridia bacterium
AACAGGGCGATATCAGCAAAGCGCGTGCGATGTACAAAGAGGCATCGGAAGTTGGACGCAAAATGGTTTGTGCGCAAGCTGCAAGAGACCGTTTGGGACGTATTTAATGAAATATTGAAAAAAGAAAGACCGCTGAAATCAGCGGTCTTTTGATATTATGCATATTTATGAAAGTTCTTCGTCAAATATAAATTCGATAATATATTTTGAAAAACCTCCATATACAACTGTACCCTTACCTTCTCCATAAGGATACAAAGTCTCATTATCATCAATTAGACGCCCCTCGAACGACTCACCTTCACTATCTGTTATATTAACTAACGCACGATGATACTCCGATATAAAAGGTTTGCCTACCGGGTTATGATATCTCCTTTTATATTCAACATTCTCTGCTATGTGTATATTATCGGTGCAAATATCAGAACAAGCCGGAACGATGCTAAAAGCCAACATATATACCACTACTGCACCAACCAATATTAAAATATATTTGCTTACATCAGGTCTGAATTTTTTAAACAACCGCCAAATTATTAGGCAAATTATTACAACAATTATATCAGTCGTTATAGTTGCAGCAAACCAAATTTTAAAATTTGTTATGTACTGTCCAATATCACACATATCGGTCTCCTCTAAAAATAAATATACAACTAAAGAAAGTTGACCCAATTTTATTTATAAAGGTCCACCACGACTTTAGATTTTTCTCCATATACAAAAGTAATAGGTGGTTCCTCTGCGATTGTAAAAGTTTCAAAAACGCCATTCAAAACTTTAATTCTATTTTCCGAATCATCTACCACTGTTGTAGATAACCACGCTGTATTATAGTCTTCGTCATCGTAAGTACCTGTTACCGTACAAAAACTTTTATTGTCAATGTCATATCTAAGATTAATACTCAATTTCAAATGATAACAAACAAATAATACTGAAAGACATGTTGAAAAAACAGATGCGAAAAATAAGAACTTATTAGCTATTTTAATAACTTTATCTGCCTTTCCTGTTTTTACCTTATATATCTTTCCGCTTTTACTTGTTTGCACTTTTTGGCGCTTTTTAAAAGCAAAATACCCAAAGACTATTATTAGTATAAATCCAATAATTGATATTATAAAATGCACAATTGTATCGGTTATTGCAAATGCCAAACGTGAATTTAATATGTCTAAATATTTATCTTGCATATAAACAACTATTACTTAAGCATCATAGCAGCTCTGAGAATCGCAACCTGAGTTTTTCCATCAGTGATTTCTCCGCGAAGTACCATTTCAACTGCTTCACTGAGCGGCACCTTGAAAACCTCAAGAAATTCGCCTTCATCAAGCTCTGTTTCGCCAAACGTAAGTCCTTTAGCCATAAACATTCTGATATGTTCACCCATTATGGCAGGAGATCCGAAATAGTCGCCCATATCTATCATTTCTGAGGCAACAGCTCCTGTTTCCTCGCGAAGCTCACGTAGTGCCGCTTCACAAAAATCTTCGCCCACATAGTCAAGCTTGCCTGCGGGAATTTCTATCAAAACTCTATCAACAGAATAGCGATACTGTCTTTCAAGGATAACTTCTCCATCGTCCGTGATAGGAATAACGCAAACTGCGCCAATATGCTTCACGTATTCTCTCATCGAATATGTGCCATCAGGCAATTCAACTTTATCTTTATAGAGATGAACAACAGCGCCATCAAACACTAGTTCACTTTCAACCTGTTTTTCCCAAAGTTCCATAACAATTCTCCACTCACTGTTTACAAAATAATATTGATATACAACTGCATTTATAGTATAATTATAATATAATATAAACTATGTGTCAACGGGAGAAATACTATGATATACAAGGATTTTAAAGGTAAAAAACTTTCCGCGCTTGGCTTTGGCTGTATGAGATTTCCCACTATTGAAGACGATGGATCCAAAATAGATGAAGCATCAACTGGCGAAATGATTGATTATGCCATAAAAAACGGCATCAACTATTTTGACACTGCATGGGGATATCATGGTGGAAACTCCGAGATAGTTGTTGGAAAACTTCTTTCAAAATATCCTCGCGACAGCTATTATCTTGCAACTAAGTTTCCCGGATATGATCTTGCAAATATGAACAAAGCGGAGGAGATTTTTGAGCGCCAGCTTGAAAAAACAGGGGCCGATTATTTTGATTTCTATCTTTTTCACAACGTTTGCGAAAGAAATATTGACGGATTTCTCAATCCCGAATATAAGATTCTTGATTACCTTCTTGAACAAAAGAAAAACGGCAGAATTCGTCATTTAGGATTTTCTGCACACGGTGTATATGAAACCATGAAACGTTTTCTTGATGCTTATGGAGAACATCTTGAATTTTGCCAGATACAGCTTAACTGGATAGACTGGGAGCTTCAAGGCGCAAAGCAAAAGGTTGAACTGCTCAAAGAATACAATATACCCGTTTGGGTTATGGAACCTCTTCGCGGCGGCAAGCTTGCTGAGATTTCACCTGAAGACACAGCTGAACTCATCGCTATGCGCCCCGATGAAAAAATACCTGCATGGGCATTCCGATTTATAGAGAATATACCGGAAGTTACGATGGTGTTGTCAGGCATGTCCACTATGGAGCAGCTCAAAGAAAACATAGCAACATTTTCTAGTGCAAAGCCACTCAACGAAAAAGAGAACGAAAAGCTGCTCAGCATTGCCCGCAAAATGACAACCGGTGTTCCCTGTACCGCCTGCTCATACTGCACAGAGTACTGTCCGCAGGGCCTTAACATCCCTCGACTTATCAGCCTATATAATCAACACAAGTTCTCCGGCGGAGGTTTCCTTATCTCAATGGCGCTTGATGCTATGGGAGAGGATAAACAACCTTCTTCATGTATTGGTTGCAAAAGTTGCGAAGCAGTTTGCCCTCAGGGTATAAAGATTTCCGAAGTTCTTTCTGACTTTTCCGAGAGATTAAAATCATAAAATAAGACCTGTTTCCAAAGGGAAACAGGTCTTTTGATTTATATTGATTTGCAAACATCGATCCACTTATCAGTTTTAGCAAACATTTCAAGTTCATTAATTGTTAATTCGATTGCGCTGTTTGAACTACCGCAGGCAGGATATACTGTTTCGAAGCGTCGTAATGACTCATCAAGATAGATTACAACTCCTTCGTTTACTGCAAAGGGGCAAACACCTCCAACTGCGTGACCGCAGAGAGCTTCAACCTCTTCAAATGTAGGCATTTTTGCTTTTGTGTGAAACTGAGCTTTATATTTACTGTTATCTATCTTTACATCGCCTGCGCATACGATGAGTACACAACTTTCATCCACTACAAAAGAAAGCGTTTTAGCAATTCTAGCTTCTTCACATCCAACAGCGTGAGCTGCCATTGCAACAGTTGCGCTGGACTCGTTGAATTCAAGTATTCTGTTATCTGCATCAAACTGCTTTAAATATTCTCTGACTTTATCAATTGCCATAATAAAACCTCCGCAAAGATATACTGATTATATATCAAATACGAAGGTTTTGCAATATTTACTTTTCAACTACAGTTTGACGAACAATATTTCGCACAGGAAGAACGGCCCTCGGAGACACAGAAAGTTCATCGACACCCATTTTTAAGAATACCTCTGTCATACTACTGTCTGCAGCTATTTCTCCGCAGATACCTGCCCATATTCCCGCATCATGTGCTGCATCAACTGTCATTTTTATCATTTTCAGCAGTGCGGGATGCTTATTATCTTGAAAACGGTCAAGGGCCGCTGTACTTTGTCTGTCCAAAGCAACAGTATACTGTAGCAGATCATTGGTTCCTATTGAAAAGAAGCTAACCTCTTTTGCAAGATCAGGGGCGATCATAACTGCAGCCGGAGTTTCTATCATGATCCCGATTTCAAGATGTTCATCATAAGGAAGCATATCTTTCTGCAAGGATTTTTTAACACCATCACACATACGCTTCACTTCCTGAACTTCCCACAAACTTGTTACCAACGGAAGCATTATAGAGAGTTTTCCATAAGCTGATGCTCTATATAATGCTCTAAGCTGGGTTTTGAATATTTCAGGACGAGACAAGCATAATCTTAACGCTCTCATACCAAGAGCAGGATTCACTTCATTTTCAAGTCCAAAATAGTCAATTTTCTTATCAGCTCCTATATCAAGAGTTCTTATAATAACTCTTTGTCCGTTCATTCTCTGAACCACATATTTGTATGCTTCAAATTGTGTTTCTTCCGTTGGATAATCGTCTGATTCAAGATATAAGAACTCACTTCTGAAAAGTCCTATTCCCCTTGCATCATTAGCTATAACTGCGTCTATATCAGCCGGATGAGTTATATTGGCATAAACCTTGATCTCTTTACCATCAAGTGTTATATCAGAGCATCCCTTCAGCTTTTCAAGCATTGTACGCACTGCCTTTTCCTCTTGTTGTTTTTTCAGCAAATATTCCTTGGTGGTATCATCAGGGTCAATTACAATATAACCAACACTACCATCAATCATTATCTGTCTGCCTTCATATTCATCTTTCCACTCTGTATTAGCACCAATTATAGCAGGAATACCAAGAGTTCTTGCAAGAATAGCCGTATGGCTGTTAGCATTACCCTCACTAAGAACAAAACCTATGACAAGACTTTTATCAAGCTGTACTGTTTCGCTTGGTGTCAAATCATCGGCAACTATTATTGATTGTTCTCCTTTCAAGTCAAATATACTTTGATTATCGCATAGTATATCTGTAATTCTGTGAGATATATCAATAACATCCACACTTCTTGCTTTCATATAGTCATCATCCATGGCTACAAACATTTCCGAAAATTCTTTTCCTGCTATTTCAACCGCAGTAACAGCACTTTTTTTATTTTCAACTATTAATGATGCTATTCTTTCAGTATAATCGAGATCATCAATCATCAGCTGATGCGTTTCAAACAACTCTGCTGCTTCATCGCCAACTTCTCTCCTTGTTCGATCAGCTAAAACAGCAAGCTGCTTTTTGGCTTTTTCGGATGCATTCTTCCATTTGGCTAATTCAGAGGCTGAATCAAGCGCGAATTTTTCATTTGGAGTATTCTCTTTTCTTTTATAGTATATAAGTTTCCCCAAAGCTATCCCTGAAGAAACTCCTGTTCCGCGTATTGCAACCATTTTAAAACTTATTCTCTATTAAATATTTTTCTATTTGTTCAGAAGCAAAGCACTCATCTTCACCCTCAACCTGAACGGTTACCACATCTCCACATTTTATCCCCAGTGACATCAGCATCATTATTCGTCTTGTATCAGCACGCTTATTTTCCTTTATCAAAGTTATCTTGCTGCTGAATTCCGAAGCCTTCTTTGCCAAAAGCCCTGCAGGACGCGCATGTATGCCAACAGTATCCTGAATGGTATATGTAAATTGCTTCATAAGTAAATCTCCTTTGTATATGCTTTTCTAAATTATATATTTGCAACCTACACATGTAAACGGACAATGTTTGGCATATATGGTCTGCTTATCTAATTTTGACTTATTAACCTTAAATTATACCCAAAATGTTAAATAATGTTTTTTCTGAGCTCTGCAATTATTTTTTTCTCTTCTCTTGATACCTTAACTTGTGAAAGACCCAAAATATCTGCAGT
>JAFXGC010000131.1 GCA_017513325.1 Clostridia bacterium
GGTGAATATTTTTTGAAAATAACCTCGCCGTCCCTATCTGTGTATATCTCAAGCGGGTCACCTTCTCTTATTCTCATTGTTCTTCTTATTTCCTTAGGGATAACAACACGTCCAAGATCATCTATTCTTCTTACAATACCTGTTGCTTTCATAATTATATAAAATCTCCTTGCTTTACAAATTTGTACTGATAGTATCTGTAAATAGGGGAGATTTATACTTATTTCAATTATTAAATCGTATTTGGTTTTTTATAACTTTTGTGCCAATTAAAGTTCTTTTCCAGAATGTAAAAAGCGAGGTTTGTCACCTCGCTTTTTATTATTTGATCAAATCAATTCCAAACTGAAGTTCTCTGGCACTGATTATTCCACGAACAGAATACACAATATATCCTTCCGCATCAATAAAATAAGTGATGGGGAAAGCAGTCAGTTCATAATTACCCACAGCATTTCCCTCTACGTCAAAGAATACCGGGAAAGAATAGCCGCCGTTTTCTATAAACTGCTTCGCTGTATCTATTGATTCATATACAGTCGCATTCACCATCATGAACTGTATATCGTTTCCAAACTCCATATACTTTTCATTAAAGTCGGGCATTTCATATTCACTGAATGACCAGCTTGCCCAGAAATTTAAAATTACAGGCTTGCCTTCAAAACCGGACAGCTTTACAGGAAGGCCGTTTGTATCGTAAACTATGAAATCTTTTGCTTTAACTCTGTCATATCCGGGCTCGGGAGGCTGTGTGTTACCGCCATTTGTCTCAGTCTCTGTTTCTTCCGGGCCGGTTGTTTCAGGCTCGGTTGTTTCAGGGAACACTGTCATAGGCTCTGTTACTATAGGCTCTGTTATTTCAGGTTCAGTTACCACAGGGTCTGTAACGGTGGGATCAATATCAGTAGTGTCCACTTCCGTTTCTACAGGATCAGTTTCCACAGGTTTTGTTTCTATGGGTTTTGTTTCCACAGGATCTGTTACCACGGGTTCCGTTTCCTGGGGCTTTGTTTCCGTGGGTTTCGTTTCTACAGGCTCGGTTTCCGCGGGTTTTGTTTCCACGGGCTCGGTTTCCACGGGTTTTGTTTCCACAGGTTTTGTTTCCACAGGTTCAGTTTCTACAGGCTTTGTTTCTGTAGGGTCTGTTTCTGCAGGCTCAGTTTCCACGGGATTGGTTTCTACAGGTTTTGTTTCCGAGGGCTTTGTTTCTGCAGGCTTTTGCGGAATAGGTTTTGTTTCTATAATCTGAGTTGTGTCAGCAACAACTGTTGTATCCTCAGGTTCTGTTGTTTCAGGCTCGCTTTCGTCGGGGTCACTTTCCGTTGTGGGATCAGTTTCCTTTATATCCGCTTTTGTTTCAGTTGTTTCAATTTTGGATTTTTCCTTGTCCTTGGGTTTATCTTCGGAAGAAGTTACCATATGTATAATAATTGCAGCAGCTACAACCGCTATAAAAACAACAGCACTGACTATTATTATGATTTTTTTCTTTTTATCCATGAACACCTCTTGGTTATTAAAGGCAATTTATACTCTTATATTTATATAATACCATAAAATAATCCATTATTGTTTAATATATTATAAATTTTTTCTGGTAAATAAAGACAACTGATAAAAGTAGCTCTAAATATGCTTTATTGACGGAATATGGATGATATGGTACAATATAATAAAGCAAGGTATGAAAGGATTATCATAATGAAGCTTTTATTTAATGCGTTGATAAAATTCATTTTCGGAATATTGTTGGTAGGACTGCTTCTGTTCTTGCCGGCAGGATCGCTCTCATATACAAACGGATGGATATTTGCTGCAGTTTTATTCATACCGATTCTTATGCTGGGAATCATCCTTTATATAAAAGCACCTGAATTACTGAAAAAACGGCTTGATTCCAAGGAAAAAGAGGTTGAACAAAAAGGAATCACTAGATTTTCTGCAATTGTCTTTATTCTAGGGTTTGTGATGGCCGGGCTTGACTATCGCTTTGAATTGTCAAGTATTCCAAGGGGTTTCGAGATTTCGGCAGTTGTCGTTTTCCTTCTGTCATATTTGCTCTATGCTGAAGTTATGCGAGAAAATGCTTATCTCTCACGAATCATAGAAGTTCAGGAAAACCAGAAGGTTATCGACACAGGACTCTACGGCATAGTGCGCCATCCTATGTATATGACAACTGTTTTTATGTTCCTTTCTATCCCAATAATTCTCGGCTCATGGTATTCCTTCATTATTTTCCTTTTCTATCCCGTTTTGATGGTCGCCAGAATCAAAAACGAAGAAAAGGTGCTGAGCAATGGACTTATAGGCTACAATGAATACAAAGAAAAAGTTAAATACAGAATGATACCTTTTATTTGGTGAGGTTAAAAATGAAACTTATATCTTGGAACGTTAACGGATTCAGAGCCTGTCTGAACAAAGGCTTCGGTGATTTTTTCAACAGCATTGATGCTGATATTTTCTGCATTCAGGAAACAAAAATGCAACCGGGACAAGCACAGTTTGAGGCTGAAGGTTATTATCAATATTGGTACAGCGCAGAAAAAAAAGGCTATTCGGGCACTGCTGTGTTCACAAAAAAAGAGCCTGTTTCCGTTCGCTACGGACTTGGAATTGAGGAACACGACAAGGAAGGAAGAATTATCACTCTCGAATTTGAAGAGTTTTACCTTTTGTGCGTTTACACTCCCAACTCCCAGAAAGAGCTTGCAAGGCTTGAATACCGTATGCAGTGGGAAGATGCACTCAGAGCATACATTAAAGAGCTTGACAGCCAAAAACCCATCGTTTACTGCGGTGACCTTAATGTTGCGCACAACGAATGCGACTTAAAGAATCCCAAATCAAATCATTTCAGCGCAGGATTTTCAGATGAGGAAAGAGCAAAATTTACAGAACTGCTGAATAACGGATTTAAAGACACGTTCCGCACGCTCTATCCTGAAAAAATAGAATACTCCTGGTGGAGCTATATGTACCATGCAAGAGAAAAAAACGTTGGCTGGAGAATAGACTATTTTGTAGTTTCCGAACGTCTTATGCCAAAAGTTAAAAACAGCTTTATTCTAGGAGAAATAATGGGCAGTGACCATTGCCCTGTGGGAATTGAACTTTCTTTGAATTAACGCTTGGAGAATTATATGAATTTTACAGAAATTGCACTTTACCGCCAATCCTGCAGAAATTATGACAGCAGCAGGATGGTTGAAAAAGAAAAGATTGAAGCTATCGTTTCCTCCGCACGCCTCAGTCCTTCTGCCTGCAACGGACAGCCTTATCATATAACTGTTTGCACAGGTGATATTGCAAAAAAGGTTGCCACTGCAACACAAGGAATGGGAATGAATCGTTTTGCGCCTGATGCCCCCGTTCAGATCGTCATTTCGGAAAAGCCTTACGTGAAAACTGCTGCAATCGGAGCAAAGCTGAAAAACAACGACTACCGCTCGATAGATATAGGTATTCTTGCCGCATATATCACCGCAGAAGCTACAGCGCAAGGACTGGGCAGTTGCATACTTGGATGGCTTGACAGCGATAAGATAAAAGAAATATGCAATCTTGACGGTGCAGCACGACTTGTTATTTGCATTGGTTACGCCAAAGAAAACGAAAAGCTGAGAGATAAAAAACGAAAAGAAATTGACGAACTTATTACGTTTTCAGGAGAATAAAAATGAAGGTACTTATGATAAACGGCAGCCCCAGAGTTAACGGAAACACATCTGTGGCATTTGACGAAATGGTAAAAGTTTTTCACAAAAACGGAATCGAAACTGAAATAATTCAGATAGGCGCTATGGATATCAGAGGATGCCTCGGTTGCGGTTTCTGCTTTAAAAACGGAAAATGCGCTATAGACGATATCGTAAATGAACTGGCTCCAAAATTTGAAGAATGTGACGGCCTGGTAGTAGGCAGCCCTGTATACTACGCCTCTGCCAACGGCACGCTCGTGGCACTGCTTGACAGACTTTTCTACAGCACGCCTTTCAACAAAACCATGAAAGTCGGTGCATCTGTTGCAGTTGCACGTCGCGGAGGTTGCTCTGCAACCTTTGACCAGCTCAATAAATATTTCACAATAAGCGGTATGCCTCTTGCTTCGAGCCAATATTGGAACTCTGTTCATGGAAGAAAAGTTGGTGAAGCATCACAGGATGAAGAAGGCTTGCAGACAATGCGTACTCTCGCAGAAAATATGACGTTTCTTATGAAAAGCATCGAACTTGGCAAAAAGGAATACGGTATCCCTGAAAAAGAAAAATGGGTGATGACCAACTTTATAAAGTAGTGCAAAGTTAAAAACTGCATCGCCAATGGCGATGCAGTTTTTTATTATTCTTCAATTGTTGTTTCCTCTTTGGGAACATATGTCAGATAAGAGAATATATCGTCGGATATATCTTTATCCTTTGAATAAACAACCGTTGAATCATTGAAGGTATAGAAAAACTGCATCTTGGGTGCACTTTCTTCACCTTCAGCTGTTGTTTCACTTTCAGCTTCAACTTCAAACTCATACCCAAAATAAACTGTATACACTGCAGGAGTATTAACAGTCGTTTTGGTGCCGTCTTCATTTGAAACGGTAGTTTCCTTTGTATAATTGAGAGTTACTCTGTCACCCTCAGGATGGATACCATAAGTATCCTTCATTTCAGCTTCATCGGCGTAGTGGTCTTCCCAATTAGAGATATTCAGCTTATAAACCAGCTCAAACAGTTTTTCTATTCCATTTTCATCTTCAACTGTGTTTGTTTTTCCATCAGCAGTTTCTATAACGACTGATGTAACGTCTTCCGCTGTTACTGCATCATTCTGCAAAGACCATATTTCAGCTTCATAAAGAGATTTAAGCTCTTTATTGAATCCTGATGCCAGAGAAGCCTCAACCATATAGATGTCTTCACTGCCGGTATATGTCATATACTGATGACCATTATAAGTGTTTACAATACCAAATTTAAAGGTATACTCCGTGCCATCAGAATATTTCACCATAAGAGTTAGACCGGGCTTTTCAAGGCCAAACTCTGCCACGTCTGCCCCCTCTGTATTAACCTTGGAGACAGCCTTTATATCTGTGAGCCCCACAACCATTTTTGTTACAGCCTCACTGTCAATGGGAAAGGTTGCATCTTCTGTATAAACCCATTTTTCATTATCATATGAAAAAGCAAGTGTTTCGCCTTTCACATCATATGAGAACGCAATGGGAATGGCTGAGCTTTTTTTAAGAACTTCAACTGTTGAAGTTTCTGTATCAGCTTCTTCCTCTGCCTTTTTGGCGTTATATACAGATATAATTGCATATCCTGCAATAAGAACGGCAAGAAGTGCCGCCATTATTGCAAGGGGAAGGATCTTATTTTTCTTTTTTCTTGACATAAACACCTCGTTTATTTGCGGCGGCGTCTGAACCAGATCACAAAGCCTGTTACCAGGAATACAAGAGGAACAATAATGATATAGCCTGCATATCCGATAAGCGCATCAGCAGCTGTTATATCAAGAGTTGCGCTTGTGATTGCTTTTGCCGCAACGTTAATGGAAGTTGTTTTACCGCAAGTCTTCTGGAGAAGAGTTGTATAAACAAAGGAATTACCGAAACCTGCCATCTGTTCATCAAACATAGTGTAGCTTGTGAACCACACAAGTGTTCCGCCCTTTTCTCCGGTTTCACTGTTTTCTATCTGTGACTGATATGCAACTGTGAACGTGCTTTCTTCAACTTTGGTTGTATCTGTTATGGTTTCATCGTAAAGAAAAGCTTTGCCGGATGTTTTGAAAAGAGGTGTGCGTGTTCTGTTCGCCGCCTCAGTTTCGCTGATGGGAGAAGAGAACATTGAAAGAATTGTATAGTTTGATGCAGAAAGTTCTGCTGTGATACCTGCGCTCTGAATTTCGGGAATCAGATAGTATGGAGCCTGATAGTAATGCTCAGCAGAGTTTTCCATAATGATATCAGCTGTTGCTGTTAATCCCATATATTCTGTAAGGCGCACAAAATTGGGGGTTTTTTCGCTGTTCATTATTTCTCCGTAAGAAGTGAGAATAACATATCCGCCTGCATCAATATACTTAACGAGAGCATTATACTCTTCCTCTGTGATATCGCTTTGAGGAACGTTTACAAATACTGCCTTTGCATCCTCAGGCACTGCAACGCTTTCTCCCGCAATGAGAGTGAGACTCTTCATTTCAACATTTTCGGTTTCTGCAAGCTCAGCAAAAGCTGCGCCAAAGGCTGTTTCGCCATGTCCTGTCAGCTGATATACAACGGGGAGAACATCGGAAGCTACAAAATCTATTGCTCCTGAGATCTCTTTTTCACCCATAAAATATTCTGTAGCGGTGAACTCATAACCGCTCTGAGCGTACATCTGATAATAGTACATATACTCAGAATAACTGAGCATTGTTCCCTCATAGCCGGAAGGTTCATACTTAAAGAATTCCTCACCGTCAATAACGGTATTTCTCTTTTCGCTTACAACTATAACGGAATTATCATTAAGCTTTGCTGTTGTATATTCAGAAGCAAATGTAGGCTTTTTAACAGGGTCTATTTTAACGACCTTGATTTTAGAGCTTTCTGCTTCATAACGTGAAAGAAGCTCTGTTACATATGCCTGCTCCGCACCTTCTGTCACCAAATGGTAAAGTGTTACGTCGCAGTCGATTTCGGAAACAAGCTTCTTAGTCTCATCACCGAAAGTTAGAATTGCATCACCTGTCATATCGTGCTTCGTGATTTTTGAAGGAAGCTGACCGATAAAAAGATTGAGAACAATAACGATTGCAACAGCTATTGCTGTAAGTCCGATACTGTAGGCGCCTATTTTGATGATTTTCTTATTTGACTTATTCATTTCACGGCACCTCCTCAGTTCCAGCGTCTCTTCTCAACGCACTGAATTGTAAAGAACACAAACAGTGCGATGACAGACACGTAATATATAATAGTTGAGATATCAAAAATACCGTTTACAAAATTTGTAATAGGATCAAAAATCGCAATTGCTGAAAGCATTTTACCAAGCAGGCCTTCAAAAAGTGTGCTCTTTACAACATAAGTGATAACGCTTCCTAAAACAAGAACTCCGCCAACAACACCTGCGATAACATAATTTTTAACTGTTACCCAAACTATATATGCAACAGCCACAGCAATTGCAAGCACAACAACAAGAGATACTGCAGCGCTTGATGTTACCATCTGTGCAAGAGATGACATAAAATACAGCAGAAGAACCGCTGCAAGACTTACGACCGCAGAAATAACCTGGCTTTCTGTGAGAGAAGAAAGGAACATACAAATTGCAATAACAGCACATCCAAGAATATAATAGCAAAGAATTGATGCATATATCAGAACAAAATTGATCGTACCTGCAGAAAGGAATGCAGCCATAATAAGAGGATAGATGCACATAACTGCTGTAGGAACAGCCATTATAGTTGCAAGCGCAAAAAACTTACCCAAAACGATCTCGCTTGTTGTGAGAGGGAGAGAATAAAGAAGTTGGTCAACTTTGGTCTGTCTTTCCTCTGAGAACGTGCGCATTGTCAGAACAGGTACTGCCAGAAGTGACATGAAACTTGCGCTGTAAACCGCATATTCAAGATGCGCTGACATATTACCAAAAGTGCTCATGGCACAGTAAAGTCCTATAAAAACAAGGGTGAAAACTATGAATATAGTTCCTGTCATACTGAAAAGGTTGGCTTTCAGCTCGCGTCTGTATACTGCGTTCATTATTCATCACCCTCCTTTTCTTCATTTTCTGAACTGAAGAGAGGAGAATATTCTTCTTCAGGCTCGTCCTCTTCTTCAGGCTCGTCTTTAATATACTCTTCATCATAATAAGCAGGACCAAGGCTGGACTGTACTCTAACCTTTTTGCCACGCTTTGCTTCAAGCTTTTCCTGCTTTTCCGCTTCTTTTTCCATAGCGTATGCAGCGCCTGCATCGAGGCTCTCGCCTGCAAGACGAACAAACACATCTTCAAGGCTTGCCTGTTCTTCCACTATAGAAACAAGGCTGTGTCCGCCGTTTGTAAGAGCGAGGATAACTTTTTCTCTGATATCTGCGTTCTTATCCGTTTCAATAACAAGAGCTGTTTTTTCTCCCTCTGTTACTGTGAGAGATATGATCTCGCCAATGCCTTCAAGCGCTCCTCTGATTTCCTCTTCCGTGCCGGTTGTTTCAACTTTCAGTTTCTTTGAATCGCCGGTCTGACTAAGAAGGTTTTCCAAGGTATCTGAAGCAACGATAGTGCCTTTAGAGATCATAATAACATAATCGCAAACAGCAGAAATCTCCTGCAGGATATGACTGGAAAGAATAACCGTATGTTCTTCTCCAAGCTCGCGGATAAGATCTCGGACTTCCATTATCTGAATGGGATCCAGGCCAACTGTAGGCTCATCAAGAATGATAATATCAGGGTTGCCCATAAGAGCAATAGCAATACCTACTCTCTGCTTATAACCCTTTGAAAGATTTTTGATAAGACGGTCAGCTACGTCGAGAATACCCGTTTTTTCCATAACCGCTTCAATCTCATCATAAAGCTTTGCTTTTGCAATTTTTTTAGCTCTGCCTACAAACTCCAGCATTTCAAAAGGAGTCATGTCCGTATAAAGCGGAGGAATCTCAGGGAGATATCCAATATAACTTTTTGCTTCAACGGCATCTTCAATGATATCAAAACCGCCAATCGTCACTTCGCCCGACGTGGGAGCAAGGCAGCCTGTTATCATATTCATAGTTGTGGATTTTCCTGCACCGTTTGGCCCCAGGAATCCATAGATATGTCCCTTTTCAACTGTGAAGCTGATTCCCTTCACCGCTGCTACGGGACCATAGTTTTTGGTCAGATTTTTAACTTCTATCAAACCGTTTTCCTCCCGGTTTTATAAATTTTAATACTATGTTCCTTATTATACACCTTTTATCTGAATATTGGGTGAATTTTATGTGGTTTTTTTGATTTGTTTACATTTATAATGCTATTATTAATAAACTGCTGACTGCAAAGACATATATTTACAGTATAGCTTTTTGCCATATAAAAAGAGGTCACTTTCGTGACCTCTTCTTTTGTTTTAATTAACCCCAATAACCTTTGAGGATTCTGAACTTGAGATAGAACATATCAACGGAGTTTACTTTACCGTTTTCGTCGATATCCGCTGCTGCTTCCTCTGCTTCTGTAGGTGCTACTACCTGTTTTACATACAGATTCATCTTGAACAGGTCTACTGAGTTGATATTTCCGTTGCCGTCTATATCGCCCATTTCTACCTGGGATGCA
>JAFXGC010000132.1 GCA_017513325.1 Clostridia bacterium
AAGCTCCGCCTCTTGGAACTCCTGCGCGCAATAGGTGTTCCGCGATCTGCGGATCGCGTCTCAGGGCTCTGCCCTGATAATCCGCGACCTTTTTTAAAAAAGGTCGATAAAAACGCGACAGGTGAAGTGCTAAATTATCGTTTACAGCATGAGCCTTCCCTTGATTAGGGAAGGTGTTGCGTCCCACGCAGTGGACGGGATGGAAGGGCAGATATGTTATTTTTCTACCCCTCAGTCTGGCTAAAGCTCGACAGCTCCCCTATTCAAGGGGAGCCTTAGTTAACATAAAGTACCGTTTATAATATAAAATCTTCTATAAACAACTGCTATATTTATAACCGTTTACAAAAATGACTTGAAATTGCATGAAAGATGTTGTAAAATGAATGAATAGTATATCGAAAGGAATAAAAAATATGATAAATAACGTGATTGAAATGCTCAAGGAATATGATCCCGAGGTGGGCAATTCCATTGAAGCTGAATATAAAAGACAGAAGAGAGGTCTTGAACTGATCGCAAGCGAAAACATCGTTTCTGAAGCAGTTATGCTTGCTATGGGCACTCCCCACACAAACAAATATGCTGAAGGCTATCCCGGACACCGTTACTACGGCGGCTGCGAATGCGTTGACGTAACAGAAAGAATCGCAATCGAAAGAGCTTGCAAGCTCTTTGGCGCAGAGCACGCCAACGTTCAGCCCCATTCCGGTGCTCAGGCTAACACCGCAGTTTACGTAGCTCTTCTCAACCATGGCGATACTGTTATGGGTATGAATCTTGCTCACGGCGGCCACCTCACACACGGCAGCCCCGTAAACTTCTCAGGTAAAAACTATAATTTCGTCTCTTACGGCGTTGAGGACGACGGCTATATCAACTACGACGAAATGGAAAGACTCGCTCTTGAATCAAAGCCCCGTCTTATCGTTGCAGGTGCTTCTGCATATCCCAGAGTTATCGACTTCGCAAGAATTTCCGAAATCGCAAAGAAGGTTGGAGCGATCTTTATGGTAGATATGGCGCACATTGCAGGTCTCGTAGCTGCAGGCGTTCATCCTTCTCCCGTTCCCTATGCGGACATCGTAACAACAACAACACATAAAACTCTCCGCGGTCCTCGCGGCGGTCTCATTCTTTGCCGCGAAGAATATGCAAAGGCAATTGACAAGGCTATTTTCCCCGGCATGCAGGGTGGCCCTCTGGAGCATATCATTGCTGCAAAGGCTATCTGCTTCGGAGAAGCGCTCAAGCCTGAATTCAAGACTTACCAGGAGCAGGTTGCAAAAAATGCAAAGGCTCTTGCTGAAGGTCTTCTTGAGGGCGGATTCGACCTTGTTTCCGGCGGAACTGATAACCATCTTATGCTTCTTGACCTTCGTCCTATGAACATCACAGGTAAGGAAATGGAAAGAAGACTTGACGAGGTTTATATCACAGTTAATAAAAACTCTATCCCCAACGACCCCGAAAAGCCTTTCGTAACAAGCGGTATCAGAATCGGTACTCCTGCGGTTACATCAAGAGGTCTCAAGGAAGAGGATATGAAAACTCTTGCTCATCTTATCACTCTCACAGCAACTGAATTTGAAGAAAAGGCAGACTATATTCGCGCTGAGGTTACAAAGCTTTGCGAAAAGTATCCCATTTACGAATAATTTAGGAAAAGAGAAAGAAAATGAAAAGAACAATTTCTGTTGTGGCTTTGCTCCTTGCAATGTGCCTTATGCTTGCAGGATGCAACAAAAATAAAGATAACAGCGTTCCCGACGGATATCAGCTTGCTTCATCTGATGCGGCAGACTATCTTTTCTATGTTCCTGAAAACTGGATAGTTGATTCTTCAACTCTCTATACAAGCGCATACGTTTCTGCAGGCGACGCGTCAAGCGTTTCTGTCACAGCTTACGGGCTTGAAAGAGAATCAACAACGGTTGCAGATTGGTGGAAGGGCTATCAGAGCCAGTTCACATCAGCTTTCAGCGATTATGAAGCTGTCAGCGAAAAGGAAATAAAGATGGGCGGCGTGGACGGTATGCAGTATACATACACTGCTACTATGGCAGACGTACAGTATAATTTTGTTTGCTCTGCAGTTATCCGCGGCAACTACGTTTACTATATGCTCTATACGTCAACTCCCACATATTTCGAAAATCATCTCCAAGAGCTTGATGGTATCATCAGCAATTTCAATTTCAAATAAATCAGGTTAATTATGAATTATATTTATCTTGATAACAGCGCAACAACGAAACCTTCAGAGGCCTCTCTCAAAAAAATGGGAGAGGCTTTGACTGTTTGTTATGGCAACCCTTCATCAGTGCATAAAGTCGGCAACGAAGCAAAGAAAATGCTTGATGAAGCCAGACGCCGTGTCATTCTTTCTCTTGGCTTCAGAAGAGAAAATGATTGCAGGCTGTTTTTCACTTCCGGCGGAACTGAAGCAAATAATATGGCTATTTTCGGCAGCGTTTTTGCAAAGGACAGACCTATGAAAAACGGAAGCCGCGGAAAAATTTTTATTTCTGCAGGTGAACATTCTTCCGTGGTAAATGCTGCAAAGCGTCTTGAGGCGGAAGGCTTTACAGTTCTTGAAGTTCCCACTGCGGGCGGCGTTCTTGACCTTGATTATATAAAGGAAAATGCGGATAATAATACTGTGCTTGCTTCATTTATGCTTGCAAATAACGAAACCGGCGCAATATACGACGTGAAAAGCGCTTTTCAGATAATCCGCGCGGCGTCTCCCAAGGCTGTTTGCCACGTTGACGCGGTGCAGGCATATCTGAAAATGAAATTCACCCCCACTTCTCTTTCTGCAGATCTTCTTTCCATCAGCGCCCATAAAATATTTGCCCCCAAGGGAGCAGGCGCACTTTATGTCACTCACGATATGATAAAGGCTAAGAGGATCATCCCCATTTTGTATGGTGGCGGTCAGGAGGATGACTACAGAAGCGGAACGGAAAACGTTCCTGCTATAGTGGCATTCGGCGCGGCGGCGGAAGAGGGTAAAGCTCAGATGGCGGAGAGAATTGAAAAGATAACTGCCCTAAGAGAAAAGCTTCTTGTTGCCCTTGGCGAAATGGACGTCAGAGCAAACATTCCTGAGAAAACTCTGCCCAATATTATAAATATAACGCTCCCCGGCATCAGAAGCGAGATAATGCTCAACTATCTTTCAGGCGAGGGCATCTGTATTTCGGCAGGCAGCGCTTGCTCAACTCATTCTTCAGGACCAAGCCATGCGCTTCTTGCTTACGGACTTCCCAAAGACGAAGCTGACACGTCTGTTCGAATAAGCCTTTCTCACGAAAACACAGCCGAGGAAATTGATACGTTCATTTCTGCGCTCAGCCGCGGACTTCAGACACTTGCTAAAAAGTAAAAGGTGAAAAAATGAAAAAATACGATGCTATTCTTTTTGACCTTGACGGCACACTTCTTCCTATGGATATGAACGTCTTTATGAAGGAGTATTTCAAAAATCTTTGCGCAAATCTTTCATATCTCGCCCTTGATGCAAAAACTCTCACAGATTGCGTTTGGGCAGGCACTGCCGCAATGGTGAAAAACGACGGAAAGAGAAAAAACGGCGAGGTTTTCTGGGAAACTTTCCAGTCTCTTGTGAAAACTGACCTCAGCGAAGCAAAGAACACCTGCGATGAATTCTACACGAAGGATTTTAACAAAGTCAGAGCTGCAACAGGCGAAAACCCTCTTGCAAAAACGGCAGTTGAGGCGGCACATAAGGCATCTCCCAAGGTAGTTCTTGCAACAAATCCTTTCTTTCCACGTCAGGGACAGCTGACAAGAATCAGCTGGATAGGCCTTAGCGAAAAGGATTTTGATATTATCACTTCATATGAATCCGATTCATATTGCAAGCCCAATCCCATGTATTATAAATCTATCTGCGAAAGACTTGGAGTTGAGGCAGAAAACTGTCTTATGATAGGAAACGACGAGAGAGAGGATGGCTATGCGGCAAAAGCGGCAGGGCTTGACATTTATCTTGTAACCGATTGTTTGATAGAAAATGAAAAATACCCCTGCGATTGCGCGAGAGGTACTTTCAGCGAAATGTGCGAATTTCTTCACAGCCTTGCAAAATGAAGCTGAGACTGCCTGATTATTATAAAAAATTCAAATGTATAGCAGACCGATGCTCAGATAATTGCTGTATCGGCTGGGAAATATGCATTGATGAGAAAACAATGGAGTTTTATAACTCTGTCACAGGAGAATTCGGAAAAAGGCTCAGAGATAATATTAAAAACGGCTCGTTTATGCTGTGCGGCGAGCGTTGTCCGTTTTTGAATGATGATAACCTTTGCGATATCATAATAAATCTTGGAGAAAACCGCCTTTGCGGAATCTGTACGGAGCATCCCAGATACTACGGCTGGTATGGGGACGTGAAGGAGGGCGGAATAGGCCTTTGTTGCGAGGAAGCGGCAAGAATAATTCTTGAATACGGCAACAGCGGCAACTTTTTTGAAGAAGATATCCCCTGTGAGCAAACAGAGGATGTGGACGGGGAAATATACGATTTTCTTTTCAGGGCAAGGGAAAACATTTTCCGTTTTCTTGAAAGAAAAGATATTTCTTTTGCAGATAAAGTGAGCTCCCTCTTTGACTACGGAGAAAAAATTCAGGATGGGCTTGATTTTGAGGTCTATGATGTATCTTCCGTTGAAAAAAGCGATTATTCTGCAGGAGAGGCACAAATTGAATCTTTCGTTTGTGCTTTTGAAGATTTTGAAGCAATCGACCAAAGCTGGAATGATGCCCTTGAAAAGCTTAAGGGCAAAGCGCTCGTTGTAAATGAAAAATATCTCACCAACATTTTTATATACTTCGTGTGGCGATATTTTATGAAGGCAGTTTACGATGGCGACGTTTTCTCAAAAATCAGCCTCGGAGCAATAAGTGCGGCAATGATAGCGCTTATGGCAGAGGGAGAGGATGAGGAAAGCTACGTAAAGGCGGCAAAGCTATATTCAAAGGAAATAGAATACAGCGAGGAAAATCTTGCGATGATGCTTGAAAACTGCTACACAGAAAGCGGTTTTTCGGCAGAAAATCTTGTAAATCTTTTGTCATAAATAAAAAAAGAATGCATATGTTTTAGCATATGCATTTTTATTTTGTGAGGGCAATATGAAAAGATTGATTTCATTGGCGCTGTGTTGTCTCATTCTGTGCTCCTGCGGCGCAAAGGATGAGAAATTTTTTGATTATCAGAACACAGAGCTTTCGTTTGATTGCGTCCTTGTTTATAACGGACATGAAAATGAAGTGAAGATAACCATGTCTGCTCCAAATGAAAAGGGTGAGCGGGAAACTGTCAGAGTTGAATATTCTTCGCCCGAGATGATCGGGGGATATACCCTTGAAAAATCGAACGGACAGTATAAAGGGAAAATGGGGGATATAGAAATACCTTTCGGCGAAAAGGCGGCAGGGGTTGTGAAAGCTATCGAAAAGGTGTTTTCCCTCAGCGAAGATATGATTTCGTCAATTGAAACAGCCGAAAATCAAATGACCGAAGCCGCGTTCGTTTGCGAAGATATAACGGGTAAGATCATTATGAACGAAAAAGGTGAACTATCTGCAATAGAGGCAAGCTTTTCTGATGGGACCAGTGTGAGCTTGAAAATTAAAGAATAAGATCGAGCGGGAAAGGATAATTTATAGATGTAATCAGTAGGGGACGGCGCCCTCGACGTCCCGTTCTAATGTGATCACACTTTTTTAATGCTTGATTGTGTTATATATAATCGGGACGTCGAGGGCGCTGTCCCCTACCAATATCAAATCCGCTAAACGATAATTTATGTTACCCAAAGCACTCCCCAGCGGGGAGGGGGGAACCGTTTCACTAGTGGGTGAGGAGAAAAAATACTACAATCATTTAAAAATGCTCTCCTCATCCGACCTCGCTTCGCTCGGCCACCTTCTCCGCTGGAGAAGGATTATTCCGCTAAACGATAATTCAGCATACAAATTCAAAAGGGCAACCTCAAGTTGCCCTTTCTGTGTTATTCAGCCATCATCAATAATATACATGAAAAAATAAATCCTGCAAGTGCGAATATACCCAGGCATAAATATAAAAGACCTGTAAAGTAACTAATATCTTTATTTAAAACCTTCTTTTTGTATCCGTATTCGCTGTTAAGAACATATCTCATGGCATCAAGCCATGTGTCTCGGCAAAGTTTTTCTGCAGAAACTTTTGAAGCTTTTTTGATGATCTTTTTAATTTTATTTTCTATTTTGTGAGTCAGCTTTCCTTTTTCACAAATATATTCTTTTGGCTTTTTACCTGTATGGAGTCTTTCAATTTTACTGAAAAAGAAAGCATAATCCCTGCAAAGCTCTTTCTTTAACGAGCTTTTATCAGAAGGAATAAGTGAAAGAACTATGCAATTATAGCGATTGGGAAGATTGTTATATATTTTTTCGCGTTTGCGATATAAAAAACCTAATCCGTAATCGTGGTCAAATGTTCTCCAGTCCCAAACGTTTCTTTCAAAATACTTTTTAGAAACATTTATGGTTATTCTGTTTTCATTAAGCTCTTTTTCGTATTTGGAAACGAGAGATTCTATATCTTCCTTTAAAGTTTCAATAGTAGGATTCATAGGAAGCTCCTTTGTTGTTCTGGGTTGATATTAACATATTGTTTTAAGATTGTCAATGTACGGGCTTAATCAGCTGATGAGTGAATAAGTGAAACAAACTGAGGCATGCGACCGCCCTTTCAAATCCCAATAATACCGGCCCATAAAAAAACGCTTGCCTGAGGGTGCTTTTTTATGGAGCTGAGCCTGCTCACGCAGGAGCGAAAAAGAATTTTCGCCTTCTTGTGATGTAGCGAAGCTAAAACTCGTGGTCAGTTTAGCGCAACGGGCTAAAAACTCCCATTCAGGGAGTTTTAATCGCGCCTACGGCATGCGACCGCCCTTTCAAATCCCAATAATACCAGCCCATAAAAAAACGCTTGCCTGAGGGGTGCTTTTTTATGCGAAAAAGTAACCAAACGGAGCAGAATCGAGGTAAGAGTAAGCAAAAGTACACCTATTATCTGTCAACTTCTGCTCGTTCGAATTTTATTTTGAATGTAAATTCCTCGGGATAAGCATCAAAATCTTGTAAATCAATTTCTAAAGTATAGTATTTACCGTGATCAACAAGTCTGTCTGCTAACCACCAAACTTTATCTCTGCCTTCTAAAGAAATATCCTCGGTTAGTATCCTATAATTGAAAAGACGAATCTCTTTCACCTCATTGTCATACAGCGCACCCTTTGCGTTAATTCTCAAGGTTATGAGGTTTCGATTGTATATATTCTTTTCGCCAACAAATTTATTATAATCGAAGGGAAACTCAAATGATTCTGTACCTATAATACAAGCGTCATGTAAACCACTAATCCAATACCATTCCGGAGGATTGTCAGGATAATTTGAAATATACACTTTACCTTTTGACATCTTTATTCTCCTTAGCGGTGTTGATAGAGGAGATAAGCATTCTGCGAATTGAACCACAATCGTGTAAAACTGTCTTTGCAACGTCACCGGAAATCAAACCGGCTTTTTGAGCAATCTCGATCCAATATTCTGTCTCATAACATTCTTTTAATGCAATCTGCAATTTAGCAATAAAATCGGGACGGCTGTGCGCGTATTTCGCTTCACGGATATTTGCTCCAATACTCGTTCCGCTTCTTTCAAGCTGATTAGATAAGGAATAGTGTCCCTTGATGTTATCGGTCAGCTTCAATATTTGAATCGCAAATTTTGTAGATAAATCCGCCAATTTGTTTTCAGCCATCACCATCACCTCTTTGAATATATTATATCACATATTCTAACGATTTTCAATGAAATCGCGCAAGCGCGATGAAATCCTCACTCCGCTCGGATGAAATCTGCTTCGCAGATGAAATTAAATCCGTCCTTATCTCCCGACGAAGTCGGATTTCATCACGAAGTGATTTCATCCCACGAAAGCGGGA
>JAFXGC010000133.1 GCA_017513325.1 Clostridia bacterium
GCTAATACGCTAAACGATAATTTATCATACCAACTGGTAGGGGCGAACTGTGTTCGCCCGATTTCTATAACTAAATAAATTTCTTTTGATAAAAAACGGGCGCACAAAGTGCGCCCCTACGGGTATCTATCGATTTACGCATAAACTAAACCCAGACTCCTCATCCAACTAGTGAAACGATGTCCCCCTTCCCCCAGGGGAAGGCTTGGGCGCTAAACGGTAATTTATCATACAAACTCGTAGGGGCGAACTGTGTTCGCCCAATTTTAACGTTCGTAACGGGCGACCGCAGGTCGCCCCTACCGGGTGTATTTATCGATTCTTGCATAAACCAAGCCAAGACACCTCATCCCCGGCTTCGCCGTACCTTCCCCCAAGGGAAGGCTTGGGCGCTAAGCGCCGATTTATGCATCAAAAAAGAGGTCTTTCGACCTCTTTTTATTTGTGTTATGTAATTATAAAATTATACAGCACCCTGAGCGAGCATAGCATCTGCAACCTTGATGAAGCCTGCAATGTTAGCGCCTGCAATGAGGTCGCCTTCCATACCGTACTTCTTAGCTGCATTGTAGGACTCTTCGTAGATACCCTTCATGATCTGATGAAGCTTAGCGTCAACTTCTTCAGATGTCCAGCTGTATCTCATGGAGTTCTGGCTCATTTCAAGACCGGAAACTGCAACACCGCCTGCGTTAACTGCCTTAGAAGGAGCAACAACAACGCCGTTTGCCTTGAAGTATTCAACTGCCTCAGCTGTTGTGGGCATGTTAGCAACTTCAACGTAGTACTTAGTGCCGTTTGCAACGATGTTCTTAGCATCTTCAATGCCAACTTCGTTCTGTGTAGCGCAAGGCATACAAACGTCAACCTTAACTTCCCAAGGTCTCTTGCCTGCAACGAAGGGAACGCCGAACTTATCTGCATAGTCCTGAACTTTATCGCGGCAGGAAGCACGCATTTCAAGGAGATAGCCGATCTTTTCAGGTGTGTTGATGCCGTCTTCGTCGTAAACGTAGCCGTCGGGGCCGGAGATTGTTACAACCTTACCGCCAAGCTCTGTTACCTTAAGGGCTGTACCCCAAGCAACGTTACCGAAACCGGAAACTGCAAATGTTTTGCCCTTGATGTCTTCGCCGAAGCTCTTGAGCATTTCAACTGTGTAGTAAACTGCGCCGAAACCTGTTGCTTCGGGACGGATAAGAGAACCGCCGAAGGAACGGCCCTTACCTGTGAGAACGCCTGTGAACTCGTTTCTGAGACGCTTGTACTGACCGAAGAGATAACCAACTTCTCTTGCGCCAACGCCGATATCGCCTGCGGGAACGTCTGTGTCAGCGCCGATGTGCTTGGAGAGCTCTGTCATAAAGCTCTGGCAGAAGCGCATAACTTCCATATCAGACTTGCCTCTGGGGTCGAAGTCAGAGCCGCCCTTACCGCCGCCCATGGGGAGACCTGTGAGGGAGTTTTTGAATGTCTGCTCGAAGCCGAGGAACTTGATGATGGATTCGCAAACGGAAGGATGGAAACGGAGACCGCCCTTGTAGGGGCCGATCGCGCTGTTGAACTGAACTCTGAAGCCGCGGTTAACCTGAACCTTGCCGTTATCATCGATCCACGGAACGCGGAATTTGATGATTCTTTCAGGTTCAACGATGCTTTCAAGCACGCCTGCTTCAACGTATTTGGGGTTCTGCTCGATAACGGGTTCAAGGGATTCAAGAACCTCTGTTACAGCCTGAAGAAATTCGGGCTCGCCGGGATTTCTCTTTTCAACTCTCTCAAGGAGACCGATAAGATACTGGTTTTTCATAATTTATATACTCCTGAACAATTATTAGTATTCCACGGAAAATAATTAAAATAGGCAGCAAAGCGGGCGGGAACACTTGAATCAGCCGCTTAAACTAAGGTTAATTTTACATTATTTATATATACTTGTCAAGTAAATATTTTAACAAACTAAAGAATTGCAGATTTTTTTGCATTTTTCTTTGGCTTTTCTTGCAAAAAATGGGATGAAAGACGCTTTTTTGCGCAAAAAAAGCAACTGTGGCAGTAGAGAAATATCATCGGGGAAAATGGTCAGCTTTTGTCAGATTCAATTTGCACTCTTGCGAGAGCGGCCTCGAAATAATCATCCACGTTAAAGGATGCGCTTTTCTCCACTACGAAAGGACCTTCGCTGAAATTGCTTTTGAAAGGATGATTTTTCCCCTGCATTTTTGAGCTTTGGGAAGCATTTTTAAAAGCAGCAGGAGAAGAGGTGGCGGGAGGAGAAAAAGCAGAAGATCTCTCGGTTCTTTCCCATTTGCGAAATGCTGCTTTCCAGTCTTTTATTTGTGCGTTTCCCATCTTCCAGCCAACGGCAGAATAATGATCATAGAACTTTTCCGCATCAACACTGCTGCCGCGCTCAGTGGCATAAGATACAACCTCTTCAAAACACGGAATTATAAAATCATTTTCTGAAAAAACCGTTTTTTTATCAGTGGGTGCGCCGTTTTCAGTGTGCGCCGCCGTTTTCTCTCTCTCTTTCTCTATATCTATATCTTTATCTTTATCTATATCTATATCTTTATCTTTCTCTATGTTACAATGTAACGCTTTACTTTTTTCGCGACTTTTTCTGACACGTTGCGCGGAATCACATTCACTTCCAACCATATCATCAAAATCTGTTATCTTTATGACACCGTCTTTTATTTCGATCAGGTTGGTTTTTTCAAAAAGCTTCAGCGCCGTTTTGAGTTCTTCTTCTTCCATATTAAACACCAGGGAAAGCGTTTCTGCGTCAAGGGGTGTTCCGTCGCTTAAAAGCAGCTTTCCCCCGTCGTTTATTGCCATCAGCATCATTTCCAGATATAAGACGATGAGTTTGCATCCGTTTTCCATCCCCTTTATGATTCTTATGCTGCGTGATTGAAAAAAATACTCCCCCAGCTTCAGCCAATAGTATCTTTTGTTTGCCAATATTCCACCTCGCTACGTTTTTAAAAAAAGAATAGCACGCTCTGTTTAAAATTTCTCCCTCGGTGGCAGTTATTTCTGCGGCTGATATATGGCTGATATATGGCTGATATGATTGCCCGGCTTTTCCCGTAACAAAAAAAGAGGCCTTTCGACCTCTTTTTTCTCTTTTCATAATTATATACTGTTGTAGGCTATCCATTTAACCCACATAGGGTAATAGTCGCTTTTCAGATGGAAATCATCTGAGGCATATTCTTTGCCGAGTCCGCCTTTTTCGTCATCGAAAATGGGGTTTGCGTCAAGATAAACAATATCTTCCCCGTTTGCAAGGGCTGCCATTTCGGAGTTGAGAATATTGAGTCTCGTGTTGTTAAAGACTTCGTCAACGTCTGAACGGCTTGTTGTGATATGCAGATTAGCCTGCAGATAAATAACGGCTTCGGGCTGTGCTTCGCGGATCTTTTCGATAAGATAAGAATACTTAGAGATAACGGCCTCTGTGTCATATCCAACTTCATTAAGGCCAAGCATCAGATATATCTTATCATAATTCTTTAGCTGAAGAACATCAAAGATTGAAACTTTTCCAAGTCCTTCAACCTCAAGTTGTTCTTTGAAAACACGATATACATTCATACCTTTGGTGGCGAAAAACGTTGCATTGTCGATATCTCCGTAGTAATCAATGCCAACGGTTCTTGAGTCTCCTATAAAAAGGGATGAACTAAACTTTTGCGGGTCAGGTTCGGGAAGTTGGTCCACTGTTGTTTCGGGTTCTGTTTCTTCCAATTCCTTTAAACTTTCTTCATAAGCCAGAATGCTTTCTTCATAAGCCAGGATACTTTCTTCATAAGCTAACATACTTTCTTCGTAAGCTAACAGGCTTTCTTCATAAGCCAGGATACTTTCTTCGAAAGCCAGAAGGTTTTCTTCCTCAGCCAAAATATCTTCTTCCGGTTCAAAATTGACAAGTATATTCGGTGCCGGTGTTTCAGCTTCTTCGGTGACTTCAGCATCTTTAGAACCATACAAAACGTCACTGAACTTTACGCTGTATGCAGTAAAGGCTATTGCACAGGCCAACGCAAAAAACAAAACCGCAGTGATGATTATTTTTTTATTCACGGCGGATACTCTCCTTAAAGCTTGATGATTCTTCCGTCGTTACGGGGAGCAGGAGCAGGAGCGTCGCCCTCGGCATAGCCAAGGATGCAGTTTCCGATGCCCACGTAATTCTCGGGCACGCCCCACTGCTTCATAAGAGCTTTTCCGTCGTCGCTTTCAAACATCTGTCTTGCGCGGTGGATCCAGCAGGAGCCGAGGCCTGCTTCGTAGGCTGCGTTAAGCATATTGCCCATTGCAAGGCAACCGTCCTCAAAATGAGTGGGTTTTGTTGTGTCAGCAAAAACTATAACAACTGTGGGCGCTCCGTAGAAGGGATCGCTGTCAACGCCCATAATATCAGCGTTCATTTTGCTCAGGCGGCTAACCAGCTGGGGTGACTGAACTGCCACCATAACAGTAGACTGAAAATTTCTTCCTGTGGGAGCGTAAAGAGCAGCTTTCAGCACGTAGTCAAGCTCATTTTCCTTGATCTGTTCAGCTTTATATGATCTGATGCTTCTGCGCTCAAACAATGTATTTTTAATCATAATATCTCCAAAAAATAGCAGAATTCATTCTATATGCAAGTAAAACTCACTTCTCAAGGAATATAACCCTCAAAATGTGAGCTTTTTCTCTATATTTCGTGTAAAATATTTTATCACATACATATATAGATTTCAAGAGTATTTTTATCAAATTTAAGAACATGGTTGAAAAATTCATTTTTATGGTGTATAATTTAGTCAGTTAAATTCTGAAAGCGAATTTTTCTGCATATCGCTTTCAAAATCCGATCGGAGCGTAGGGATCGGAAATAAAAATTAGAAAAGAGAAAAGAAATGGCAAAAAAAAGAATGGATTCCAAAATGGAGTATCTGTTTAACGGTATTCTCAATCTCAACACAGTTGACGAGTGCATGAGCTTTTTTGAAGATATCTGCACAGTTACGGAAATTATCGAAATGTCAAAGCGACTGACAGCGGCTAAAATGCTTTCTGATAACTGCACTTACACGGATATCATCGAAAAAACAGGTCTTTCCACAGCAACTATCAGCCGTGTTAACAGATGCCTTAAATATGGAAGCGACGGATATGTTGAAGTGCTTCGTCGCCTTGATGAAAAAGGCGAAACTCCCTGGAGCGAGGACGATAAATAATTATGGCAGAAGGCGCGTATTTTGCTCTTTCCGCAGGATATGATAAGCTCAACTCCGAAACAGATTATGCCTCCTGGGCGGATTTTATCCGCGCCTGCTTTGAAAAGTTCGGAGATATAGAAATCAAAGAGGTGCTGGACCTTGGCTGCGGCACAGGAGCCATGACCTTCCCCCTCAGAGAGCGCGGCTATGATATGATCGGCCTTGATATCAGCTACGAAATGCTCTCTGTGGCAAGAGAAACTGCGGATGAACTTGGAGCCGACGATATTTTGTGGCTTTGTCAGGATATGAGAGCCTTTGAGCTGTACGGAACGGTTCAGGGCGCTGTTTGCTGTCTTGATGGGATCAACCACCTGTGCGGAGTGCAGGATCTTTCAAAATGTCTGAAGCTGCTTCACAACTACGTAGAGCCGGGCGGGATTTTTGTGTTTGACGTGAACACACCGAAAAAATTTGCCAAGTTTTACGGGGATAACGACTATATCCTTGAAGACGAAAATATAATGTGCTGTTGGCAGAACAGCTACGACAGGCGCCGCGGAATATGCACATTCTATCTGAGCGTGTTTGAGAAGAATGACGACGGCTCCTGGCACAGAACGGATACGGAGCAAAGGGAAAAATGCTATACAAGAGCAAAGCTTGAAAATTCCCTTGAAGCCGCAGGTTTTTCTCTTTGCGGATTTTTCTCCGATTTTGATTTTAAACAAGCAAGCGACGATGATATGCGATGGTATATCGTTGCAAAAAGAATATAAAAAGGAATGCTTAAAATGAAAAGAATTATAGCTATGATTGCAGCTCTTGCGATGGTGCTTTGCCTTGCGGGCTGTAATAAAGACGGTGATAAAGACAACAACAACGAGGACAGCCTGCCCGTAAATGCAACGCAGGTTGCTCTGCAGAGTGAGAACTTCTCTTTTGATCTGGGCGAGGCAACATATATCTTCCAGAGATATTTCATTGATTTTTATAACGAGAATTATCAGTATATCTCATATTACGGAATCGATATTGAAAAATCCCTTAAAGAGCAGGACTACACCAAGGACGTTACATGGTTTGAATATTTTGTAGACCAGGCAGAAACATATATGAACGAGCTCCTCGTTTTCTGCGAGGCGGCAAAGGCCAAAGGTCTATCCCTTGGGGAAGAGGATAATGCTGAGATCGACGCTATAATCAAAGAGTTTGAGGACGAAGCTGAGGGCAACGGATATAAATCTGTAAACGCTCTCGTTTCCGAAATGTACGGCGATATCGTAACAATCGACGACGTGCGCTCCTTCGTTGAAAAGGAAAAGCTGGCATTCAAATACTATAACGCTCTGGTTGAAGGATATACCTTCACTGAGGAAGAAGAGGATGCATACCTCAGCGAAAACCCCGATGAGTTCTACTACGTTGACTACGTATACTATATCTTTGACGAAGATAACGACCGTGATGCAAAATATAACGCGCAGGAGCTGAAGGAAACTGCTGACAGCGATGCTTTCTATGCGTATATTGAGGATTATGAAGTGAACGTGCGTAAGCTTGATGAAGAAAAGCGCGTTGGAGCAAAGGAAAGTAAATACGTTATCAAGGATGGAGAAGTCGGCGCATGGGCGTTCAGCGCGGAAATCGGCGATAAATACGTTGATGAAAACGGCAAGGACGGCATCTACGCAGTATATATGCTCCTTTCCAAGCCTGCTATTCAGGAATATAACGTTCGTGATATCCGCTATATCTGCCTGACAAAGGAAACATATCAGACAAACGAAAAAACAAAGGCTAAGGCTGAAAAGATCCTGGCTGAATGGGACGAAACAGAGAAAACTTCTGAAGATTTCGGCAAGCTTGCTGAAGTGTACAGTGAGGATGAAAAATCAAAGGCCAACGGCGGTCTTTATCAAAACGTTGATATGAGCAATTCCATTCTTTCCGACGAAGGAATGAAGTGGCTCTTTGAAGAAGGCCAGGTTGGCGATGTAAAGCTTCTTAAGGGCGAGGGTATATATTATATCCTTTATATTGATAATATCGGCAAGGCTCAGTGGAGAGTTGCTGCAGACAATGCTATGGGCGAAAAGCTTTATGCTGAGGACAGCGAAAAAATGGTGGAAGCCCATAAGGTTGAAGTGTTCGATAAAGTGCTTAAGAAGATAGATAAATAATTTTTTCAAAGAACGAAACAGAGGCGAATATTTTATGAGTATCAGAGTTGGTATATACGGCTACGGAAATCTGGGCCGCGGAGTTGAATGCGCTATCCGACAGAACAGCGATATGGAGCTGGCATGCGTTTTCACCCGCCGCGATCCTGCAACACTTGAGATAAAAACCGAAGGCGTTCCCGTATACCATATAGACAAAGCAGTTGAAATGAAGGACAAGATCGACGTGCTCATTCTTTGCGGAGGAAGCGCAAGAGATCTTCCCACCCAAACTCCCGAAATGGCAAAGCTTTTCAACGTTGTTGACAGCTTCGACACCCACGCAAAAATCCCCTGCCATATGGCAAACGTTGATGCGGCGGCAAAAGAGGGCGGCAAGGTTGCTCTCATCTCAGTTGGCTGGGACCCCGGTATGTTCTCCATTAACAGAATGTATATGGGCGCAGTTCTCCCCTGCGGAAAGGACTACACTTTCTGGGGCAAGGGCGTCAGCCAGGGGCACAGCGATGCTATCCGCAGGATAGAGGGCGTTAAAAACGGAAAACAGTATACGATTCCCGTAGATGCGGCTCTTGAGGCTGTAAGAAGCGGTAGCGAGCCCGAACTTACAACAAGAGAAAAGCATACACGCCTTTGCTACGTTGTGGCAGAGGAGGGCGCAGATAAGGCGAGAATTGAGCGCGAGATCAAGGAAATGCCCAACTATTTTGCTGATTATGATACAACGGTTGAGTTTATCAGCGAGGAGGAGCTTTTAAGAGACCATAGCGGTATTCCCCATGGCGGATTCGTTATTCGCACGGGCAAAACAGGCGAAGATCTTCAGAACACTCACGTTATCGAATACAGCCTGAAGCTTGATTCCAACCCTGAGTTCACAGCATCGGTTATCGTTGCGTATGCAAGAGCCGCTTATAAGATGCACCTTGAGGGGCAGAGCGGATGCAAAACCGTTTTCGATGTTGCTCCCGCATATCTCAGCGCAACACCCCGTGAAGAGCTTATTAAAAATCTGCTTTAAAGATAAATCCCCGACCTGTAGGTCGGGGATCTTTTTGTTTGATTCAATATTATGATCAAATTTCGGCGATAACTCTGCAGGGGAGTCCTGTCGTGCCGTTGTATTTGTCATTCTCCTTTTGCAAGGTCGTAATTTGCCTGTCGCAGGTTTATTTTCTGAAATCCTCAAGATATACCTGCACGGAGCGTGTCATCTCGCGCGAAAAGTCGGAGTTGTATTTTCTGTTGCAGAAAGCAACGATCCATTCTTCAAAGCTTCTGTTGCCTGTTTTCACCGAAAGCATTTCTTTGAGTTCCTCGGCATCCATATCACGATAACCGTTTTCGTGAACTATATGGCTCATTTCCGATCTTGGGGGCTTGGGGCGTTCCAACTGCTGCTGGGTGGGATATCCGAAAACAAGCATAGCCGCAGGGAAAACGTAAGGGGGTAGTGAGAGAAGCTCTCGCTGCAGCTCTGCGTTTTCCATAATATCGCCAATATAGCATGAGCCGATGCCAAGGCTTTGTGCCGCCACAACCGCATTCTGAGCGGCAATGTTGGTGTCGCTGATGGCAAGCATCAGGTCTCCCACTCCGGGCTTTCGGGGCTCGCAGCCGTATTTTGTAAAGGCGTTGTACCATTTGCGGCAATCGGCGCAGAAAACAAGCACTAAGGGTGCCTTTGCAATAAAAGGTTGGTGGTCACAGCTTTCGGCTAGTTGCGCTTTGAGCTTGGGGTCGGTCACATTGATTATGGTGTAAAGCTGCTGGTTGCCTGCAGTGGGGGCGTTGACAGCAGCTTCAAGAATTGCATTTGTTTCTTCGGAAGTTATCTGTCTGTCTGTAAATACGCGCACA
>JAFXGC010000134.1 GCA_017513325.1 Clostridia bacterium
CACTTCGTTCAGATGAAATCCAAGGACAAGTCCTCGGATGAAATCAAATCCGTCTAAATACAACCCTGCGAAGCAGGATTTCATCGCAAACGCGATTTCATCCACCAGAGGTGGATTTCACCCGTCGAAGACGGATTTGACCGCGTGTTCTCCGTTAAGGATAACACGCTAACCGGAGGCTTGTTTTTATTATTTTTGCGACTATCACATCGTACAGCTCTTATTGCAAGGTTTATTGCTTACTTTTTGACTTGTTTTTTCGGAACGGTTTGATTTCAAAATTATTGTTTTTTGCAATATTCCATAAATTCTTCAAACAATCCATCTGTTGCATCAACATAATCCCTTAGCTTTTCAACAGAGGTTTTGATGAATTCTTCTTCCCATTCATCACTTGTCCAACTATAGCTACTGCTGAAGTTTTCCTTCTCCCACACATAATAGTGACCTTCATTGAGAGCTACCAAACGTTTGGTGTCCTCAATATAATTAAGAATATCCTTATCTTTGTTCTTTCTGTCGCTATACTCTTTCACCGTATACTGATAGCTTATATCGTCAAGTTTTCCCTTGTTGAATCGTATTTCAACGTAAAAATAATACTCGTCCTTCAAATACCACTCATCCTTATACAGCCTGAAAGATCCTACACCGATATTTTCACTCTTTTCTTCAAAGTTTATTTTTTCATATCTGCAGTTCCACTCTGCTTTGATCTTTTCAATTATTTCGTTTTGCTTTATAGCATATTTTTTCTTGGCTTCTGATAAAACTTTCTCAAAAGCATCATAATTGTTTATTATATCGATCTGGCTTTCACTCAGTTTCATTTCTCTTGCTCCTAAATTGTCATTTATATGTTGTCTGAAATCTCTTATAATATAATCATCAGCTTCAATTAAATCAAGCAGCTTCGTGTAAGTTATGTTTACATATTTATCACATTCAGCGGTGGAAATATTAAAATCGGGACGCAGATAAAAGAACATATTGACGCTTTTAGGATAATGTTTATTTACCCATTTATAATATGTAACTGTCTGATGATCGTGCTCCCATGTGTATATTTTATTTTCAATGGTGATAGTTGCAACCACGATATCTTCCTTTTTTATTTCAATAAAAATATCGGCCCTTCCAACACCCATATATTTTTCACATACGACAACAACATCATAAATAGCAACATCCTTCGGACAGTAATCCGGGCAATCGAAAACACTCATGTATTCTCTTATCAGCCCCTCTACAAACCGATTATCCTTAGCAAGAGCATAGGCAATTATTCTTGAGGTCAGATCCTCATCATATGTTCTGCCGAGAACACTTAAAAAAGTGGCAGAGTCAGGCCTTACTTCATTGTCTTGCCCGCTTATTTCAAGCAGCTTTTTTACCAAATCTTCCATTTTAATTCTCCTGACTATAATTCGCTGCAGCGCTCTGTATATCTTTTCTAACCTGTTCCGCCAGATGCACAGGTGTCAGTACTCTCGCATGCAGAGCATACTGAAGTGCCCAACGGCGCATTGCTGACACATTCACCATAACCTTAGCCGTTATCTCCTCATCTGTTTCGTCCAGGAAACTTATATCTCCCCCAAACCAGTCCAACACATCATCCAAAAGATACTTTTTGAACCTGAAAGTGACCGTTTCACTTACACCCGAAAACATATAAATATGCTCCGCCATATGGCGTGGAAGATCAATTCCGTTTTCAAGCCCACGAACTTCTCTTGGCGGCTTGACGGACTCATCAAGGATTCTTATATCAGTTATCCTGTCAAGGCGGTAGTTAGCAACATTATCGTATTTATCATAATTGCATATCAGATAATACCTTCCGTTCGCTGCTGCTATCTGATAGGGATTTACCACATATGTCCTCTGCTCTCCGTTTTCCCTCTTTCGCGGATGCAGTTTTTTATCTGTGCCATATGAGTTATATGTAAAAGAAACTTTTTTGCCGTGGCTTATAGCCTCATCAAGCACCTCTATTGTGTAGAAAATCTGTTTGTTCTGAGGAGATTTATCGGGCATAGTGCGAATATGCTTTATATGACTTTCAAAATATTTGTTTGAAAGCCCTGCAAGTTTACCAACAAGCTCTTTGCACTGACTGTATGGAATATGCTTTGAAAACAAAAGACTATCAATAAGAAGCCTTAGCTCCCCATCCGTGAAATCTCGCACCAGATAGAAATCAGACATAATATAGCTTTCCTCAAGCTCACCTGTTTTAGAGTTGGGCACCATTCGTATAGCCTCGCTGTATTCTATCTCATATCCAAAATCAATAAGGTTAAGAATGTTACGGCGAACGGCCTTACGGTCAGCCGCCATGCTGTATTCAGTTTTCAGTATTTCTATAATATCCTTCTGGCTGAGCCGGTGGTCTTCGTCCGTATATTTTCTGAGTATATCAAGGATATTCATTATAAGTAATTTTTTTGGCTGTTTGGTATACATTCTCTTCACCTCAACTTCAGTATATCACTTCTGCCTACATATTACAACACCCGATGGGAGTTTTTTGCCCCATCGGGTGTTGTGATGTTCCAAAAATACCTCACTACAATTGCTATACTGATTTTGCAAAGAAGGGAGAATATATATGAACGACAAAAGCATAAGGAAAATCTTCATATACGAGGAGCATCAGGTATTGACGTATTTGCCAATGCTTATCTCAGTATATTGTGCGAGGAATATGCTAAAAAATTCAGTTTCAAGGGTTATTGCTACAGGCACTTGAAGCACGACAAATAGGTGATCAGAATGATTAAAAATATTACTACAAACATAAAAAGCGTAAAAGAAATCATTCGTGGGTGTAAAAACAAATCTGCGCTTGATTTGAAAGCAAGAAGCCCTCTTATAAAAACAGGGTTTTCAACCGTTGACTGCGCCCTTAGCGGCGGACTTCGCCCGGAAGAATTGACGATTCTTGCCGCCCGCCCCGGCATGGGGAGGACCGCTTTTGCTTGCGAAATAGCCTTGAATAATGCAAAAGCAGGAAAAAACGTTTGTATTTTTTCATTTTCGCTAAGCGCAGAAGAACTTGGTTGGCGACTTATTGCAAGAGAAGCAAAAATTGAGCCTTTCAAGCTAAGACAACCGAAATATTTGACAGATGAAGATACGTACAAATTAAGAGAGAGTTTCAACTCCAATGATTTTTCAAACATATTGATTTGCGACAATGCTTTTAAATACGAAAAAATTTTAGAAGTTATGAAGGAATATACTTTGCAATACGGCGGTTCGGATTTGATAATAATGGATGATATCAATTGCCTTTCCAACCGATCGCGCACAAATAAACGCCAAAGTACAAGCACAACTGTCTATTGCCAAATAAGAGCATTGGCAAAGATACTTGATATACCTATAATATGCTGTGACAATCTGCCACGAACGATCGAAAACAGGAAAAACAAACGTCCGCGCCTAAGCGACATAACGCCATCTGCGGAAAAAGAGACGCAAAATGTTATTTTTCTCTATCGGGACAGCTATTACAATGACGGTGGAACAGAAAATGAATGCGAGGTGATAGTTGCAAAAGCTCATGGTGAATCTGATTTGAATAAATCTGTAAGGCTTGGCTGGGACGGGCAACATACCGCATTTTCAGAGATTGATTGCGAAAGTGAAGACAATTGAATCAATCTGCATTTTGACGCATCATTTTAATAACCGCAAAAACAAAAAAGACACCGATCGGTGTCTTTTTTGAAATCAAGCATTTTATAATAAGTTTATCTTATGTAACCCTGATTCTACTTTTTATCACTTTTCAATTTGCTAAATTAAGATACCTGATTTTTGTTTATCCGATTTCTTCGCTCTATCCATTGAACAGCTGTAAAAAATCCGACGCACAAAAGAATTTGTACGGTGGAAGAAATAGGAGTTGCAAGACCTATGCGAAACAGCGACACAGGTACAGCTTTACTCATTGCCCAGGAAACAGGAAGTCGGACACATATACCGCCTATGATTCCTTGAATCATAACAAAAGTGGTGTTTCCACATCCGTTGAAATACCCCATAAAGCAGAACAGAAAGGCTGTCAGAATACAGTCAATAGCATAAGCCTTAAGATACTCAGCTGCAGGCGCAATAATAGATACATCCTTTGCAAATATACCTGCGAGAATGTCGCCGTGAAAAAATGAAAAATATCCAACAACAATACCAACCGCCAGTGAAGAAGCGATACCATACCACAGGGCTTTTCTTGCACGGTCGTGTTTTGAGGCGCCTATATTCTGCGCAACAAAGGCAGACATGGCTTGCATAAACGCTGAGGGGATCAACATGATGAACGCGCACACCTTCTCTGCAACCCCAACGCCTGCAGATTCGGTTAGTCCAAGGTTATTAACTATAGCAAGAATAACAAGAAACGAGATACTGACAAGCAGGTCCTGGAGCGCAATTGGCGTTCCCAATCGCAATATGGATTTGATACGTCTTGCATTGGGACGAAGGTATTTAAGTGAAAACTCAAAAGGCAGCTTTCTTTTTCTTATGATCAGCATAGAAAGCACCACGCTCATTGCCTGTGCAAAAACAGTTGCAATAGCAGCTCCTGTAGAGCCTAGTCCCAACCACGCAACCAGAAATAAGTCGCCTAGAATATTCAAAACGCATGCAATAGCCACTGTGAGCAACGGTATTTTGGAATCGCCGATACCTCTGAATATACTGCCTACCAGATTATACGCAACAATGAAAATCGTTCCGGCAGAGCAAATCGCAACATACCACACAGTGTTATCAAAAGCCTCTGCAGGTGCATGCATTATTTTGGTCAGAGAAGAAGAAACTAACACCATAACTACTGTTAACACCAAAGAAATAATACCAAACAAAGTGATACCGCTTCCAATGATCTCACCTGCCTCTTCCCTTCTGCCGGCCCCTATCTTTTCACCTACATACACTGTTAAACCCATGGCCAGACCCGTTATTACAACAGTAAGCGTCATCATAATCTGGCTTCCTGTGGATACAGCCGATACAAACACATCTGCGGCGTCTCCACCAAATTGGCCGACGATAAGCAGATCCACCGCGCCATACATTGCTTGTAAAAACAGCGCCAGCAAAACCGGCAAAGCAAATTTTATCAGTGGAGAAAATATTTTCCCCTCTGTGAATTTTTGCTCCTTATTCATAAAGTCCCTCCTTACTTACACAAAACGCCGGATAAGAAACCGCACAAGGACACTTGTCTTGATCCGGCAGCAACATATACGCTGTGCTTACCCTCCGACAAAAGTTTTATGCGACATCTTATCCGGCGTTGTACATACGGTTTACAACATCCTCCGATGACCTTATACATTGTAGCACATATCGTTTACAAAGTCAATCAGCCTTGACTGCAAATAATGCCTGTTAATCATCATTATATATTTTACAGATATTTTCAGACAAGCTCTTACCAAATAAAAAGCCCCCTTTGTGGCACCCTCCGTAAGGAAGGTGCCACAGTTATATTCGCGGGCGGCGAGTTATATTGCTTCGCAGTTATATTTGGGCTACGCCCAAGTTATATTCGCTTTGCGAGTTTTTGGGGCGAATATAATATCACTGAAACTGCAAGTTTCAATATCACTTTGCGTGATAACGCAAAATATCACTGTGAGACCTGTCTCACAATATCACTTAATATTCTTATTTTTGAGATAGGTTAATTTTAAAATATGTACTCCCGTTACGCACATTTTGAAAGTGCGTAACCCACTATGACACTTTCAAGTAGAAAGTGTCAATTTTTATATAAAAAATGAATAAGGGAGAACACTTCTTTACGAAGTGTCTCCCTTAAAGGTCGGTTTTCAGTTTTATTAATGGGCTTTATTTAAAAATTACCATTCTTTATCTTCGTAAGGCGTGTCTTCCACGCCATTAGCGCCGAGTTTGCTAACCATTCGGTCAAGAGTACCCTTCCACATAAATTTAAACCAATTTGTGTGACCAAACCACTTTACAAGCGTTGGGCTGATTGCATAATAAGTGCGAACAAATGCACGGCCATACCATGTTTGTCCTAATGTGTTATCACGGAAGCGACGAAGTGTCCAAACCTGCGGACAATCATACGAGCCGTAAACACAGGTTGCAACATAGCAACCGCCCGAAGAACCGGTAGAACTGTTTTGAGAACTTTTAAGCGGAAAGCTTGTGTTAGCATTTTTGCTCATCATTTCGATTAGCTTTTCAGGGTTTTCATCAAATTTAAGCATTTCTCTTTGGTCTGGGGTTGAATGATGATAAAGAAGCATTCCTCTTTCGGCAATAGCGTCAATTATAGCTTCATCGCTATCATCTGTGCCTTTTTCCTGTAAAAAGGTCTTTACGTGGCCCTTAAGCGCGCTGTACTTGTAGCTGTAAGTTAAAACCTGGATAAGTTCATCTTTTTTTACCATTGGTAGTCCCTCCTGAAAAATTTTTTTGCCACTATTATAATAACAAAAAAATCAGCCGTTTTCAATATCCTATTAGTAAAACTTAGTTAATCGAATTTTTGCAAATTAAACAATTAATAAATCATACTATTTCATATATCTTTTATCATCTAAAGCAAAAATCCACCCATCGAGGCGCACTCCGTAAGGAAGTGCGCCTCAACTAAGTTTGCCCTTTCGGGCAAGTGAAGTTATCTGCGATAGTGAAGTTGTCCTGCGGACAGTGAAGTTTCGCCTACGGCGAAATGGGCAAACTTGACTTCACTTGGTCTGCAAGACCAAGCTTCACTGTGAGCAAAGCGAGCAACTTCACTTTTGCGTCAGCAAAAACTTCACTTCACAAGCCGAAGAGAATCTGCTGTTTTTCGGCTTGTTTTTATCTTTCTCAAAGTATATAACCCACTATGACACTTTCACATTCAATGTGCAAAGTGTCATTTGCTTTGTATATATAAAAACCGAGAGAGACAACTTCTTTACGAAGTGTCTCTCTCGGGTGGATTTTTTGTTTTATTAATATGCTTTACCCCAATAGAGCATATGCTTTGCAGGCTTGCCGCAGCATACACACTTATCACTGATTTCTTCCTGTTCAAAAGGAATACAACGCGAGGTTAC
>JAFXGC010000135.1 GCA_017513325.1 Clostridia bacterium
AAGCTCCGCCTCTTGGAACTCCTGCGCGCAATAGGTGTTCCGCGATCTGCGGATCGCGTCTCAGGGCTCTGCCCTGATAATCCGCGACCTTTTTTAAAAAAGGTCGATAAAAACGCGACAGGTGAAGTGCTAAATTATCGTCTGACAGCGAATTACAGTTATGCCCTATGTGACGTCTGCGCCCCTATACTTCATTCTGCATAAAAAAAGGCCACTTTCGTGACCTCTTTTTTCGATTTATCTTGTTCCCTCAACTGTTTCAACCTTGAGGATATTGGTTGTTCCGGAACGGCCAAGGGGTACACCTGCTGTGATAACAACTCTGTCGCCAACCTTTACAACGTCAACCTGTTTTGCACAGTCGATCGCGTGCTGGAAGAGACTGTCCGTATCCGTCTGGTTAAGAGACAGAACGGGAAGAACGCCCCAGGACATAGCAAGCTGATGGTAGGTCTTTCTGATAGGAGTGGATGCAACGATAGCCTGACGGGGACGGAATTTAGAAACGCGGCGAGCTGTGTAACCGGACTTTGTTACCGCAATGATAGCTCTGGCCTTAAGGTCCTGAGCTGTTGTGCAAGCAGCGTCACAAATAGCATTTGTTGTATCTTCGTCATCGTCAAACTCGATAATTCCCTTATATGCGCCCATTTTGATAGCATCGCTCTCAGCCTGTCTTGCGATCTTTGCCATAACCTCAACAACGTGGGGAGGATTTACGCCCATTGCTGTTTCGCCTGAAAGCATAACTGCGCTTGTTCCATCGAAAACAGCGTTTGCAACGTCGGAAATCTCAGCTCTTGTAGGCATAAGGTTTGTGACCATTGATTCAAGCATCTGTGTTGCTGTGATAACGATCTTACCGGCCTGATAGCAACGACGGATAAAGGATTTCTGAATACCGGGGAGCTTTTCAAAATCAACTTCAACACCCATATCGCCTCTCGCTACCATGATACCGTCGGCATTGGCAAGAATTTCGTTGAAGTTTTCAACGCCCTGCATATTCTCGATCTTCGCGATGATCTTTATGCTGTGTCCGCCGTTATAGTCAATAAATTTACGAAGGTCGATAACGTCTTTCTTGGAACGCACGAAAGATGCAGCGATAAAATCAACGTCGTGCTGGATACCAAAGAGAACGTCTGCCTTATCAGCCTCGCTGAGATAGGGCATATCTACGCAGAAATTGGGGATGTTGATACTCTTTCTGTTTCTGATCTCGCCGCCGTCTGTAACCTTACAGATAATATCTGTTTCGGTGGTTTCCTCAACCATAAGGTGGATCTTACCGTCGTCAATGAGGATTCTTGTGCCGGGAGTGATAATATCAACCAGATGTCCGTATGTGATAGTTACCTCTTTTTCGCCCTCTTCAATTTCTCTTGAAGTGAGAACGAATCTGTCGCCTTCTTTAACTGTGATACAGCCGTCCTTAACAGTTTTGATTCTGATCTCGGGACCCTTTGTATCAAGCATGATCGCTGCAGGAAGACCAAGTTTATCTCTCACGCGGCGGAAGGTTTCGATAGTTTTAGCATGGTCCTCGTGAGTTCCGTGAGAGAAATTAAGGCGGGCAACGTTCATTCCCGCGCGAAGCATTTTTTCAATAACGATCTCTTTTGAGCTGGCGGGGCCCAATGTGCAAATGATTTTAGTTCTGCGCATACTTATACCGATTCTTTCTAAAGGCGGAAACACTCACACCTTTGATTTGATTATTATTTTACATTTATATGATACCGCAAACGCTCTCCAAAGTCAAATAAAATATGGACTATTTTGCACCAAATCACCCATTTTTTTATTTTGACATATTCTTTTTAATAAAATGCGGTAATATACTTGATTTTTAGTGTTGTTTTGGGTTATAATAAATTGGTTTGATAACAAATATTTCTTTTTAAAGGAGTTTAAGAAAATGTTAGTAAACGCAAAAGATATGCTCACAAAGGCTAAGGCCGGCAAATATGCAGTTGGCCAGTTCAATATCAACAACCTTGAATGGACTCGTGCCGTTCTTGAAACAGCTGAAGAACTCAGAAGCCCTGTTATCCTCGGTGTTTCCGCAGGCGCAGGTAAGTACATGACAGGTTTCAAGACAGTTGCTGCTATGGTTGACGCTATGGTTGACTCCCTCGGCATCACAGTTCCCGTTGCTCTCCACCTTGACCACGGTACTTACGAAGATTGCTACAAGTGCATCGAAGCAGGCTTCTCCTCCATCATGTTCGACGGTTCTCACTACCCCATCGAAGAGAACATCGAAAAGACAAAGGAACTGGTTGCTGTTTGCGCTGAAAAGAATATGTCCCTCGAAGCAGAAGTTGGCTCCATCGGCGGCGAAGAAGACGGCGTTGTTGGCGCAGGCGAATGCGCAGATCCCGCAGAGTGCAAGATGATCGCTGATCTCGGCGTTACAATGCTTGCTGCAGGTATCGGTAACATCCACGGTAAGTATCCCGAAAACTGGGCAGGTCTTTCCTTCGAAACTCTCGATGCTATCCAGCAGCAGACAGGCGATATGCCCCTCGTTCTCCACGGCGGTACAGGTATCCCTGCTGAAATGATCCAGAAGGCTATCTCCCTCGGCGTTGCTAAGATCAACGTTAACACAGAATGTCAGCTTTCTTTCGCTGCTGCAGTTCGTGAATACATTGAGGCAGGCAAGGACCTTCAGGGCAAGGGCTTCGACCCCAGAAAGCTCCTCGCTCCCGGTACAGCTGCTATCAAGGCTACTGTTAAGGAAAAGATGGAACTCTTCGGTTCTGTTGGCAAGGCTTAATCGTTTATTTAACTTCGTTTTTCATAAAAGAAGGAATCTTCGGATTCCTTCTTTTTTTGTTTTTTCGGGGAGATAAATTGTCGTTTAGCTGATTAAACGGTAGATTTGCGGTAGGGGACGGCGCCCTCGACGTCCCGATTCTTATATTTATCATACTTAAAAAACAAATGATTGTGTTATATTCGGGACGTCAAAGGGGTTCCCCAAAATGAATGAAACGAGTTTTTTGGGGGGCACGTCGAATGGGTTCCCAAAAATGAGCGAAACGAGTTTTCGGGACGTCGAGGGCGCCGTCCCCTACCGGTTCTGCGATTAATTCAGATTGTGCGCTAAATTATCGTTTAGCTAACTAAGCCTTCCCCTGGGGGAAGGGGGACCGCTTGCGGTGGATGAGGAGTCTGGGCTTA
>JAFXGC010000136.1 GCA_017513325.1 Clostridia bacterium
GAACTACTCTGTGACCAACCGCTTCAATTTCACTCATGTCTGAAATACAACCGTATTCTTTATCTGTGAGATAAGAAATAACGATTTCTGTTGCGATTGTGTGATTGGACATTTCAGGAACATCGTTTTTTACTGTTGCTCCGGTAACGAGCTGTTTGTGCTCAATTGTACTTCCGTCGATGCCGATTCTGTCACAGAGACCTTTTGCAAGAACTACACCGCTTGTTGTGTCAAAAAGCTGGTATTTGAGAGAGGAACTACCTGCATTTACTACAAGAACTTTCATTTTCAGTATCCTTTCGAAATCAATTAAATTGACAAATGTATAAAAATATATTATATTAAATATAGCATTATTGAAACCATTATACACCTGTAAACAGATAAAAACAAGTATTTTAAGGAATTAATTTATAATGAGCAAGATTTCTGCAGTGATTTGTGAGCTTAATCCCGCTCACGATGGACATAAGTATATATTTGGTTGTGCACGAAAACACGGTGACGTTGTTGTGGCGATTATGAGTGGCAATTTTGTGCAGCGTGGTGAAAATGCTATTTATGATAAATATAGAAGGGCAGAGTCTGCCATAAATATAGGAGCAGATTTGGTTTTAGAATTACCTTTTCCTTGGAGTGCGTCTTCAGCTGAGTATTTCGCCGGCGCAGCAGTTAGTATAGCAAAGAATATAGGTGTTGATAATCTTGTATTTGGTAGTGAATGCGGTGATATCGATCTGTTAAAGAAAGCATCTGAGATATTAAAAGAAAAAGTCTTTAATGAAGTAATTCCCGGCAATCAAAGGGCGGCCGAATATAGACAAAATTTGCTTGAGGAATTATGCCCTGAATTGCCGGCGTCATTGTTGTCATCTGCTAATGATATTCTTGGTATTGAATATATAAAAAATTCGGAACACATTCAATGTATTCCTATAAAAAGGATTTCGTGTGAAAGTGCAACATCAATCAGAAATTTGATTAATAACGACATAAATAATTATCCTTATGCTGTTCTATCATCAAAACTTTTTGATCTTGAATTCAATAAGTTTAGAATGGAAAATCATTTTGATTTTAATACGGCAGAATCTAATGGTGGAATTCTTGAAAGATTATATAAAATCTCCGGTGCAGCTGTTAACGGTACAGATATGTTTGAAAAAGCAAGAACAAAACAGTATACGAATGCAAGGTTAAGACGTTGCGCTTTGTTCTACTTAACAGAAGTTATGTTAAGTGATCTGAAGTCAAAACCTTTATTTACTCAAGTTTTGGGTTTTAACACTAGGGGAAGAAAACTGCTTGCTGATTTAAGAAAGAGTTCAGGCATTTCTTTGCTTACTAAAGCATCTGCTACAGAAGGTTTTGAAGAGGGGATATTGAAGCAAATTAAACTATCACAATATGCTGATTCTATATATACTTTGTTATCAGATGAATATATTGAGCGAGATTCTTTTTTGAAAAAATCACCTGTTATATTATGAGTATTTCAAAAAAAGAGAGACAACCAAAAAAGTTGTCTCTCTTTTTTTATTTTTTATCTGATTCTTCTTGTTCTTTAACTTTGGACTTGTCTTTTTCTTTTTCGTCGCTTTCTTTTTCGCGATTGTCTCTGATAATAACTTCTTTTACCATTTTGCTGTCAGAGTTAACTATTTCAAATTCAATATCATTATACTCTACAGTGTCACCTGTTTCAGGAATACCTTCGCTCTTCATCTGTAGCCAACCATTTAGGGTTACGGGTTTCTCGCCATCTTCGTCATCAAATTTAATTTCAAGATGATCAAAAATGTCGTCGAGCTCAACTGAACAGTCAACGCTGAGAGATCCGTCTTCGTTAGGAGTGAAATGTGTTTCAACTTCATCATGTTCATCCCAAACATCACCAATAAGTTCTTCTATAATGTCTTCCATAGTAACTATGCCCATGAGACCGCCAAATTCATCGATAACAAAAGCCATATGACACTTTTCCTCCTGAAATTTACGGAGAAGTTCATCGATTTTGTCGTGCTTGGAGATGTACAGAGGTTCCTGGATATGTTCTTTAAAAGAAGTATTACCAGAATTATAAGCATAGAAGAAGTCTTTTTCGTGAAGAACGCCTTTAATATCGTCTATTGAATCGCCTATAACAGGGAGTCGTGAATAACCCGACTCAAAGAACAACATCATAACTTCTCTGAAGTCGGCGTTTTCGTCAATTGCCACTATATCGATTCGGGGAGTTAAAATTTCTCCGGCAGTCATTTCACTGAATTCAATTGCGCTTCTGATGAGTTCGCCTTCTTCTTCATCTATTCCGCCGTCTTGCTCTGCTTCTTCTACCATTGTTATAAGTTCATCACCTGTAGTAACTGATGAGTCGTTTGTTTTGAAAATCTTACCAAGGAGCTTCTTCCACATTGAGAATATGAAAGTTATGGGAGTAAGAAGGCTCATTAAAAAGCTGATAATCTTACAAGTTGCACGGACATAGCCATCAGCATGTTCTTTAGCTAAAACTTTGGGAGTGATTTCTCCAAAAATCAAAACTGTAATTGTTACAACAGCAGTTGATATTGTAGCAACAGCACTCTCTTCAAGATTTCTTAAAAGATCCATAAAGAAAAGTGTACTCACTGTAGTGAGTGTAATATTAACAATGTTATTGCCAATAAGTACAGTTGTTATTAATTTATCATAATTATCTTCAATTCTGAGGATAAGATCAGCTCTGGCGTCCTCAGCAGATGCCAGACTTTTCATTTTGATTTTATTGTAAGAGGAGAAAGTAGTTTCTGTTCCAGAGAAGAATGCAGAAAGAGCTATCAAAATTAGTATGACAATCAGTGTTGATATACTGTCGCCGTCCATAAAAAAAATAATCCTTTCATAAACAAAAATACTCTTTTAATTATATCAGAAAAGTTTGTTTTGTCAACTTATTTGGTTAAATAATTATTGATCAATGCCTCTGATAATGAATTTCTTAGTTTTTTTATGATAAAGTCTGCATAATCTACGTGATTAATTTGTTCAAATAGCAAATCTGAACCAATAAATTTCTGTGAAATAAGAGTTGAAAGCGCATCCATGTGAGTAAATAAATTTCCGGTAATAAATATCTTATTTACAGGTGCTATTTCACAAATATTTTTAATTAAAACAGATAGCTGTTCTATAATATCGGTTATATCCTCCATATAGTCAACATAATCTTTTATAGGGATTCCTTTGACTTTAAAGCTACTACCGATTTCGTGAAAGTGGATGTCTGATATAGCTGTTGCATTTGTTAAATAGCATGAACTGAAACTTTCGTTATTAAGAAATAAACAAAGGCAATAGTCAGATGTTGATAATCGTTCTTTGATTGCTTCTGCTTTGAAAAGCCTGTCTTTATCGATAGATATGATTTCTCCAAGTTTCAGTCCGTTGACTAGAGTATGAAATCTGGATTGGTTAATTAAATTATTATCATAGACATCTGAAAAGATAATCGCTGAGCCGCAAAGTTTGTTTTTACCGTATTTTGATAATTGGGCATCGGATGCCTTTTGAAAAAAGAATCGATTATCTTCAAATGGAGACTCTTCTAACCATTGATAAGTAAAAGTTTTTCTTATTTTACCTGATAAATTGCAAATATGCATTAAACAGTCCTTTGCGGTAAAATCATATATTACAAAATAACGGTTACGGTATAAATTATAGCGCGTGCATTTTTTGTCACCTTTTTTGGCGTTTGAATAGGAAGCACAGATTATTTTTTCGTTTAAGAGATAATTAATATATTTTGAGATAGTTGATGTACTCAACCCAGTCATTCTTGAGATATCACTTTTTGATAACTTTCTATGTTTGTATAAAAGATCAATAATTTCACTTATAGCATTTCTTTTCAAAATAAACCTCATATAGACCCAAATGTAATATAATTATATATTTTTTTGTACATATTTTCAATAAATACGGAGAAGTTGGTAATAAAAAATATTTTTTTGAAAAATCGACAAAAGATGTGTTGACAAAACACTTAGACAAATGTATAATTAATATGATTTATAAAAGTGTAATTTCTGCAAGAGAGTTTTTGGCAGAAACATAAAATATATTTGTATAAGAGGAATCAGAAATGCCTGCATTAAAAAATGAAAAAGCTAATGATATTATTGAGATTAATTATGAAAAGAAGCTTCCCGATGCTGAGTTTGATGTAATGAATGCTATTTGGAATGCTACACCTCCTGTTAACACATCTTATCTCATGGAAAAGGTTGGAAACAGTAAGGGATGGAAAGCCCCCACACTTATATCTTTCCTTGTTAGATTGGAGGACAGAGGTTACATATCATCTACAAAGCACGGTAAAGAACGTTTTTATATGCCTGTTGCTGAGAGAACAAAGTATATGCAGTCTATAACAGAACAGTTCGTGGAGCATTATCATAATGGTTCTTTCGTTGAGTTGATGGACACTTTATATCACCAGAGAATACTTTCTGAAAGTGATATTGATGAGCTTCTCGAGTGGCTTAAAACTAAATATTGATTATATGTATTCGGAACGATTTATAATTGCTTTAAAATCCGCTGAAGATTCTGCTATTGACAGCATTGGTACTTTAAAGGAAAGATCACAACACAGAATACTGAAGTATTTCTTTGAACCTAATTCTAATTATCATGAGGTACATATACGTTCCTATATAGCTGATATTTGCAGAGATAATCATATATATGAAATTCAAACCTCCGGCTTTGAGAATTTAGTTTCAAAGCTGGAGTCTTTTTTATCTGATTATAAAGTTACGTTAGTTTATCCGGTACCTGTTATTCAGACTATTGAATGGGTTGATCCTTTAACTGGTGAAATATCAACCGGCAGGTGTGTGAAAAGAAAGTATGTTAAGTATAAACTTTTGCCTGAGTTATTATATTTATGTGATTTTATAAGCAATAAAAATTTTGAAATATTAGTAGTTAAGACAGAAGTAATTGATATTCGTTTCCTTAACGGAAGAGGGAGCGACAGGAAAATCAAAGCAACAAAAGTTGACAAAGTTCCTAAAGGTATCCTATCAATTGAATGTATTAATTCTATTGAAGATGTTAAAAGGTTTGCTGAAATAGAAGATAATGTCTTATATACAAAGGCTGATTTTCAAAAGAAATACCAGCTTATAAGGAGAAATTTATACTGTGCTGTCAAAACACTTACGGAATTGGGTATTATTAAGGAATACGGTAAAGTTAACAGGAAAATACAATATATTTCATGTAATGGTGTAGATTGATGACTAATTTTTATGATTTCAATTTGGATGATGCATTGGACTCTGAGCTTGTTGATTTGATTTTTGAAAATGAGAACATGAGAATTGAAAGAATTGTATCGATGGGTCAGGTTACTCCGGATGACTATATTTATAATCAAAAAGAAGATGAGTTTGTTACTGTTATCAAAGGGAATGCAGTAATTTATTTTGTAGATGAAGGTAACTCTGTTATGCTAAAAGAGGGCGACAGTCTTATGATAAATTCCGGACGAAGACATCAAGTAACATATACTTCCAAACCGTGTATATGGTTGTGTATATTTAATAAGATTGGTGAATAATATGAAGAACAACAACGAATATTGGTTAGATGTTGATAATAAAATCCTTGATTCAATATCAGACTTTGCTCATAATGCTTCTGATGTAATCAGTAAAATGGATTACAAAGATAAACAATCTGAGGGCATAATCGACTATAAAAACATCGCGGATGATATATCTAAAAATAAAGTAAAATGGTGGAGAATTGTTATAAAGTATATATTGGCGGGAACGCTGGTTGTTCCGGCATTAGCTTTGTTAACATGTGGATTAATATTTAATTTTTTGCCATTGGAAATCTTGTTGATTACTACTATGTTACTATGTATGCCTTCATTAGCTTTATTAACATCAGCCAATTCCGACGTAAAATTAAAAAGATTAATTAAAGAATATATTCCAATAATCGGACAACGTCCTGAAATCAGTGTTGCTTATCTTGAGTCTGTTATTGGTAAAAACAAAAAACATATAATAAAAGACATAAGTCAACTATTAAAGAAACAAGTATTCCCACAGGTATCTTACTATGATAAAAAATTAGGTATATTGGTGCTTGATGGTTATAAAGAAGATACTTCAGATAATGAGCAAGGTAAATGTAATATTACCAATGTTCTTACGGAGTGGATCAATAAATTAAGCATTTGCATTTTAGAAATTAAAAGTATTGATGTATGCCAGAAAACTCATATTCTTATAGATTATGTAAACAGAATCAAGTCTTATGTTGTTGAGAATCCTTCTTGCGAAAGAAAACTTAGATCTTTCATTAATTATTACTTGCCAACAACAGTTAAATTATTGGAATCTTATATAAAGATAGAAAAAATTGGTACTTACGGTGACAATCTTAATGATACAAAAAAAAGAATTGAGAATTCTTTGGGTATGTTAGAGGCAGCGTATAAGAATCAACTTGAATCTCTGTACTTTAATGAAACGATAGATATTTCAAGTGATATAGACGTGCTTGAGCAAATGATGAAGAAAGACGGGCTAAATTTTTAAAAGCAGCAGTATGTTACTGCTGCTTTTTTATACAAAAAGAGGTCGGCATTGTTTGCCGGATAGCATTTTATCGTATGCATCAGTTAATTTGGAAAAATCACAAACCAATGAATGGGGTTTGTCTGCAGGGTCGTCCTGTCTTAAAGGTACAAAGTACACATTCTTTTTATTTAACATAGTTGCTATATTTTTCAGGTTAGCTGCCATCGCATCATTTGACGCTAATGCCAAAAGAAGAGGCCTTGTCTGGCGCATGTGAGCTTTAGCTGCCATACACACAGTGGTATCAGTTATACCGTTAGCAAGCTTGGCTAATGTGTTTCCTGTACACGGTGCAATTATCAATGCTTCCAGTGGGGTTTGAGGACCGAATTTTTCCGCTTCACATATTGTATTAACAACTTTATTGCCTGTAATTGTTTCAACTGTTTTAATCAGGTTTTCTGCTGTACCAAATCGCGTGTTGAAATTATACACAGATTCACTCAGAATAGGAACAATATCCAGCTTTCTGTGGGCAAGGATTTTAAGTATTTCAACACTTTTATTATGTGTACAGAAAGATCCGGTTATAGCATATCCTATCATACATATACACCTTTTTCTCTCAAAATACTTATTATGGTTTTATAAATAGATTCTCCTGCTGTGTCAGGGAAGTATTTTCCGGGTAAGGACAGAGCGTGAATGAAATTTTCTCCTGATATTATTTTTGCATTTTCACTTAAACCACCCGGGATAGATGCAAGATCTATTATTATTGAGTTTTTAATATTATTTATATTATCTTCTGTAATTATAGTTGAAGGTATTGTATTAAAAATAAAATCAGAGGATTCTGACAATTTAATTGATGTTTCAATGTCATAAGCTTCAATATTGTCACATAAAGCATTTGCACGTGCAATAGCGCTTCTTGCTCCAACCTTCACAACACCGCCAAGTGCTTTTAATCTGACGGCGAGAGCTCTGCCGATACGACCATAACCCAGAATAGTAAGCTTTGATTGTGAGATGGTTTTGTTTGATGCTTTCAGCGCAGTAAGTATAGCTCCTTCTGCGGTTGAGATTGAATTCAAAATGTTGAACTCTTCGTTGTCAGTGTAGTCGTACAATGATACTTTATATTCTTTTGCTATATTTTTGATAATTGTGGGTACTTTACCTGAAAAAATACTACTACCACTGCTCATCATATTCAGTATATCGTAAATAGTATATTGTGATCCTGTAAAGTTGCCTTCACGATCAAATGATGCAATTGGTAAAACTAAAATATTTGTATCTGAAATATTTTTGATCGTTTGACAGTTTGAATAATAAGCCTCAAAGCCATTTTTGTTAAACAGGTCATATGTTTTTAAATACCTTTTATCTCCTCCACACACAGTAACTTTTAATTTTTGTATAAACATACACCCCTTTTTTATATCATACAATAAAGTGTATGCGACAAAAGTAAATTATGTGAAAACGAGGAAAGTATGAACTTTCCTCGTTTTATCTTGATCTTAATTTTTTATAGATTGATTTCTTTTTAAACTGTTTGTTTGATAAAAATACGACCAATATACTTAGCAAAGGTGCTCCAAAATATGTAATGATTGACTTAATAACAGTTGGCTGATTGTCATTTGTCGAGAAAATAACAGTTATTAATAATATAAGCAAAAGTTGCACAAAAATATAAATAATTGAATTAAAAACAGGTTTTGAAGAATTGTATGATGACAATAGGCTGCCTGAAATAAATGAGATGCAAATAGTAAATGCAGAAGATAATGACAAGTAGCTAACCGGATCTTTAAGATTCATAAGAATAGCTGTAAGTATCAGAGAAGTGCAGAGTGAAACTATCCAAAAACATAATACTCCTTTTATTATGCTGATAATTATGTCTCTAATACTGGTATTTGAATTTTCTTTCATAAAAAAGACCTCCAATATCTTTTATAAAAGATATTCAGAGGTCTTGATTTTTATGAATTATTTTTCGTTTGCGTGAACATCAACTTTGCTGATAGCACTTTTAAGAATTCTGATTTTTGTTTTATCTTTTGTTGTTTCGATAACGCATGTCTCATCCTTTATGGAAACGATCTCACCAATGATACCGCCAATTGTTGTTATTTCATCACCAACTTCGAGAGCATTTTTCATTGCCAAAGCCTCTTTCTCCTGCTTCTTCTGAGGGCGATACATAAAGAAATAGAAAATGGCAATCATAGCAACTATCATAATGATAGAACCAACAGCACTGTTTCCACCATCACCTGTAAGTAAAACATTATAGAAATTCATTTTGTTTCCTCCAAATCATAGAATATCGTTATTATATAACAATACGCAAGTAATATCAAGGCTTTTTTGTAAATAATATTATACGTTAAATAAAGAGAAACAGTCGTAACCAATAGGGTTACGACTGTTTCGGTTACATAACTGAGGATTCTTCTCGACTTCTGAAAAGAAGGGAAACACACCAAATACCAGCTAATGCAACTAATGTGTATACAATTCTGCTGAGTAAGGCGCCTTGCCCGCCGAATATAAACGCAACAAGGTCAAATTGGAATAATCCGATGCTTCCCCAGTTAAAAGCGCCGATTATAACAAGTAAAAGCGCAATTCTATCAAGAATCATTGGTTAATAACCAACCTTTCGGGAATTTGAGAGAAATAATTCGCTCATTTTTATTTTGTCCCGATTTATTTAAAAAATTCACAAATAATTTAATATGTCTGAAATTTGATCAACAACAGGAACACCATATTTTTCAAGCTTGTTTCTGCTCATATGTCCACCGGAAAACAGTATACAATTACACCCAAGGATATGAGCAGTTTCGTAATCATGGTCTGTATCTCCAATAAATAATGCATCAGAAAGTGAAATATTGTTAGTATTCATCCAGTTTTCAGCCATTTTCGTTTTTCCGCCACCATAAACGTTATCTGTTCCGAGTATGGTATCAAAATAATCTGTCAGTCCATAATACTCTAACTGCGATTTCAGCATACTTATTTCAGAAGCTGATAAAATAATTTGTGGTATTTCTAATTTTTTAATTTTTTCTAATGTTTCTACAATTCCCTCAGTGAGAGGTATATCTTTTATACTTTGGTTATATAAAGTTACCCATTCATCTGCAGGAACTTTGTATGGTTCTTTTTGAAAGTCCATACCAAGGTTCTCATAGTACTTAATTATGGGAAAACAAAATTTTTCTCTGTACTGTTTTTCAGATTCGATAAGAGGAAGATTGCGTTTCTTCAGTACTTTATTTATGGATTGTAACGATAGTGGGAGATCGTTTAGAATTGTACCGTTAAAATCCCATATTATATGTGTTGGTTTCATAGGTCACCTATTGAAGTTGTTTTGTTTATTATAACTTAATTTATAAATCAGGTCAAGCTTTTAAAGCATATAATAGTGTATCTAAATGGAGGTATTATATGAGTGTTTTGTTACTGTTAAGTACTTTGATTTCTTTTTGTGTTTTAAATGCTGACACTTCTCAAAGCTTTCCGGAACCTCTGAATAAAAAGGAAGAATATGATTTGTTCGTTGATTATTTTACTAATAAAAACCAGGATGCGAGAGCAAAGTTGATCAAACATAATTTAAGACTTGTTGCTCACATAGTCAGAAAATACTATGGAAGCAGTGAGGACGTAGAAGATCTCATTTCCGTAGGAACAATTGGTTTAATTAAATCTGTTGATTCATTTGATATTAAAAAAGGAGCTAAATTTGCTACTTATTCAGCTAAATGTATTCAGAACGAAATTTTGATGTATTTCAGAAACAAAAAGAAAACCGCTTTAGAGGTTTCTATAAATGGTGCCATTGATACGGACAAAGAAGGTAATTCTCTTACATATATGGATATAATCAAATGCGATGATACAATAGCAGATGATCTCGACACAAAATTAAAAATTTGTGAAATATATAAATATATAAATTCCAGGCTTACTGCGCGGGAAAGAAAAATTATTATTTTGCGATATGGTCTAAATGGAATTGCACCTCTAACCCAAAGAGAAACTGCGGAAAAACTTGGGATATCTCGTTCTTATGTTTCAAGATTAGAGAAAAGTGTTTTAAAGAAAATCGAAATGTTTCTATGCAATGGTGATACATAAATGTAGATAAAAACCTTGACCTAAACGCTAAAAAAATGTATAATTATTAAAGTATAAGGGGAGGTGTGCGTTTGTGGTAAAAATAACACAAGTTACAGCCCGATCTCATGCCTTTCGAGCAGGGATCAAAGAAGGAGATTATCTTATATCGGTAAATGGTCATGAGATTCATGATGTTCTTGATTATAGATTTTATCTTGCTGAAAAAAGAATAGATCTGGAGTTAATGCGTGATCACGATATATTCAATACTACCATAGTCAAGGGTGAGTATGACGATATTGGTCTTGAATTTGATAGACCTCTTATGGACAGCAAACAGCGGTGTGAAAATAAATGCATTTTTTGTTTTATTGATCAAAATCCCGTTGGTATGAGAGAAAGCATTTATTTTAAAGACGACGATTCTCGTTTATCCTTTTTACACGGTAATTACATTACATTGACTAATCTGAAAGAAGCTGATATTGACAGAATTATTGAAATGCATATTTCACCTGTTAATGTGTCAGTTCATACTACCAATCCTGACTTGCGCATAAAAATGATGAAAAACAAAAGATCTGGTGAGGTGCTTCGGTATCTGGATAAATTATCTGATGCAGGAATAAAACTCAGAGGTCAAATAGTTCTTTGCAGAGGGATTAATGATGGTGCTGAACTTGATCGTTCTATGAATGATCTTTATAAGTATTACCCTCAACTTGATAGTGTTTCAATAGTGCCTGCAGGTCTCACAAGATATAGAGATAACTTATTTCCTCTTGAACCCTTTACAGCCGAAGAATGCCTTGAAGTTATTAACCAGGTAAAAAGTTTTGGTGATATGTGTATTCAACACTGTGGTGAAAGAGTGTTCTATTGTTCAGATGAGTTTTACCTTAAGGCCGGAATTGATATACCTAGTTACGATTATTGGGGTGAGTTTTCTCAAATAGAAAACGGTGTGGGCATGATAGCTTCATTTGAACATGAATTTGAAATGTCTCTTGAAACTCTTTCTGATGATGAAAAGCTTCTTAAAAAGAATGTTTCCATAGCTACAGGAGAAGCGGCGTACAGTATGATGTTGCGATTAACTGATAAATTGTCAAAGGTTTGCCCTGATGTCAAAGTTAATGTATACTGTATAAAAAACAATTTTTTTGGTGGGGAAGTTACAGTTACGGGATTGCTTACAGGTCGTGATTTTTCAGAACAACTTTGTGGTAAGGATTTAGGAGATGTTCTACATTTGTCAAGTAATGTTCTCAGAAGTGAAGGCGATCTGTTTTTGTGTGGTATGACTCCTGCAGAGTTGACTGAGCAACTTAAAGTACCTATAGTATTTGATCAGAATGATGGAAGTGAGTTTTTGTTCTCACTTCTTGGAATAGATTTTTAAAGAAACGGAGAATAAAATGGCTAAACCAGTAATTGCAATAGTGGGACGACCTAATGTAGGTAAATCCACTCTTTTTAATAAACTCATTGGTGAAAGACGAGCTATTGTAGAAGACACTCCCGGTGTAACCCGTGACAGAATTTACGGCGAAACTGAGTGGAGAGGTAAATCTATGATCGTTATTGATACAGGTGGTATAGAACCTAAAACAGACGATCATATTCTTAAAAAGATGCGTGAGCAGGCGCAGATAGCAATTGACACTGCAGACGTTATTATTTTCATGTGTGACATAAGAACAGGATTGCTTGCAGATGATATGGATATTGCGGTAATGCTAAAGAGAAGCGGTAAGCCTGTTATTCCAGCAATTAATAAATCTGACAGAATTGGTGATGTTGATCCAACTTTTTACGAGTTTTATGAACTTGGATTTGATATTGATCCCATCGCTTTGTCATCACTTCACGGTAGCGGAAGCGGTGATTTGCTTGATGCTGTTATTGAGGCACTCCCTGAGTTTGATAGTGAACCTGAAGAAGATGATGTTATTAAAATTGCTATTGTTGGCAAGCCAAACGCGGGTAAGAGCAGTATTGTTAATAAACTTTTAGGCGAAGAACGTGTTATTGTGTCTAACGTTGCTGGTACGACTAGAGATGCAGTAAATATTCC
>JAFXGC010000137.1 GCA_017513325.1 Clostridia bacterium
ATGTGTAAAATGGATGTAGGACGACATAGCAATCTCCTTGTGTTAAAGGTTTTGTAGCAAATTCATTTTACACGATTATTGCTGTGTCGTCTACTTTTTTTGAAGTGTTGCACTTCATATGATAACATACCTACCTTCCCCTCGAGGGGAAGGCAGGTAAATTATCGTTTACACTACAATCACAACACACCAAAAAATCCTGCATAGGAACTGCAGGATTTTTTGCGTTATTTATGTCTGACTTTTTTTATGCTTTCCATAATAGTTTCTCTCACCTTCGCCGCCTCGCTTTTGGGAAGGGCTTCTATTCCATCAAGAGGATATTCTATGCCAAGCTCCTTATACTTGTTGGCTCCCATTGTATGATAAGGAAGAACGTCAAGGGCCTTAAGGTTACGAAGAGTTCCGAGAAACTCGCCCAACTGTTTGTGATATACAGGGTCATCAGTCAGCGTAGGCACAACTACATGTCGTACCCAAAGTGGAATATTCTTGCTCTCAAGATATTTTGCAAAGGCAAGTATGTTCTTATTATCCTTACCTGTTATAACCTTATGCATTTCCGGATCAATATGTTTTATATCAAGCATCACAAGATCCGTATACTTCATAAGTTCATCAAGCTTTTTAACATACTCTGTGTTTGTTTGAGAATATGTTATTCCCGACGTATCTATACAAGTATGGATATCATTCTTCTTTGCTTCTGAAAACAGTTCAATAAGGAAATCCACCTGAAGCAGCGGTTCCCCTCCTGTCACTGTTATTCCACCTTTTTTATAGAAGGAGCTGTTTTTCTTATACTCACTTATAACCTCGGAAACCGTTATTTCAGTTCCGCACATAACCTCCCATGTGTCAGGATTATGGCAATACTGGCATCTCATAGGACATCCCTGCATAAAAAGAACATATCTTATGCCGGGTCCGTCTACTGTACCAAAGCTTTCCTTTGAATGAATATATCCTTTCATAGTTCCTCCTTGTTTTTGCTGAAAAAGCCCACTCCTCAAAGGAATGGGCTTTTCTGATTAGATATTGTCGTGGAATGTTCTGGAAATAACTTCGTCCTGCTGTTCCTTTGTCAGCTTGATGAAGTTAACTGCATATCCGCTTACACGAACTGTGAGCTGAGGATACTTTTCGGGATGAGCCTGTGCATCAAGCAGAGTCTCTTTTGTGAATACATTTACGTTAAGGTGGTGACCACCCTTTGTTACATAACCGTCAAGAAGAGAAACGAGGTTATCGATCTGGTTCTGTGTTGCTGCCATAATGAATTTCTCCTTTCAAAATCAATATAACTTTTCTGCAACTTCCGTTTTCACGGCATTGCAGCTATTCTTTTAATTACTCAGCGTCTGCGTCAAGACCCTCAAAGAGAGTGGGTGTGCCGCAAGCACCGTTATCGCAATCGAAATCAACTTCGATATCGCCTGCGAAGATCTGATCATCCTTACCAAGTGCGCCGGGGATGATTGAGAATGTGTTGGAGATACCGTCCTGAGCATCCTTGAAGGGAAGCTTGGAAACGGAAGAAAGGGATGCAACTGCACCGTGTGTGTCACGTCTGTGCATGGGGTTAGCTCCGGGAGCGAATGCTTCGCCCTTCTTTCTGCCGTCAGGAGTGGAACCTGTATTCTTACCGTATACAACGTTAGATGTGATTGTAAGAATAGATGTTGTAGGAATACCGCCACGATATGTGTGGTTCTTTCTTACGTGTTCCATAAAGATGTGAACGATATTGTGAGCAATAGCGTCAACTCTGTCATCGTCATTACCGTACTTGGGGAAGTCGCCTTCTACTTCGTAGTCTGTTACGATACCCTGCTCGTTACGGATACACTTAACCTTCGCATACTTGATAGCGGAAAGGGAGTCTGCTACAACGGAAAGACCTGCAATACCTGTTGCAAACCAACGAGTTACGTTCTTATCGTGAAGAGCCATCTGGATCTTCTCGTAGCAATACTTATCGTGCATATAGTGGATGATGTTGAGAGTGTTTACATATACGCCTGCAAGCCACTTCATCATCGCGTCGTACTTCTGCATAACTTCGTCATAATCAAGATATTCAGAAGTGATGGGACGGAATTCAGGACCAACCTGCTTGCCGGAAATTTCATCGATACCGCCGTTGATAGCGTAAAGCAGACACTTTGCAAGGTTTGCTCTTGCGCCGAAGAACTGCATTTCCTTACCGAGTCTCATAGAAGATACGCAGCATGCGATAGCGTAGTCATCACCATGAGTGAATCTCATAAGGTCGTCGTTCTCGTACTGTACAGAGGATGTTTCGATGGAGATCTTTGCGCAGAAACGCTTGAAGTTATCGGGAAGTCTTACAGACCAAAGAACAGTGAGGTTAGGCTCGGGAGCTACACCAAGGTTTACAAGTGTATGGAGGTAACGATAGGACATCTTTGTTACCATGTGACGACCGTCGATAGCTACACCACCGATAGATTCTGTTACCCACTGAGGGTCACCGGAGAACAGTGCATTATATTCAGGTGTACGAGCGAACTTGATGAGACGAAGCTTCATAATGAAGTGGTCAACCATCTCCTGAAGCTGTTCTTCTGTGAATACGCCGTTCTTAAGGTCACGCTCAGCGTAAATATCAATAAATGTGGAAGTACGTCCAAGGGACATAGCAGCACCATTCTGCTCCTTAACAGCTGCAAGGTAACCGAAATAGAGCCACTGAATAGCTTCCTTTGTATTTGTTGCAGGCTTGGAAATATCATAACCATAGCTTGCTGCCATCTTCTTAAGATCCTGAAGTGCACGAATCTGCTCTGCAAGCTCTTCTCTTGCACGGATAACCTGAGAATACATTGCAGAACGTGTTGTTGCCTTCTGCTCCATCTTATCTTCGATAAGTCTGTCTACACCGTAAAGAGCAACTCTACGATAGTCACCGATGATACGGCCACGACCGTAAGCATCAGGAAGACCTGTGATAATATGGCTGGAGCGGCAAGCTCTCATTTCAGGTGTGTATGCATCAAATACGCCTGCGTTATGAGTTTTTCTGTGAACTTCAAAGAACTCCTTAACTTCAGGATCGATCTGATAGCCGTTATCAGAGAGAGCTTTCTCTGCCATACGGATACCACCATAAGGCATAAGAGCACGCTTGAAAGGCTTGTCTGTCTGGAAACCTACGATTGTTTCCTTATCCTTGTCAAGATATGCAGGGCCGTGAGATGTGATAGTGGAAATGATCTTTGTATCCATATCGAGAACGCCGCCTGCTTCTCTTTCCTGCTTTGTGAGATCAAGAACCTGAGCCCACAGATCCTTTGTGTTCTGTGTAGGTCCTACAAGGAAACTCTCATCACCGTCATAGGGTGTGAAGTTATGTCTGATAAAGCTTCTTACATCAATTTCGTTGACCCAGCTGCCTTTTTCAAAGCCGGCCCAACCGTCAAACATATAATTCATATGGCTTTCTCCTAACTTATATATTTATTAGTATTACTATCTCCGATTATTATACATCACTATTGTTGAAAATGGAAGAGTTTACGGGATTTTTCTCATAAAATTTTTTCAACTATTTTGATATAAATTTAATAATATCCACCAAAACCTTTTCATAACTCTTATCATTAAGGATTTCATGGCGATATCCTTCATATAGCTTCATTTCGGCTTTGCAACCGGCAGCATTATATCCCTCAAAAACCTTTACCACTCCCTCTCCGTAATCCCCAACGGGATCCTCGGAACCGGATATTACAAATATGGGCATATCCACAGGAGTTTTCTGAAATGTTTCGCCAAGATTTGAGTTTTTATTGAGTGTTACCAGATCTGACATTGCGCTGACGGTGAATTTATAATTACACCAAGGGTCTGCCAAATATTTTTCTCTCACAAGCATATCCCCTGTCAGCCAAGCCTTTTCGTCTTCACCTTTAAAGCGTTTATTATATGAACCGAAGGCGATACTGTCCACAAGCTTTGATATATGCTTTTCGCCGAAAAGCTTTGATATCAGGCCGATGATGCCAAGACCTATATCCGCTGCGGGATTTTCTCCACCCGTGCCCATAATAACAAGCTTATCCGGCTTTGAATCCATAGTAACCGCAAGGCGCACTATGAATGAACCCATGCTGTGACCCATCAGGTAATATGGAGCCTCGCCGTATTCACTCATAACGGAAGAAGCAAACTGATGTACGTCTCGGCACAGGTATTTCCAGCCGTCCTTTGATGCTATAAATCCAAGTTCATCTTCACTCGCCGTTGCTCCATGCCCCAGATGATCATATCCAAAGCAAATATATCCTGCCTCAGACATTTCACGCATAAAACGATCATATCTGCCAATATGCTCTGTCATACCATGAACCACATGGAAATAACCTTTTGCTTCGCCATCGGGAAGATAAACCTTTCCGCAAAGCTGATGCTTATTGTCAGTTGACAAGACTGACTTTTCTACAATGTTCATTTCAGACACCCCTTTCAATGTCCGCGGCAAGCCGCTTTCACTGCATCATGCCAGCCATAAAGAAGCTTTTCTCTTTCTGAAGCCGCCATTGTGGGAGCAAACTCTTTTCCGCTTTGGAGCTTTTTGCCTATTTCCTCACGGTCACGGAAAAATCCAACTGCAAGGCCGGCAAGGAATGCAGCTCCGGCTGCCGTTGCTTCCATAGTATGAGGACGAAAAACCTTAACATCGGAAATGTCGGATTGAAACTGCATAAGCAGATCGTTTGCCGATGCCCCTCCGTCCACTCTGAGAATATTGATCTTTCCGCCGAAATCAGCCTGCATTGCGCTGATAACGTCCTCTGTCTGATAAGCAATGGATTCCAATGCCGCTCTGATTATATGATTTGCTCCAACGCCGCCTGTGAGTCCGGTGATAGTTCCTCTTGCACGCATATCCCAATAAGGCGCGCCAAGCCCTGTGAAGGCAGGTACTACGTAGACTCCACCATTATCCTTTACTTTGCCTGCAAAATATTCACTGTCTCTGGATTCGGAAATAAGACGCATTTCGTCACGAAGCCATTTCATAACTGCGCCTGCAACGAATACGCTACCCTCAAGGGCATATTCCACAGGTTTGCCGGCTTCTGTTGCCGCAATGGTTGTCAGCAAGCCATGACGGCTGCGGATACGCTCGCTACCTGTGTTCGCCAGAAGGAAGCATCCTGTGCCATAGGTGTTTTTCATATCTCCTGCATTGAAGCATCCCTGACCGAAGAGAGCAGCCTGCTGGTCGCCCGCAATACCGCAGATAGGCAGACGCTGACCCATTATGCGAAGATATCCGTATACCTCACTACTGCTACGCACTTCCGGAAGCATACTGCGCGGTATATCAAGCAGCTGAAGAAGCCTTTCATCCCAACAGCCTTTTTCTATATCATATAACATAGTTCTTGAAGCGTTGGTACCGTCAGTTATGTGAACTTCTCCGTCAGTCAGTTTCCAGAGGATCCATGTGTCAACCGTTCCGAAAAGCAGCTCTCCTGCCTCAGCCTTTTCTCTTGCGCCGGGAACATTATCCAGAATCCACTTGATCTTTGTTGCGCTGAAATAGGCATCGGGGCGAAGACCTGTCACCTCAGAGATATAGTCTCCATGACCATCACGTATGAGCTGCTCGCACATATCGGCAGTTCTGCGGCACTGCCACACAATAGCGTTATAAACAGGCCGGCCTGTCTCCTTGTCCCAAACAATAGCTGTTTCACGCTGATTTGTTATACCAACGCCTGCTATCTCTCTCGGGTCAATACCGCTTTTGGCAATGCACTCCGTAAGGCTGGCATACTGGTTAGCATAGATAGCCATAGGATCCTGCTCAACCCAACCGGGCTGAGGATATGTGAGAGGGATCTCGTGCTGAGACATACTGATGATATTGCAATCGCGATCAAAAAGTATGCTACGGGCACTTGTGGTTCCCTCATCAAGAGCAAGAATATATTTCTTTTCCATTGTAAAGCCGTCCCTTATGTCTTTTTTCTTATTATAACACATATACGGTTTTTTTACAATACAAGAGCCTTATTCCCCTCTTGATGTCCTTATTATACACTGCTTTTTATTCCTATTCTGTGACTAGGTTACATAAAATAGTTTCTTCTTGGAGAAGGCAGATAAATTATTGTTTAGCGGTATAATTATGGCGAAACCTGTAGGGCGGCTTGCCCTCAAGCCGCCGAGAACGTAATTGCTA
>JAFXGC010000013.1 GCA_017513325.1 Clostridia bacterium
TATAAAGCATGGTGATCCCGTGCTTGACGTTCATATTCCTTCAAGCGGAAGAATGCCCTACGAGGAAGTTCTCGCATCATATAAAATGGCATATGAGTTTTTCCCCGAGTATCGTATAAACGGGCTCCTTCCTATCTGCGCAGGCTCATGGCTTCTCCATAAGTCAGTGTTTGACAGTGTTAAGAAGGGAACAAACGTTGATAAGTTTATAAACGACTACGATATTATCACCGCATGGGATACACCCGAGTTTCCTGATTGCTGGCGTATTTTTGATATGGAATATACCGGCAATCCTGATGATCTTCCTTCAGACGGAAGTCTTCGCCGCGGCATAGTTGATCACCTTAAAAACGGCGGAATTATGGGCGAAGCATTCGGTATTGTGATTTTTGACGGTGAAAAAGTAGTTAATGACGGAGGATATAATTTATGAGAGCAATAATTTCAGTTATCGGTAAGGATACATATGGCATCCTTGCTAAAGTAAGTGCAGTTTGTAGCGAGCACAAGGCTAATATTATAGACGTAACACAGTCCGTTCTTCAGGAAATGTTCGTGATGGTGATGATGGTTGATATCACAGCGGCTGATTGTGATTTTTCCGCACTTAAGGCAACACTTGAAAAAACAGGTGAGGATATCGGTATGCAGATCAATATTATGCATGAGGATATTTTCAATTCTATGCATCGCATCTGAGTAATTTCCAAGGCAAAGGAGAATAGCAATGCTTAATATTGGCGATATTATGGAAACTATCAAGATGATCCAGAACGAGAATCTTGATATCAGAACAATAACAATGGGAATATCCTTGCTTGATTGTGCCGACCCTGATATAGATAAAGCTTGTGAAAAGGTTTATAATAAGATCGTAACAAAAGCGGGCAGACTGGTAGAGGTTGGCGAAGAAATTTCAAAGCTCTACGGTATTCCGATCATCAATAAGAGAGTTTCAGTAACTCCCATTTCAATGCTGGTTGCATCCAGCGGCGGTGATCCCGTAAAATACGCGCTCACTCTCAACCGCGCAGCAGAAGCAATCGGCGTAAACTTCATTGGCGGATTTTCCGCTCTGGTACATAAGGGCTTTTCCGCAGGCGATAAAGAACTTATTGCAGCGATCCCCGAAGCAATGGCAAAAACAACAAGAGTTTGCTCTTCCGTAAACGTAGGTTCTACAAAAGCAGGCATCAATATGGACGCTGTTGCAATGATGGGCCATATCGTTCGTGAGGCAGCAGAGAAGACAACCGATGCTGACTGTATGGGCGCTGCAAAGATAGTTGTTCTTTGTAACGCTCCTGAAGATAATCCCTTTATGGCAGGCGCATTCCACGGCGTAGGTGAACCTGACTGCGTTATTAACGTCGGCGTATCAGGCCCCGGCGGTGTAAGAAGCGTGCTTGAAAAGCATCCCGATGAAGACCTTAACGAAGTTGCAGACCTTATTAAGAAAACAGCATTTAAGATAACAAGAGTAGGTCAGCTTGTTGGTACAGAAGCATCTAAGAGACTTGGTGTGCCTTTCGGTATTATCGACCTGTCTCTTGCGCCCACTCCCGCTGTCGGCGACTCCGTAGCACATATCCTTGAAGCAATGGGCCTTGAACAGTGCGGTACACACGGTACAACTGCAGCGCTTGCTATGCTAAACGACGCGGTTAAAAAAGGCGGTGTTATGGCTTCATCCAATGTTGGCGGACTTTCCGGCGCATTTATCCCTGTTTCTGAGGATGCAGGTATGATAGACGCAGCAAGAGCAGGCACACTTTCTCTTGAAAAACTTGAAGCAATGACAAGCGTTTGCTCCGTAGGTCTCGATATGATAGTAATCCCAGGTGAAACACCTGCAGAGGTTATTTCCGCAATCATCGCAGATGAAGCTGCAATCGGTATGGTAAACTCCAAAACAACAGCAGTAAGAGTGATTCCCGCGATAGGTAAAAAAGAAGGAGAAGAGCTTGAATTCGGTGGACTCTTTGGTAGCGGCCCCGTAATGAAGATAAACGATAAATCTCCTGCAAAATTCATTGCCCGCGGCGGTAGAATCCCCGCTCCCATGCAGGCACTTAAGAACTGAATAATAAAAACTGCATTGAAAATTCAATGCAGTTTTTTGCTTTAGCCTTCTCATTGAGGAGAAGGTGGCACGTCCTACACATTGGACGGGACGGATGAGGTGTGTTATTTGTATTTGTCTATAAAATTCCACAATAACTCTCGCGCTTCGGCGCTTTTGAAATCGTTAGCTTCGCTAAATGGGGTATCAAGCTTGTGTATAGTGCAATTTCCACCTACAGCATCCATTGCCTCTTTCATAGCTTCAGCTTGTCCTGCCTTGTAATAAAAACGAGGATCTGTATAGTCAATAATGATAACAGGACAAAGTATTTCGTCTGCAAACGTAACGGCAGAACGCTTTTCGTATTCTTCGGGAACTTCATCGGGAGAGCCTGAGCAGTAGTATTCAAAGAAATCCTCATGAATGTCGCTTGTTTGGTACATAAGCTTCCAATCACACAAAGGATGGGTAATTGCAACACCGCAAATGTTTTCAGAATATGACCTTGCCATATACATGGAAAGAACGCTTCCATTTGATGAACCCACGGCGAAAATCCTGCTTTCATCAACGAAATCACAATTTAAAATTATATCCATCATAATGGAAATATCAGACAGGTCATTTTCAGCAAGATCCCAAGATTCTCTCTTTTCAAGATCCCGACGCATATACGTAACGCAAATGCAGTCATTCAATGTGATCGTGCTTGCATTATACTCATGGGAAGGCTTTAGTTCGGGGAAGAAGAATACAACAGGGTATTTTTGTTTTTCATAATCGTTGGGAACGGTTATGGCGTAACCTATTTTAAAGCTGCCATTTTTCAGAACAACGTCGTATTTTTCAACTGAACCTCTGTATAAGCTGTCAGGATGCTTATTAACTGATACGACGTTTTCGGAGAAGATCAGATCATCAAAGCTTTTGTAAGACTCAATGGGTTGTCCGTTTGGACCGTCTAAAAACTCACCCTGGGGCAGATCAGCATCAATTCCATCGGGGAGGGGGACATTTTTGGCTTCAACAGGAACGGTAAAAGCGCAAAGCCAGAACAAAACGGAAAGAATAACAGCTAAAGTTGACAATACGCAGTTCTTGTTTTTTGTTATCATCAGCATTCGCTCTTTAATATGCCCGGTTCCAAAGCCGATTGAATATTTTCTGCTGCTTGCAGCAGCCTCAAAGATCATATGAGCGTATTGAGCCTTAAGTTTCTTTTCCAGTTTGGCAGTAACAGCCTCGTCGCAAGCAAGTTCTCCATCTTGTTTTGAAAGAACGGCGGCCGCCCAAATAAAAGGATTCCACCAAAAAAGGCTAATAGATAAACCTCTAAACAATGCCCAAAAAGTATCTCCATGGCAAAAATGCCTATACTCATGCTCTAAAATCAATTCTATATATTGAGAGCAAGCAGCATCTGGCGTTATGTATATAACAGGCTTCAATCCTGCAATGCAAGGTGAGTGAATATGATCGGAAATATAAACGTTTTTGCCTTTATATTCACCGTGGTATATTCTTGTGTTCCAAAGAGTTGTTGTGAATATTAGCCTCGCCGCTGCTAACCATAGTCCAACACAGCAAGCTCCTATCAACCATATTATGTTAAGAATATTCTTAACAGGTAATTTTTTGATAGGTATTTGTGTGTTGATATTGTCCTCCGAAAAATTGATTTCAGGTTGGTTTGGAACATCGGGAAGGGCTGCAGATTCATTTTTTTCGTCAATATGAGTTTGCTGTGTTTCAGGTGTGTCTGGAACAACGGCTTCAGAATTAATTGCAGGAATTTCAATTTCAAAAAGTGAAACGGGAATACAAATTCTTATAGCAAGCAGTAACCAAGCCGCATATATCACTCTTGACGAAGCCTTTTCTCTGAAAACAATGCTTATTATAGTAAGCGCAGCAGCAAGCGCAGAGAGTGACAACAAATAAGTGATCATAGTTTGTTATATTTTTCTTTCAGATAATTTTTTTCGATTTCAATCAACCGCGCCTGTCGATTTCTTTGCTGAAAATAACTAAGCATACCTGCTGCCAAAAGAATTATCATGCTGATTAATGTCAGCCAAAACAGCCAGGTTGATTCATTGACACTGTTTATTATGTCGGAGTCGATCTCATTTATAACGAAGCTGAGAAAAACACCCGGATAATAAAGCAGACCTTTGTAATCAGTAATCTCTGCAATCAGCATATAGGTAACACCGGCAGCAATCTGGTTTACTATAACAACAGATAATGGATATAACTTACCTAAATTTTGTTTTTTACTCACACCATCCATAGCAAGCGAAAGAATGATTCCTGTCATAACCATCATAACTATCCACATAAGTAAAAACATTTTCCATGATAATGGGGGCAAGTGCATATCCGTGTAATACCATATTAGAAATTCAGAAGCAATAAGATTATTAAAGCAGGGAATAAGATAAATTGGAATAAACCACCCAATAAAGAAAATGAACCATTTTGAAAATAACCTTTTTGCGTTTTCAAATTTAGCTTTCAAGATAATTTATCCTTTCTTTTCATCAACAAGCTTCACATCAAGAGTACAAGCACAGTATCTGCAGTGTTTAAGTTCTGTTTCATTATCTCCGCCGCAGCACACACAAACGATCTTTCCGGGGTTTGACGGTGTTCTTATTGGCGTAATATAATCCATTCCGTAAACGTGAATGACCTTGTCACCCGGTTTAAAGAGCTTTTCGTTGGTGATTCTGTGAGTGTGAAGTTTCCCGTTAGGTTCTTTTATCAGAGCGTGGAGTGAGAATTTTTCTCTTTTGTCTTTTCCGTCAAAAAACTTGAATTCGTGATTGTTTGTTTCAAAAGAGAGAATTTCGCCGTACCAATCTCGGTCAAAAAGCTTTTTGGGGATTTTGCTCAACCAAAAGGGAATTATGTAGATAAAGAAAAGTGTGAAAGAGTAGTTTCCGAAATTAGCTTCTTCATAAATATTATTAATAACATAGTCCGAAAAAACATATGCTACCAAAAGAAGAACGGCCAATAGAAGAAATCGCTCCAAAATTCTGATAGCTGCTATTTTTCGTATTTGTTTTGGGACAGATATTTTTTTCATGTTCAATCCTCCTTGGATATGTTGTTTTCAACCTGGTCAAGAACCTTTCGCAATTCCTCAATATCCTTTTCGGAGAGGGAACGCTGACCTGCAAGTGAAGACAGCATCAGCCCAACGCTGCCGCCGTAAATACGGCTGAGAAAAGATTTCGTTTCTTTAACAGTTGCATCTTCTCTGTCAATTTCGGGTAAATAGAGCTGAACCTTTCCACTTGTGTCAATTGAAACAGCACCTTTTTCCATAAGACGTTTAAGCATAATGAAAATAGTTGTTTTGGACCAATCCGTGTCTCCCTCAAAGTGTTTCACTAAAAATGAAAGACTGCATGGGGAATTATCCCAAAGAGCATTCATCAATTTCCATTCGCCGTCTGAAAGAGTAATATTATTCATAGTCAGTACCTCACTTGGTTTACAATTGTTAACCACAGTATAACAAATGGGTTTACAAATGTCAACGGAATATAATAAACTTTCACAAAAAAACTTTCAAAAAGGGTATTGACAAGGCGTAGAGGGTGGTGTATAATAGCGGAGTAAAAGGAAGAAGAACGCTCCGTTCTCACCGTGCCGAAGAAGTCGAGCATCGGTTCAATATTTGATTTTCACCCTAACGGGCGGAATTTGGATGTTTGCGGAGCTAAAAGCTTCGCAATTTTTATTTTATTATCGGGGGTGTTCCACCATAAGCGCTAAAGAGCTTCTCATCAATGATGACATCAAGGCTAAGGAAGTGCGACTTCTCGACGCTCAGGGCGATCAGGTCGGTATAATGAGTCTCACAGAGGCAAAAGCATTTGCATACGATCAGGGTGTTGACCTTGTTTGTATCGCTCCTCAGGCAACTCCGCCTGTATGTCGTGCAATGGACTACGGTAAATACCGTTATGAGCAGGACAAGAGAGTAAAAGAGCAGAGAAAGAAGCAGCAGACAGTTGAAATCAAAGAGGTTCAGCTTTCCTGCAGAATTGACAAGCATGACTTTGACACAAAGGCAAACAGAGCTATCAAGTTCCTTTCCGAAGGAAACAAGGTAAGAGTATGTCTTCGTTTCAAGGGTAGAGAAATGGCTCACCAGGAGCTTGGCAAAGAAGTTATTGCCAGATTCCAGGAAGCTTGCGCAGAGGTTTCCACCGTTGATAAGAAACCTGCACTTGAGGGCAGACAGATGATCATGTTCCTCACTCCCTTAAAGCAGGGTAAAAACAGCGATAAAGCAGCTAAGCAGGAAACTGCTGAAGCAGCTGAGTAAAAATTACAATATCGAAAGGACACACGAAAAATGGGTAAGATCAAGACACATAAGGCATCTGCTAAGCGTTTCTCCGTAACAGGTACAGGTAAGGTTAAGATGCATCACAGCGCACACCGCCACAATCTCAGCACAAATAAGACACAGAAGCAGAAGAGACATCTTCGTTCTGCTGGCTACGTTAGCCCTGCATTTGAGGCAAACATCAAGAGACTTATTATGAAATAAGTCGAAAGACGAAACTTTGAATTTATCTACAGAAAGGGAATATAAAGATGGCAAGAGTTAAGGGCGCTATGATGACGCGCAAGAGAAGAAATAAAGTATTAAAGGCAGCTAAGGGTTACTGGGGTTCCAAGTCTAAGCACTTCAAGATGGCTAAGCAGGCCGTTATGAAGAGCGGTAACTATGCTTACATCGGCAGAAAGCAGAAGAAGAGAGAATTCAGACAGCTCTGGATCGCTCGTATTTCCGCAGCAGCTAAGATGAACGGCATGAACTACTCCACATTCATGAACGGTCTCAAGAAGGCTGGCATCACTCTCAACAGAAAGATGCTCTCCGAGATCGCTATCGCTGATAAGGAAGCTTTCGCAGCTCTCGTTGAAAAGGCAAAGGCTGCTCTCTAATTTGAGATTTAATAAGAACCCACACGCACACGCGTGCGGGTTCTTTTCATATCAATTGTGAAGGTGCGACCATCGGTCGTCCGATTGATAATAACACTTTGGAGGATACAATGAAAACATATATTTCCTCAAGAACAAATGAAACCGTTGTTGCTTTGGCAAAACTGAAGGATAAAAAAGAAAGAGACAACACTTCTCTGTATCTTTGCGAAGGCTATAAGCTTTGCAAAGAAGCTGCAGGTCTTGTGCAGGTGAAATATGCGCTTGTTCGCGAGAATAGGTCAGAGGATAAAGAATATATTTCTCTTGCAGAAAACAGTGGAGGGGAAGTTATAATCCTTTCAGACGGAGCATTTGATAAAATTACAACAGATAAAGCATCTGACGGCATTATCTTTGTAATAAAAAAAGATGATACCGATTCTATAAGCGTTGAAAATATGAAGAACGAGAGAATATGCGCTCTTGATAATGTACGTGACCCCGGAAACGTGGGAACTATTCTTCGCAGCGCTGCTGCATTCGGTTTTGACAGAGTCGTTTTGTGGGGGTGCGCAGATTTGTATAATCCCAAAACTGTCAGAGCTTCTATGGGCGCGTTTTTTAAGATCAAAACCACTGTAATAGATGAACCTGTCAGCTTTATAAACGAGCTGAAAAACGGCGGCAGAAGAGTTATAGCAACGGCTCTTTCTGATAACAGTATGACACTTGGTAAAGATAAAATATATGCACGCGACTGTCCTGTTATCGGCAACGAAGGGCACGGCATTTCAAGTGAAGTTCTTGCTGCATGCGATGCAACGATGATAATTCCTATGAGCGGCAAAACTGAAAGCCTTAATGCTGCAATTGCGGCAGCGGTTATCCTTTGGGAGTACGGGAGAGAAGAGCTGTGAAAATAAAGGATACAAGAAAATATTGGATGTGGCTCTCTCACGCATGCGGTGCCGGTAGTAAGGTGGCGGTCAGCCTTGTCAGACATTTTGGCAATGCATACAACGTATATTGTTGCGATGAGGATAGTCTGGCAGATTGTAATTTCAGAGTAGATAAGCGAATAAGATCCAATCTTTTATACAAAGATATTTCTGATGAAGAAGATATAATCAGATGGTGTGATAGTATTGGAGTAAGAATAATATGCCCCGATGACACATTATATCCTCTTTCACTGAGAGCTTTGGTGGATGCTCCGATGGTTTTGTACACCCTTGGCGTACTACCTGATTTTGAAAATACATTCACTTGCGCAGTAGTCGGAACTCGTTCAATGTCAGAATACGGCAGAGAAATGTCCTATAAATTCGGACATGGATTGGCAAGCGGCGGTGCCGGCCTTGTAAGTGGACTTGCGCTTGGATGCGATGCAATGGCTATGAAAGGTGCACTTGATGCAGGGGGTACTACTGTCGCTGTACTTGGTTGCGGTATCGATGTTGTATATCCTAAAGAAAACGAAGCACTTCTTGAAAGGGTGCTTAACAGTGGCGCTGTTATTACAGAATTTTCTCCTGGTGTTTCACCTCTCAGAAAGAATTTTCCCATCAGAAACAGAATAATCAGCGGTATTTCTCAATCCGTGTGCGTAATAGAGGGAAATATGCGAAGCGGTTCTCTCATCACAGCACGTCACGCGGTTTATCAGGGTAGAGAATTGTTTGCTGTGCCCGGTAAGGTTGGTGAAATCGGAGCAGAGGGAACAAATCATCTGATAAAGAACGGCGCTGAGGCTGTAACATCACCGGAAGATATACTTTCAAGATATGAACTCATATATCCTCATACAATTGATATAAAAAACATTGTAACGCCCGTTGTAGAAAACAAAACTGAGGATGAAAATATTAGAATTTTGACTAAAAAGAAGAAAAAGTCAACTGTAAAAAATAAAAAGACAAAAGAGGAAATTTTCTCAAAGAGTGCCAAACCCTCAGGAAACGTTGATTTTGACAGCCTTAGTGAAGAAGAAAAGAGGGTGTATCGTGCAATGATGCCTGATATACCAATGCTGGCAGAAGAAATATGTAATGTATCCGGAATGCCTGTATCTACAGTAATGGCTTCGCTTACGTTACTTGAAATATCGGGAGCTGTTGAGTCGGGTGCCGGTGGATACTTTATGAGACACGCTGATGATGAAGAAGTCGGAGAGCCTGCGATAACAGAGCTTGATGAGGGTATTTGAAAAAATAATAAAAAGGGTATTGCAAAAATCCTGCTTAATCTGTATAATCTATATCCGTGTATGATTTAAATATATTGAAGGGAATTAGAAACAGTATATGTCAAATCTTGTAATATTGGAGTCTCCTGCGAAGATAAACACAATTAAAGGTTTTCTTGGCTCAAACTATAAAGTAGTAGCGTCCAAGGGCCACGTGAGAGATTTGCCCAAATCTTCTCTCGGAATTGATGTAGAAAACAATTTTGATGCTCACTATATCAATATCAGAGGTAAGGGAGACCTTATAAAAGAGTTGAAAAAAGAAGCCAAAAAAGCTAATAAAGTTTTTCTGGCAACTGACCCTGACCGTGAGGGTGAGGCTATTTCTTGGCATCTTGCAACAGCGCTTGGTGTTCCCGAAGAAAAAGTAAAAAGAATAACTTTTAACGAGCTTACCAAAACAGCCGTTAAGGAAGCTATAAAGAAGCCTCGCGCCATTGATATGGATATCGTCAATGCGCAGCAGGCAAGACGAATTCTTGACAGACTTGTTGGCTATAAACTTAGTCCTTTCCTGTGGAAAACTGTAAAAAGCGGTCTTTCTGCGGGAAGAGTTCAGTCTGTAGCTACACGAATTATTGTTGAACGTGAAAACGAGATCAGAGCGTTCATTCCCCGTGAATATTGGACAGTCGATGCTTCTCTTGAAAGTCTTGACGGGAAAGAACTTGTTGTTCGTTATTATGGCGACGCAGGTTCAAAAAATAAAAAAGAACTAAATTGCGCTTCTGATGCAGAATTTGTTCGCACAAGCGTAAATGGTAAGAGATTTGTTGTTGCCGATGTTAAGAAAGGAACAAGAATAAAACATCCTACACCTCCTTTCACAACATCCACAATGCAGCAGGAGGCTTCTAGAAAGCTGAATTTCCAGACACAGCGTACAATGAGAGTGGCACAGGAGCTTTATGAAGGTATTCACCTCGGAAGCGATGGAGTTCAGGGTCTTATAACATATATGAGAACTGACTCTCTCAGAGTATCTGCCGAAGCACAGGCGGCAGCTAAAGAGTATATAACTGAAAAATACGGCGAAGAATATGCTCCTGCAAATTTCCGCGTGTATAAAACCAAGGCTAATGCTCAGGATGCGCATGAAGCTATAAGACCTTCTTCTATGAAGCTTGAGCCTCAGAAGGTTAAAAAGTATCTTTCAAATGATCAGTATAAGATCTATAAGCTTATCTGGGATAGATTTGTTGCAAGCCAGATGCAGGATGCTGAACTTGATACTGTTGCAGCGGAACTTGAATGCGGTGGTTGTAATTTCAGAGCCAGCGGATATACAATCAAGTTCAACGGCTATATGGCTGTATATGAAGAAACAACAGACGAGGTTGATGAAGAAAAAAATAAAAAGCTTCCCGAACTGACAAAAGGTGATATTCTGGAAAACAAGGGAATATCCTGCGATCAGCATTTCACAGAGCCTCCGGCGAGATATACAGAAGCCTCTCTTGTAAAATTCCTTGAAGAAAAGGGAATCGGCAGACCTTCCACTTATACACCTATTATTACGATCATTATTTCAAGAGGATATGTTTCACGAGATGGAAAATCTCTTGTGCCTACTCCTCTCGGTGAAGTTATAACAGATATAATGGTTAAAAACTTTCCTGATATTGTTGACTACAAATTCACTTCTTCTATGGAAGATAGCCTTGACTCTATTGAAGAGGGCAACACTGATATGGAAGAAATGCTCAGTAAGTTCTACGGAATTTTCAGTGCAGAGCTTGAAAGAGCTGAGGCAACTATATCAAAAGAAGATATAACAGTTCCCGTGGAGGAAACTGATATTATCTGTGACAAGTGCGGAAGCACAATGATCCTTAAAAACGGACGCTTTGGAAAATTTGCGGCTTGTCCCAATTATCCTGAGTGTAAAAATACAAAACCTCTTGTGAAAAAAGAGGTTGTTCTTCCTCTCAATGAAGATGCAGAAGCTCCCTGTAAGTGTGAAAAATGCGGAGCAGATATGGTTATGAGAAGCGGACGTTACGGTTCGTTCTATGCATGTTCAAAATATCCTGAATGTAAATTTACTAAGCAGAAGGGTAAAGGACTTGGTGTAAACTGTCCCGATTGCGGAAGCGAAATCGTAACAAAATACGGCAAGAATAAAACCGTATTTTACAGTTGCTCAAAGTATCCTGAATGTAAGTTCTCTTCATGGGATATGCCTACAGCAGAAAAATGCCCCAGTTGCGGCGGAATGCTCTATCACAAAAAAGGTAAGAACAATCTTGTTTGCAAAACAGAGGGCTGTGGATATAAATCAGAAAGTATAGCTGAAACAAATGAAGAAAATTAATGTGATAGGAGCAGGCCTTGCAGGCTGTGAAGCGGCGTGGCAGGCAGCTGAGCGCGGTAATAAAGTAGTGCTCACTGAAATGAAACCTCATAAAAAATCCCCCGCGCATCACAGTGATACTTTTGCAGAATTGGTATGCTCAAATTCCCTCAGAAGTAATGATGTTACCAGCGGCGTAGGGCTTCTTAAAGAAGAATTACGCCGTATGGGCTCTCTCATAATGGAGGCTGCAGACGCAACTCAAGTTGCGGCAGGCGGAGCTCTTGCAGTAGACAGAAAGCTTTTTTCTGAGTATATAACCGATAAAATAAAAAATCACCCCAATATAGAAGTGGTTGAAGCAGAGGTAACAGAGATTCCCACTGAGAATATTAATATCATCGCAACCGGACCCCTGACATCTGATGCCTTGGCAGCTAAAATTTCTGAGCTTGTCGGCGGAAAGAAACTTTCTTTTTTTGATGCAGCAGCTCCTATAGTTGATTTTTCAACTATCGATATGGATAAAGCATTTTTTGCTTCAAGATATGACAAAGGAACACCTGATTATATCAATTGTCCTATGACAAAAGAGGAGTATTCAGCCTTTTATGAAGCATTGATAACAGCCGAAGAAGCTCAGCTGCATGATTTCGAAAAAGGTGAAAAAATCAAGGTTTTCGAGGGCTGTATGCCTGTTGAGGTTATGGCGCGTCGCGGAGAAGATACGCTTCGTTTCGGCCCAATGAAGCCGGTTGGTCTTCATCGTCCCGATAGCGACGAAAGTTATTATGCAGTTGTTCAGCTCCGCCGTGAAAATGAAAGCGGAACAATGTACAATATTGTCGGATTCCAGACCCATCTCACTTTCCCTGAGCAGAGAAGAGTTTTCAGAATGATACCCGGACTTGAAAATGCTGACTTTCTCAGATATGGTGTTATGCATAGAAATACATTCCTTAATTCTCCTGAATTGCTTGATAAGGATTATTCCATGCGTGAAAACGGAAATTTATTTTTTGCAGGTCAGATGACAGGCGTTGAAGGATATATAGAATCAGCTGCATCGGGCTTTGTGTGTGGTGTTTCTGCTGCTGCGAAGGCAGAAAACAAAGAGCCTTATATATTCCCTGATATTACTATGATAGGTGCAATGGCTCAATATGTAAGCTGCGGAGGTGCAGCTGCTTTTCAGCCAATGAATGCAAATTTCGGTATTATAAGAAACCCTGAAATGAAGATCAAGGGTGGCAAAAAGCCGAGATATGAGTATTACGCTAAAAGAGCTCTTGATAAAATAGACGAAATCGTCTCCGAAAAACTGATCTGACAAAGGAGGTAGCGAAAATGGCAAATCTTGAAAATCTTCCGTTGGAGCTTTCAGGACTTGAAGAGAGTCTTGGTTATTCTTTTAAAAATAAATACCTGCTTCGTACGGCAACCACTCATTCCTCTTATGTCAACGAAGCTAAAACGAGATGTGAAAATATTGAGTGTAATGAAAGACTTGAGTTTCTTGGAGATTCCGTTCTTTCCATTATAGTCAGCAGATATCTTTTTTCTGAATATAAAGATATTCAGGAAGGTGACTTGACTAAAATCAGAGCAAGTGTTGTTTGTGAAAAAGCACTTGCTAAATATTCCCGAGAGATAGGTCTTGGTAAATATCTTCTTCTTGGTAAGGGAGAGGATCATAATAACGGCAGAGAACGTCCCTCGATAATTGCAGATGCTTTTGAAGCGGTTCTTGGAGCTTTTTATATTGATACTGGTTTTAATAGCGATCCTATTGCAGAATTTCTTTTGCCTTTTGTAACAAAAGAAATTGAATATATACGTTCTTCTGCTTCTTTTATTGATTATAAAACAACAAGAATTTCAAACTCAGAACTTAGATATAATTTAACTATTAGTTCTAAAGAAGTAATTTATAACAATTATATTGATAATGGTTACTGGGAAGCAGGTAGCAACTTCTTATTAAATGCAGACTATGCAAACGCAAATAAATACTTAAAGAATTTAGAGTTTTCAGATGTTTATTTGTGGGAAACATTTAGAGCTTCTGAATTAGAAGAAGATGAAACAACTAAAAATCTTTTAATTGATAGTGCTGAAGAATTAGCATTGTATGCTTATTATGTAAAAAATGGTATTACTGATGGTACAAAGCCATATGCTGAAAGAACACTTCAATTAACAAAA
>JAFXGC010000138.1 GCA_017513325.1 Clostridia bacterium
ATGTGTAAAATGGATGTAGGACGACATAGCAATCTCCTTGTGTTAAAGGTTTTGTAGCAAATTCATTTTACACGATTATTGCTGTGTCGTCTACTTTTTTTGAAGTGTTGCACTTCATATGATAACATACCTACCTTCCCCCACAAAGCAGGGGAAGACTTTGGATTTTATTCCTTAAATCTCATCACACATACGGGCGGTGAGGAATGTATAGAATCTATCCTTATCGTCCCATGTGATAGCTATATCCATATACTTTCCTCTCATCGGATCTATGAGAGTGATACTATCATCGTTTACATAAAGGGGCAGACGCTGATAGTTCATATTTTCATGAGTGAAAGCTGCATATACACCTACTGTGTCAAACAAGCAGGAGCTTTGACCGTAAAAATTGAAATTCATATTCTTATACCAGATCTCGCAGTTTTCCATCAAAGCTTTTATAAGGGGATCATGCTCGCTGCGAGCCTGAATCTTTGCATAGCGCTCGCAATCAAGAATAGTGCCGCCTGTGAGGTCTAGAGGAACTATCTCCACTTCCCACCCCTCTACTTCAACAGATCTGCGATATGCATTTACATCGCACCAGATATTGCTCTCTCTGCCAAGCGGAGGGAACCAATTCATTCCTCTGAATGCACCGTTATATATGTTCGCACATACACCTAGTATCTTAGACTTTTCCTTTATACGAGGCTCACGTTCAACTGCTGCTGCAAGATTTCTGAAAGCACCTATCGCAAGAATTGTTACCTTTTCATCACTTGCCATAATAGTGTCTATCAATGCCTGAACACCGTCTTCACGAACATTGGGATATGTGCTGAGATCATAATCCTCAACCCACTCTCTTATATTACAGCAACCCTCATATTTTCCGCTGGAGATGCCTATTCCAACAGGAATATCGCTTCTTCCTGCAATCTGCAGCATCTTTGCTGCAAGCTTTGCCTGATATTCAACATCAAACTCCGTTACTGTTACAAGTTTCAGATCGATTTCAGGACTCTTCAGAGCCATCGCAAGCGCCCAAGTATCGTCAAGGTCACTGCCGATATCTGTATCTAATATTACCGGTACAGGTTTTTTCATAGACATTTCTCCATATCTTTTATATTGTCAATTAATTTTATCAAATATTTTCATCTTTGTATATAGATTTTGAAAAATATTTTAAAAAATCATCCGAAACCCCTTGACAGTCATCTGACTGCGTGCTATAATCACAACAACAGGAGGTGAAAATCACATGAATGCTATCAAATACATTCCCGGTACAGTTTTGGATATTTCAAAAACAGGAGGAGTGATGGGTGAAGGTTTTCTCAACAACATATTTTATATTTCCGATGGAATAATGCTCTCATACATAAGAGAAATAACCGGCATTGATGGTACTACCCTTCAAAACTGGGTTAAACGTGGCTGGGTACTTAATCCTAAAAACAAACTTTACTCCAAAGATCAACTTGCAAGAATTCTGATTATAAATATGGTACGCGACACCATGCAGCTTTCCAGAATATCATATCTGCTTGAATACATCAATGGTGAGCTTGAAACGACAAGCGATGATATTGTCTCTGAATCCAAGCTGTATGATTATATCTGCAAGACTATTGCTCAATGTGAAAATTCTGACAAAAGCATTGATGAGATCATCAGCTTTATCACTGCGGATTACAAAGAATGTTTTGAAGGAGCTGTTTGCAGACTGAAAAAAGCCATAAAGATAATAATTCTTTCCTATCAGGCTGCAGCTTTTAAATCTCTCGCAGACGCCGAAATGAAGAAAATCGAGGTTTGTTAATGAAAGACAAAAATACCATTCGTATTATTTGCGCAGCAGCGGCATCTGTAAGTGTTTTTCTAGTCACCTGTTTTCTGGGACTTCTATTGGTCAAAACTTCTCTTGGAAATACAGCTTATGCCGTTAAAATGCCGATGCTTCTACCACTCTGCATAACAGCAGCGATACTTACCGGCAATATATTCACTTTTGAGAATGAGCCCTCAGATGATTATGATGAGAATGAGTCAGAAGAGGTTCTTACTGAGCAAACAAAACCTGAAAGCTATATTCCGCCGCAATTAGACGAAAGCATATACCCCGAATTATTTATGCAGCAAAAAAAAGAAACTGAAACAGTTTCTTTTGAGCGTCCGGACATAAAGCAGATCATAAAAGATCAAGGATCGGAAATTGAAAAAGAACTTTCATCCATAATGAATGAAGATGAGCCGGAAGAAGATCCTTTATCAGAATTTACCACAAATGAAGATAAAGAAAATTCACTCTATATGGATCTCCCGGATGAATTACCTGAAGACTATGTAGCTTACGAATACGAGGATGAAGACGAAGATGAATCAGTTGACTTTGAAGGAGATTCCTATTCCCTTCGTATCCCAAAAGTAATTATACGTATAGCAGCAGCACTCTTAGGAGCCGTTGTGGCAGTTTTATTACCTATAAACTGCTCAACAGTCTATTCACCCGACTCAATCACTGTCCGACGTCCATTTTCTGAGAGGCAATACCCTTTAACTAATGCCGAATACTATACCATAGGTGTTACACTTACCGGAGACGTTTCAATGAAGCTTTATTTTGAAGATGAGCGCGAATTTGAAATGATCATTCCTGCAACAACGTTTAAAAGCCAAAACTTTAAAAACAATTATTCTTCAGGATATGCATATGCTGCTTTTTGCAACAGACTTCTTGAACGTTCAAACATTGAAAAACGTTTTGAAGATATATCCTCACTTGCCCCCTCGCCTGCTCTATCGCCAAAAGATATGGCATATATAGCAGAAATCACAGAATCTGATATTAATAATAATTAAAAGGAGAAAACATATGACTTACTTTATTTTAGGCACAATTCTTGCATTGATTCTTTTCACAATCTTCGGATTTAAAAAGGATGGAAAAGGTTATACCTGGGCTATTAACGCTAAACAGTTTATTGCGCTTCTCGGAATCCTTGTTATGGGCGCCAGCTGTATTGCCAAAGTTCCTACAGGACATACCGGTGTTGTTACAACATTCGGTCACGTAGAAGACTATACATACGAAGCTGGTATTCACCTGAAAAATCCCCTTTCTAACGTTATAAACATGGATAACAGAACTCAGAAAGAAACTCTTGAGTTGGCATGTTTTTCAAGCGATATTCAGGAAGTTAATATCGTTTACACAGTAAACTTCCAGATTGACAAAGAAAATGCTCAGACAATTTACAAAACTATCGGGGAAAAGTATTACGACAAAATCATTATCCCCAGAATTCAGGACAGCGTTAAAACTGTTACAGCTAAATTTACAGCAGAAAACCTTGTTGGCTCAAGAAACGATCTTTCCGAACAGATAGAAACTGTGCTGAAGGAAAGCCTTGCTGAGCACAACATTCAGCTGGTTGGTTCATCCGTTGAAAACATGGACTTTACAGATGCATTTACTGAAGCTGTTGAAGCCAAGCAGGTTGCTGAACAGAACAAGCTGAAGGCTCAGACAGAGGCTCAGCAGAAGGTTATTGAAGCGGAAGCTGCAGCTCAGGTTAAGGTTATTGAAGCGCAGGCAGAAGCTGATGCAATTCTTGCAAAGGCAACTGCTGAGGCTGAAGCAAATCAGAAACTTGCTGCCAGCATCACAGAAGAGCTTATTGAATATCAGTACGCTGAAAAGTGGGACGGTGAGCTTCCTCAGATCACAGGCGGCGATTCCGTTATCCCCGTGCTCGACGGGTTTGGCGAAGATAGTGACGCCGATAACGGTGAAAACTAAATAATAAAAAAGACACGCAATGCGTGTCTTTTTTATTATTTAGTGAAATCATTTGTAAATACACATCATCTTTTTAGAGGAAACGCGTATTTTCAGCAAAGTGCTAATATCATTTGAAAATCTCCAGAAAATGTAGGCTATCCCTGAACCAAGAACCAACGTGAGGATCTATCAAATGTTCAGCACCCCACCAAGTCTCTTTTGTTGCAATGGAAAGACCGTGATCACCCTTAGGATAAATATGAAGCTCAAAATGGATTCCCTTCTCTTTTAGAGCCATTGCGTATAAAAGAGAATTTTCAACCGGAACACAAGTGTCCTCAAAGGTGTGCCAAATAAACGTGGGAACTGTTCTCTCTGTGATCTGCTTTTCTACTGAATATTTAGCAAGATCTTCATATGACGTATCTTCCTTATATATATCGTTTCCCAGCACTCGCATTATTGAATGCTGGTGATAATAGCGAGGATCACCTGTTATAACAGGATAGCAGGTCAAAACAGCTGTTGGTTTATTTTCGCCAAATTCCATATCATCATCTGATTTTGCCCAATCCTCACACCAGAAGGTTCCCATAGAAGCTGCCAGATGTCCGCCTGCGGAAAAACCTATAACATATACTCTATCAGGATCAATATTATATTTTTCTGCATTTCTGCGGATATGTACTATAGCCTTTGAAACATCCTGAACGGGACGTGGGAATGCTGCTTTATCATTTATAGAATAATTCACAAGAAAGCAATTGTAGCCCGCTGCAAAATAATTGATGGCAACAGGTTCGCCTTCTCTGTCGTTAGCCTGAAACAAATAGCCGCCACCCGCCAGCACAACCATTGCCGCGCGCTTGCCTGCAATTACATTTGTTGAATCATCATGCACAAAGGTTTGCATTTTTATATTCTGATCATCCTCGCGCAAGAAAATAGTTTCTGTAGTCATAACCCACACCTGCTTTTCAATTAGTTTATACTTTATAATATCATATTTGCCTGTTTTTATCAATAAAATTATGCTAAATAGACGCGCTTCTCTTTTAAATAAAAAAATTTTAAAAAACTTCAGTAAATGCGAATAATTCCTATTGACAAATAGAAATTGATGTGTTATATTATATACGTAAACAGTAATCATTCGCATTTAGGAGGTGAAATATGGAACGCGCAAAGCATTTTAAAAAAAGAGATGCCATTTTAGCATGTCTGCGTTCAACAACGGTTCACCCCTCAGCAGAATGGGTTTATAATCAGCTAAAACCTGAGATCCCCAATCTCTCGCTTGGAACTGTTTATCGTAACCTTACATATTTTAAAGAAATAGGTGAGGCTGTCAGCATAGGCACCGTTAAAGGCATTGAACGATTCGATGGAAACACTGCTCCCCATGTTCATTATATATGCTCCTGCTGCGGCGCCGTGATCGACCTGCATGATATCGCTGTTCCGGCTGAGCTTCAGTCGGCTGCTGAAACGGGATCC
>JAFXGC010000139.1 GCA_017513325.1 Clostridia bacterium
AAGAATTGAGTTGAACCAAAAGAGCAAATACCCGAAAGGCTGTATATGCAACTTACAGTTGCTAAATTTCCAAGGTAGATTGGTGGAAATCTCACATAGAAAGTATTATAATGTAGACACAAATCCAAGCAGGGGGCTTTCCATATGAGTATAGGTACGAAAATATATGAATTAAGAACAGCAAAGAATCTGTCGCAGGGAGATTTGGCAGATATCCTTGACGTTTCACGGCAATCAGTTTCAAAATGGGAAACCGATACATCTACGCCGGATTTAGATAAACTAATAAAGATGTGTGATCTCTTTGATGTTACTCTTGATGAATTGACTTGCAGAGAACCCAAAGCACTTCCCCACTCAAAAACAGATGCTTTTGAAAAGGAGCATCCTTTAACACAGCAAAAAATCATCGGCTATATTCTTTTGAGCGTATCTCTTCTTGCAAGTATATTAGTTTGGATATTTGCAGAAAGTGAATCGGACTTAGATATGCCAATACCTATTATTTTTACTGCTTTGGCTTGCAGTTTGATATGCTTATTCGTGAAACAGAAAGCAGGCTATTGGTGTGTCTGGGCTATAGCAGCGCCGATTGTTGTATTATCTCCTCATTTTGTAGGATTCCCTATTCTTACTACGATGAACACATTGCTTGTTATCTTCTCAATTATTATGGTTTTTGTTGCAAACAGGATATTTGACAAGCCGATGATACCAACAGATAAAATAAAAAAAGCACATATTATTTTAGCCTGGTGCGTACTTATTGTGCTTCGTGTGATTGAGTATATAATCATTATGCAGATCACAATCTCTTCTGCATTAGCCATGCTTCCTTTTATAATCATGGATTTAACTGCGTATATATACACAGCGCTGCTGGTGACAAATACTGTTTGCTATGTAAAAAATACAAAAAGGAACAAATAAAAAGAGCCATTTGGCTCTTTTTTATTTTTCTCTGTTTATTCTGAAGTCAACGCTTCTTTTCAGATATTCAAGATAATCTCCATCGCGGCACATTGACTTTGAAGGGTTATCCGAAAGTTTTGCAACGGGACGACCGTTTACATACTGGAGTTTGATAACTATATTAAGCGGCTCCACGCAGGTGTCATTAGTACAGAAGGTTCCTATTCCGAAGGCAACCTTCACTTTATCCTTAAAATAATCATACAGCTGTTGTGCACGGTCAAAATTCAGGTTGTCGCTGAAAAGGAGCTGCTTGTGCTTGGGATCGATTCTGTACTTTTTATAGTGCTCGATCATTTTGTTGCCCCATTCATAAGGATCGCCGCTGTCGTGGCGCACGCCTGAATAGTTATTTGCCATAGCGCGATTAAAATCAAGCAGGAACAGGTCTGTTGTTAATGTATCGGTAAGCGCTGTACCGTTGTCACCTTTGTATTCGTCATACCAATCGTTCATGGCATACTGGTTGGTGTATGCCAAAGGGATCCAGTCAATGCCCTGATACATCTGAACAAACTCATGTGCAAATGTACCCACGGGAGTTATTCCGTATTTTTTAGCAAGATATACGTTGGATGTTCCTACGCAATTGTTTGTTTCCTTTATAAATCGTTTTACGACAACATCTTCCCATTCTCTGGAAAGACGGCGACGACAGCCAAACTCTGCAAACTTGAAGGTATATGTGCCATCGTTGAACGATTTGATCTTTGCATCCAGACGCTCCTCCGCAGACTTGCGGAGCTCATCATAATCATATTTTAATCTGAAATAAACCTCGTTGACGATCTCAAGAAGATATATTTCAAAAAGCATAGCAGAAAACAGCGGTCCCTTTACAACTATGGACAGCTTGCCATTTTCCTCAAGAGACACGTCGACATAGTCTCTGAGGGGTCTCCAAAGTCGCAGATATTCCACAAAGTCGTTTTTGATAAAGCGGATAGATCTGAGATATTCAAGCTCGTCCTTCTGGAATTTCAGAGAACAAAGATGGTCTAACTGGCAGTTTACCTCCTCCACCATTTCTCCGGTGAAAACAACGTCTTCATTGCGGCATTTGAAATAATACTCTCCGCAAAGATCAGTGTGCTTGTGAAAAATAACCTGCTTCATATTGAATTTATACAGGTCTGTATCAAGAAGTGAGATTATAATAGGATCAAGCTTCATAAGGAACTCCTTTCTGCTGCAATTAATCACTGCTGTTAAACATAGATTGTATCAAATATAAACATAAAACGCAATAACTAACGCACCTTTTTCTAATCAATTAACCCAGCAAAAACAATCTGTCAGATAACCTAAAAATTCAACTAATGCTCTTCCTTGAAAATAGCAAAACCATAAGGCGCAATCTCACAGATTTCGCAAAATTCTCCGGTGAGCATATTCTTCATCTTTTTACGCAGCTTTACAGTAGCGCTCTCATCACAGGAATAGTTCTCAACAAAAATATATAGATTTTCACCATCGGTTCTTGAATGAGCTGTAACGCCATGTGGTAATACACCCAAAGCATCAACCACTGATGTCACTCCACTCTCCTGTATAAGCATATCAATTATCGCAGATTTCAAGCTTTGGCGATCCCTTGCCGCCTGATATACAGCCTTTCCTTTATTGAAGCTGTTAATTGTCACTGCAGGGCTGTATTTATAGAACCCGTCGCAATATGAAGCAACAACTTCGGCTGTCTCCGGATGTATAACCTCACAATAATCTATAAGCTCATGTTCTGCTTCTCCAAATACCGTATGACAACGTTCATGTGGGTAGAGCGTATCAATCTCTTCTGACACTATGCCAAACACTTTGCGTAGGTCTTTTGCCGGAATACCACCCAGATAGCAAAGATCATTCGCATCAACCGTTCCCATCATATACGTTCCGTAAAGAATTCCTCCGTCACTGACATAATTCTTCAGATTTTCGATAGTTTCAGCATCAGTAAGATATAGCATAGGGGCTACAACTATTTTATATCCCTTAAGATCACTTTTTGGGGAAACAATATCACAGTTTATTCCTCTTTCCCAGAAAAGACGATGATAGTCATAACAAGTTTCAAAATATTTTTTATCATCCTTTGCATATCCCTGACAGTCATCAAGAGCCCACATATTCTCCCAATCAAATATTACGGCTACCTGAGAATCTACGAAAGAGCCTGCTATCTCATCTATTGCTTCCAGTATTTCGCCTGTTTTTTTGACAGATCTGAAAACTCTGGTGTTATCAGTTCCATCATGTCCAACTACCGCTCCGTGAAACTTTTCGGAAGAACCTCTGCTTTTTCTCCACTGAAAATACTGTACGCTGTCACTGCCGTGCGCGATAGCCTGTAAGGAAGAAAGCACGTCAAGACCCGGACGCTTCATTTTATTATATGGCTTCCAGTTAACAAGACTTGGAGTGCTCTCCATCAACAGAAACGGTTTTTTCATAAGTGAACGATACAAATCGTGCCAAAACGCAGTTTTGGATGCTATTACGGAATCATCGCAACTATGCCATTCCGGATAGGAATCCCATGATGCGAAATCAATAATATCGACAAATTTATAATAATCAATATCATAAAACTCAAACATCATATTGGTCGTTACGGGAAGATGAGGAGTGATCTCACGTATTGGCTCAAGCTCACATTTAATGAACTCCTTAGTCTGGTGAGTTACAAACCGCTTCCAATCCAGATTCAATCCGTGAATACCCGTTTCTGTATTTTTTCCCGGGGGTTCGATCTGCTCAAAGTTTGCGTAAGTATGGCTCCAGAAATCTGCCCAATAATTATGATTCAGCTCATCTATGTTATTATTGAACTTATTCTTAAGAAAATCTCTGAAAGCATCACAGCAAAGCTGACAATGACATTCTCCGTTAAATTCGTTCGAAATATGCCATGCAATAACAGTTGGATTGTTACCATATCTTTCAGCAAGTTTTCTGTTAATGTTTTTAACTTTCTCTCTATATACAGGCGAAGTGAAACAATGGTTCTCCCTTGCTCTGAAATGCTCGCGCACACCATCCTGTCCAACACGGAGTACCTCGGGATACTTTTCAGCCAACCAATGAGGTCTCGCACCTGAAGGTGTTGAAAGAATAACCTTCTTTCCGTTTTTTCCAATCTTATCGATTATTTCATCAAGAAAAGAAAAATCATAGACACCTTCGCTTGGCTCCAGCTTTGCCCAAGAAAATATACCAACTGTCATTTCATTGGTATGAGCTTTTTCCATCAGCTGCATATCCATATCCCAAACAGCCTTATCATAAATCCATTGTTCCGGGTTATAGTCAGCTCCATGAATGAAGTGCGGAAAGCTACTGCACGGATGTTTTTTCTTCATAACGCCTCCGAAATTAGTAGTGTTTTGATATATGTTATCATAAAACGCAGGCCGAAATCAACCAAAATACACAAATTTTCGTTTACAATAATTCAAATAAATGTTATAATTAACAAAAAAGAGAGGTGTATTATGAAACTTACAAGATTTTTATGCATTATTTTTACTACGATAATTATAGCCTCACCACTATGCTCTTGCCACTACAAGAGCTCTGTACCTGACAAAAAAATCGAGGGCAGCAGTTTGTATGTAAAAAAAGTAGACAATATACCTGACAACTTTATTTTTGGCATGGATGCGTCCAGCGTACTTGCTGAAGAAGCCAGCGGTGTTAAATACTATGATTTCAACGGCAACGAACAAGACGTATTCAAAACGCTGGCGGAAAGCGGAGTTAATTACATACGTGTTCGCGTATGGAACAATCCGTTTGATGAAAACGGTAACGGATACGGTGGAGGAAATTGCACCATAGAAACAGCTGCTGAAATAGGGAAACGAGCAACCAAATACGGGATGAAGCTCCTTGTCAATTTCCATTACTCAGATTTTTGGGCAGACCCGGGTAAACAGATGGTTCCACTGGCGTGGAAAGATATGGAGATAGAAGAAAAATCCGAAGCTCTTTATACCTATACAAAAGAATGCCTTGAACTGCTTAAAAATTCAAAAATAGATGTTGGCATGGTACAATTGGGAAATGAAACAAACGGTAAAATGTGCGGTGAAACAACTTGGTTCAATATGCACTATCTTTGGAAATCAGGATCTCAGGCTGTTCGCGAAGTATTTCCCGATGCTTTGATAGCCATTCATTTTGCCAATCCGGAAAAAGCCGGAAGCTACTCATCGTATGCAAGCAAACTTGACTATTACAAAATTGATTACGACGTTTTTGCTTCATCCTACTATCCTTTCTGGCATGGCACCCTCGATAATCTGACATCTGTGCTTACAAGTATTTCCGACGTGTATAACAAAAAAGTGATGGTTATGGAAACATCATATGCGTACACTCCTGATGACACGGATTTCAACGGAAATACTATTTCAGACGGAAGTACAGTAACAAAGAATTATCCCTATACCGTACAGGGACAGGCTACCTGCTTCAGAGATGTTGTTGAAGCGGTTACAAAAATCCCCAACGGTATCGGTGTTGTCTACTGGGAAGGTACCTGGATATCCGTTGGTACTACATCCTGGGAAGATAATCATATGAAATGGGAGAAATACGGTTCCGGATGGGCTTCATCCTATGCAAGCTCATACGATCCCGATGATGCAGGAAAATATTATGGCGGAAGCGCAGTGGACAACCAGGCTATGTTTGATTCACAAGGTAATCCCCTTGAGTCACTCAGAATTTTCAATCTCGTTAAATACGGAAATGAAACCGAACCCAAAGCCGATGCAATAGAAGACGTTATTCTTTCTTTTGACATCGGTTCGGAAATCAAGTTACCCGAAAAAGTTAATGCGCTGTTGACTAATTCAGAAAAAAGTGAGATCCCTGTAAAGTGGGATATCACTTCAGAAAAGCTGAAAGAAATGGAAACAAGCGGTGGAGGCAAATACGAAATTGAAGGAACCGCAGAAGGTATGAAAGCCAAGGCTTACATATCTGTTGTTGAGTTTAACTATCTTAAAAACTCAAGCTTTGAAAACGGTGATCTTTCCGGTTGGTCGCTGAATGAAACAGGAAAAGCTGATGAATTGTTTGTAGAGGATAAAATTACCGACTCTCTGTCCGGAACCTGGCATATGCATTTCTGGAGCGCTTCACAGAATTCCGTTGAGTTTTCACTTGAACAAAACGTATCGGATCTTGAAAACGGAACTTACAAATATTCTATATCAATTATGGGCGGAGACTGCGGAGATACCGAAATCTATTCTTACGTCAAGCTCAACGGCGAGATCATCGACACTTGCGAAATGGTGATATTTCTTAATTCAAAATTCCTC
>JAFXGC010000140.1 GCA_017513325.1 Clostridia bacterium
ATGTGTAAAATGGATGTAGGACGACATAGCAATCTCCTTGTGTTAAAGGTTTTGTAGCAAATTCATTTTACACGATTATTGCTGTGTCGTCTACTTTTTTTGAAGTGTTGCACTTCATATGATAACATACCCACCTTCCCCGGGGTGGGAAGGCTCATGCGGTAAACGATAATTTATCGGAATATTCATAACGCTACACACTCCCTATACTACACTCTATTGTCCACAAACAAAAAACGGAGGCTATGCCTCCGTTTTTTATATAAATATGTACTTAGTCTTTTTTAAGAAGTTCGCGGATCTCCTTGAGAACTGCAAGCTCGTCTTCTACTGGCTCGCTGGGAGCTTCTTCAACAGCAGCAACTTCTTCTTCCTTCTTCTTTGCGAGTTCATCAAGCTTCTTCTGAGCGTTCATAATTACGCGAAGCACAAGGAAAATTGAGAAGGCAATAATAAGGAAGTCAATGATTGTCTGAATGAAGTTACCGTACATAAGCGCGGATTCAGGCTTGATCTCAACGCCTGCACTATCAAACTGCGCTGCGCTGATAACCCATTTAAGGTCTGTGAGCATAACCTTGCCTGTTGCAAAGCTGATAAGGGGAGAAATAATATCGTTTACGAGAGATGTTACGATCTTGCTGAAAGCTCCGCCTACAACAACACCGACAGCCATATCAATGATGTTGCCCTTCATAGCGAAAGCCTTAAAATCGCTGAAAAACTTTTTCATTTTTGTCATATCCTTTCGAAATATTGGATTTGTCTGTATTTTAGCACAATTTACATTTATTGTCAATAATAAACGTTACACACGTTCATTAAGCTTGTCATAAAGTTCATCTTTTGCAAGATTTATTGCTCTGAGCAGGAAAATCGCCATCGCAACGCCGATCACGATGTTCAAAATCCATATTTCGGGATAATAAACCGCAACCAGTCCGTGGGCACCTGAAACCACAGCCATAGCTGTCATAAGAGCAAAAGATATTTTATATTCCTTCATAATGGCGTTGCAAAGAGCTTTTCCTCTGCCGCCTCTTGTTTCGGGGCGGGATTTTTCATAAAGTACACAATGCTCTTCTGTCATAGCTCCGAGACACTTGGCAAACAACCACACAGTCACGATAAGACAAATGGCAGCAATAGCTTCTGCAATTATTATTCTTGGATACATTTCGCCTGATTTTCCTATTCCATACAAGAAAGAAGCAGGGGTATACTTCATCTCCGCATACTGATACTGCCAAACGACCTCAAGCACGGAAGGAACAACTCCAATAAATCCCGCAAAGATAGTCGGCAGAGAAAATTTTGACGTTTTTCTCAGCATCAGAGCCGCAACTGCAAACAACAGGCAAGCAGCTCCCGAAGGAAGCCAGTTAACGTAGTCAACATAAATGCTGAAACTGAAAACTGCCGCAACAATTGTGAGCACACTGACTGTTACAGTTTTCTTCCCTGCAAAATAATTTACATTGGGAGCAATATTCTCCATATAGCTTTTTTCCAAAGCGGATACAAGCTTCTCATCATTTGCAATACCTTTTATATATCTTGCAAAACGGAGAGCCCAAGGCAGGCACACAGCAAGCACAAGCACACCGCAAAGGAAGTACATATGAGGAATGAAATACGTCCATTCAATTCTGTAGCCGCCATTTATAACCGCGGAATCACCATATGAAAACAGCGTGGGCACCTGGGGGAGAAAATAGCAAAGGGCACGGACGATGAACGCAACTATTGTGAACGCCATAACAGAATCGGAAGAGCAAACTCTCTTTTCCGCTTTAACCTTATTTCCGTTTTCGTCCTTTTCAAAAACACTTTTGTATATGCCATAGCAAGCTTTGCTTTCAAGGCGAAGTCCATAATAGTGGAAACCGCCAAAAACGTTTACAACAGCGGGGATAAAGAACAATGCTTCAAGAATTGAGAAAACAAAGGAAAGCAAAATAACGAAAGTTCCGTCAATAACCGGAAGCAACAGACAACTCACTGTTTTTGCCGCGCTTATCACCGCCAGCAGAACGAAATTCTTTTTTGCTCCGGCAAAATGATCTTCCATATCAGCCAGGCGGTCCAGTCCGCTTATGATAAACAGATATCCGATAAAATCGGGGATTACGTCAATGATGTTCACTGTGGGATTGATAAGAAAAAACATTCCCACAGCAATAAGCATCATACCAAGACTTTTAGTTTCAGTTTTCTTCATTGTTTGTGTTTGCTCCGCAACATTTTTTATATTTCTTGCCGCTTCCGCAGGGGCAGGGATCGTTTCTGCCTATTTTCTCAGAAGCTTTCTTGACAACGGGCTTTTTCTTAAGAGTTCCGTCGCCTGCGCCTGCAAATCCTGCAGAAACAGGCTTGGCTACCTCAACTCGCTTGATCTGCTCGCGAGGCATTACTGACAGAAGCATTCTGACTGTGTCATCACGGATCATCATAACCATTTCATCAAAGAGATCTGCGCCCACAATTCTGTATTCGCTTATGGGGTTACGCTGAGCATACGCCTGAAGGCCGATTGTTTCCATAAGAGAATCCATTGCCTCAAGGTGATCCATCCACTTCTGGTCAACGTTGCGAAGGAGCACAACTCTTTCAACTTCACGGAAAGTTTCTTCGCCGAAAACATTCTGCTCTTTATCTTCATAGATCTTCATTGCGCGCTCAAGCAACGTCTTGCGAACTTCTTCTCTTGCCTTTGTCGCATCGCTGCCAAGATCGTTGAAATCTTCTTCCTTGCAAAGAAGACCCATATATTTTGCCTTGAGCGCTGAAATATCCCAAAGGCTCATATCCTCTTCATGCAGGAACTGATCAACGCTGTCGCCTATCGTGCCTTCGATCATAGAGATCATCTTATTTTTAAGAGATCCGCCTTCAAGAACTTCCTGACGCTGCTTATATATAATAGTTCTCTGCTGATTCATAACGTCGTCGTAAGCAAGAACGTTCTTTCTGCGCTGGAAGTTGTTATCTTCAACCTTACGCTGTGCGCTTTCAATAGCGTCGGAAAGCATTTTCAGATCAATGGGGTCGTCCTCGCCAAGCGCTCCGCCAACACGGTTTACCATATTATACATACGGTCGCCGCCGAACAGACGCATAAGGTCGTCCTGAAGAGAAATGTAGAATCTTGACTGACCGGGGTCACCCTGACGTCCGCTTCGACCTCTCAGCTGGTTGTCTATACGGCGGGCGTCGTGACGCTCTGTTCCGATAACAAACAGACCACCTGCTTCGCAAACCTTTTCAGCTTCGGGACGGATTTCACTCTGATACTTGTTATAAAGCTCTTTAAAATATGCTCTTGCAGCAAAAACTTCCTCAGAAACAGACTGAGAAGAACCTGTTGCCAGCATTATCATTTCTTCTTCATAGCCCTCACGGCGCATCTGGCTCTTTGCAAGGAACTCAGCGTTACCGCCAAGCAAAATGTCAGTTCCTCGACCTGCCATATTCGTTGAAATAGTTACTGCGCCAAGCTTACCTGCCTGGGCAACTATCTCTGCTTCTTTTTCGTGATATTTTGCATTGAGCACGTTATGAGGAATTCCCTCCAGCTTCAGTTTTTTGGAAAGAAGCTCGGATTTTTCAACAGAAACAGTACCTACAAGAACGGGCTGTCCCTTTGCGTGGCACTCCTTGATCTGTCTGATAATAGCTCTGTCCTTGCCCGCAACTGTTTTATAAACAACGTCGCTGCGGTCAACTCTTATCATAGGCTTGTTTGTGGGAACCTCAACAACGTCAAGATTATAGATTTCACGGAACTCAGTTTCCTCGGACAAGGCTGTACCTGTCATACCGGAAAGCTTACTGTACATTCTGAAATAGTTCTGGAATGTGATAGTTGCAATGGTTCTGTTTTCTTTTTTGATCTCAACGCCTTCTTTGGCTTCAATTGCCTGATGAAGTCCATCGGAATATCTTCTGCCGGGCATAATACGGCCGGTGAAGCTGTCAACGATCATAACCTCGTCATCCTTGATAACGTAGTCTGTGTCGCGCTTCATAATACCATGAGCTCGGATGGCCTGATAAACGTGATGTGAAATATTTGCATTTTCGGGATCGGCAAGGTTTTCAATTCCAAAAAACTCTTCTGCCTTTTTCACGCCGTTGGTTGTGAGAGTGCAGCTTCTTGCCTTCTCGTCAACAATATAGTCTTCTTTTATATGCTCGTGGTCTTCCTTTGAATCAAGCTCTTTGATAACAAAGCGACTCATTCTCTTTGCAAGCTGATCAGCCTTTGCATAAAGCTCGTCGCTCTTGTTTCCCTGACCGGAAATGATAAGCGGAGTTCTTGCTTCGTCAATAAGAATTGAGTCTACCTCGTCAACGATGGCAAAATTATGTCCGCGCTGAGCCTGATGTTCCTTATAGGTAACCATATTATCACGCAGATAGTCGAAGCCGAATTCATTGTTTGTACCGTATGTGATATCACAATTGTACGCCTTCTGCTTTTCTGCCTTTGTCTGATCGTGGATAATAAGGCCTGTTGAGAGTCCCAAAAATTCGTGAACTCGGCCCATTTCCTCCTGACCCATTTTTGCAAGGTATTCGTTTACGGTTACAACGTGAACGCCCTTGCCTTCAAGAGCATTGAGATATGAAGGAAGAACCGCAACCAGGGTTTTACCTTCACCTGTTTTCATTTCAGCAATTCTGCCCTGATGAAGCAGAATACCGCACATCAACTGAACTCTGAAGGGACGCTTGCCAAGCACTCGGTCCGCCGCTTCGCGCACAAGCGCAAATGCCTCAGGAAGGATGTCGTCAAGAGTTTTGCCATTTTTCAGCTCTTCTCTGAAAGTATCAGTCATAGCGCGCATTTCCGCATCACTCATTGCCTTGTATTTATCACTGAGTGCTTCAATTTTATCCACAGTGGGAATGATCTTTTTGATCTGCTTTTCGCTGTAGGTTCCAAAAATTTTAGTTATTAAGCTCATTATATTCCTCTCTTTTCGCTTTTGAAACGAAAATGAAATTTACTTACACACAATATATCATCTTATTATACAGTATCTTCATTGCAAATAATATACCATTTTGTAAATTTTATTTATCCGCTTTACTTTTTTTGCCATAAATGATATACTTATTTGTATGGGAAAGATAAATATTGTATTGTGGGAGCCGGAAATCCCCCAAAACACCGGCAACATCGCACGCACATGCGCAGTTACAGGCGCAAGCCTTCATCTCATCGAGCCCCTTGGCTTTAAAATAGATGATGCAAAATTAAAGCGCGCAGGACTTGATTATTGGCACAGCCTGGACATAACTTTTTATAAAAATGCTGAAGATTTCTTTGAAAAAAATCCTGACGCCGCTTTCTATTGTTTCACAACCAAAGCGCCACGGGCATATAGCGAAGTTGAATATCCTCTGCCTGTATATCTGTTTTTCGGCAAGGAAACAAAAGGACTTCCCGAAGATTTTCTCAGAGAAAACTACGAAAAGTGCGTGAGATTGCCTATGCTTGATAATCAGCGCAGTCTGAATCTGTCAAACACAGTTGCCGTGGCAGTTTACGAAGTGCTCAGGCAGCATAATTTTTTGGATCTCTCATCCGAGGGACATCTGCGATCAGGTGAAACTGAAAATTAAAGTTCTAAACTAAGAAAGGATCATTATTATGAAAATACTTATGCAGGGAGACAGCATAACCGACGGCGGACGCGACCGCAACGATCCCCACAGCATCGGCTGGGGATATGGACTTTATGCTAAAAGATATATAGAAGCACGCCATCCCGAAATGGAATTTGAATTTCTCAATTTCGGAATTTCAGGCAATCAGAGTTCTGACCTTGTTGGCAGATGGACTACGGACTGCATTCAGTGGCAGCCCGATATAGTTTCAGTTATGATCGGAGTCAACGACACCTGGCATCGCGCTCATAACCGTCAATGGCTCTCCGATGAAGATTTTGAAGCTAACTACAGAAATCTGCTTGAAAGAGTTAAAAACGAAACTAATGCCAAGATCATTATGATGGAACAGTTTTTGCTTCCCTCAGATGACAAGGAATATTTCCGCGAGGATATCAACCCCAAAATTATGATCACAAGAAAGCTGGCAAGAGAATATGCCGATGTATACGTTCCCCTTGACGGTTATTTCGCAGCAGCTTGCGTTGAAAAAGATTCATGGTTCTGGTCAGTAGACGGAGTTCATCCCAACAATAACGGTTGCGCTCTTATTGCCCGCCATTATGCTGATGCAGTTGATAAGATCCTTGAAAATATGTGATTTGCAAAACAGCCGTGCTTTTTTGTTGTGCCCCGTTTTGTACGGACAGCACAAAAAAGACTACCTTGGTAGAAAATATTAAATATTAAGCGACAAACTGACTTCGTTTTTCAAGCGGGGTCAGTTTTGTTTTGAGTTGAATGCGTTGATGATTGTAGAAATGGATGTACTCACCTATGAGGAGGCGAGCCTCCTCATAGGTCTGGAGTTTTGTACGATAAA
>JAFXGC010000014.1 GCA_017513325.1 Clostridia bacterium
AGGACAAACTTAACTAATTTTTTCACATTGACAGCTCCGACAAAGTCGGGGCTGTTAAATTTAGGTAATAGTATGCGTATTGATAAATTTTTAAAAGTATCCAGAGTTATTAAAAGAAGAACTGTTGCAAATAACGCGTGTGATGGTGAACATGTTTCAGTTAACGGAAGGATTGTTAAAGCTTCATATGACGTTAAGATTGGAGATATTGTTGAGATCACTTTTGGCGATAAAACACTTAAATTTAAGGTTTTAGAAGTCAGAGATTTTACAGGTAAAGCCGATGCATCTTCTATGTATGAAATAATCCTGGATTAAAACATAATTTTGAAAAGCACTTCATAATTATAGGATAGTTAGGAGGTGCTTATATGAGCCTTGAAAATACAAATGAGCAAAGTATCCATCTAAAAAACAGAACGTATATTGAATTGACGGGTATATGTGATGTGTGTGCTTTTGCTGATAATTTTATAGAAGCCGAGTATGAGAATGGATGTATTGCTGTGGAAGGTTCAGATCTAAAAATTATTGACTTTAGTTCACAGACAGGTGTTCTAAAAGTAACAGGACTTGTTGATGGGATATACTACATTGACAAATGGCACAACAAAAAGAAAAAAGCTCCACGAAAGTAAATGCAGTTTATAACTATAAGCGAACAATTAAAAAATATATTATTTGCCTTCATTTTCGGTTGCATTATAGGAATTGGATATGATATAATATATTTGATAAGGCTTTTGATTGACAATAAGCAAGCAAATCGTGTGATCAGGTCATTTTATGAAGTTGTATTTGTTCATATTTTTGACTTGATTTATTTGATATTGGTATCAATCTCATATTGCATTTTTCTTTATCATTTTAATGCAGGCAGATTCAGATTGTATTTATTATGTTCACTGGTTTTTGGTCTGCTTCTTTACAATGTAACTTTGTGCAAAGTAATCCGTTTGATTTTTGAAAAAATTGCGATTGCTATAAAAGTTCTTGTTAATTATTCAGTTGTAGTGCCTCTATTGTTTATTCTGGATTGTTGTTATAAAATAATTCTGCCTGTTATAATTTTGCTGAAATATATAAGCCGTATTTGGAAAACAAAAAAAGCCAAGAGAGTGTTAATAAATAATCTATATGTGAATTGAAAGGATGTGAAAGGATGAACAGAAGAAAGACTAGCGTATTTGTTAAAGTTGCGATACTGTTTTTTGCAATTTTTGCTGTAATATCTGTAGTTGAACTTCAATTCCAGTATAATGATTATAAAGCTGAAAGAGATATGTTGAAAGCGGATGTTAATGCTCTTGAAGAAGAGGTTGAACAATTACAGAATCAACTTGACAAGCCAATGGATGATGAATATATAATTGATGTTGCTGAAGATAAGTTGGCATTGAGACTTCCCGAAGAGATTATTTTTTATAATGATTTGTATAAATAAAAAAGCAGTTCATATGAACTGCTTTTTTATTTGAAAACATTGGAATATGTTTCATTTTCATTGTTCTTATTATTCTTCCTTTTGCTAATCAACACAAACACTGTGGCGAATATTATATAAATCAAAACATATATAAACATCATAATTATAGTCGCAAACCCACTGTTTGCAAGACCGCCTCCTATGACAGTAATGCCAAAGAAAAGAAGACTACTCACTAAAAAGTGCAGCAACAACCTAAGTACTAAATTGATCTTTTTATTAGCAAGTATATTATTTGCCATAGCGAACAAAATTGACACAAATAAGTATATGTAAATTGTTTTAAGAGTAGGTATATAGTTCTTTTCGGGTGTGGAAAGAATCATTCCTATAGTGTACGTGATCACTGTTATAAAAGTAAAAATTGTGCATCCGGACTTTATTACATTTAAAAAATTATTTTTCATTATTTCCTGCCTTAATCTTTTTATACATAATATCACATTAATTAAAAATCTTCAAGTAGGTATTTAAAGTATTAGAATAATTTACAAATGTATAAATGTATAAAATAATGAATATTCATTGACTTTCAAGCACGAATAAAGTATAATTTATAAAATAGGGTAATTATAATTCTTCTGAAAGGTAAGGTCAATACTATGAATAGAAGAGAAGCTAGAATAAGTGCTTTTTGTCTCCTGTTTGAGAGCGATTTTCATCCTGAATGTACTTTTGAAGAGATTTATTTGAGAGCAGGAGCGGTTGGTGAATTAAAGATCAATTCTTTTGCAAAGAATTTATATGAGACTGTTGTTTCAAATAAATCTGAAATTGATAAAACTATTGAGGCTTCTTCTAACAAATGGAAGATTTCTCGTTTTTCAACTGTAACCAGAGCTATAGTACGTCTTGCTGTTGGAGAAATAATGTTTACTGACGTTCCTGCCAAAGTGGCAATTAATGAAGCTGTTGAGATTGCAAAAGTTTACGATGATGATAAAGCAACTTCATTTATTAACGGTGTTCTCAATAATATTTCTCGCAATTTAGGTAAAATTGAAGACTGAAATGGCAAGTAATAGATTAATTGTAGCTTTTGATACAAGTAATTACACAACATCGTGTTCAGTTTGTACAGAGGACGGGGTTGTTATTCAAAACATAAAAGCTCCGTTACCGGTTGCTGAAGGGCAGAGAGGATTAAGGCAGAGTGATGCATTGTTTCATCACATAAATCAATTGCCGGATGTGCTTGGTCAATTAGAATTAAATGGTGAAGTAGCCGCGGTGGGTTATTCTGCATCCCCAAGAGAAGTTGAAGGCTCCTATATGCCATGCTTTTGGCGGGGAAAGCTGTTGCTTCATCATTTTCCAAAGCCAAAAATGTTCCGTTGTTTTCGTTTTCTCATCAAAATGGTCATATTATGGCAGCGCTTTATTCAGCGGGTAAAATGGAATTAATTGGCGAAAAATTCTATGCTTTTCATGTTTCAGGTGGAACAACGGAAGTTTTAGTTGTTACCCCGGATGAAAAAAAGATTATTTCATCCGAAAATATAGGTGGAACTCTTGATCTTAATGCTGGTCAGGTTATTGACAGAGTTGGTGTATTGATGGGATTGAAATTTCCCTGTGGTAAAGAGATGGAGGCGCTTGCTGCGGCTTACACAGGTAAGATTGATCCATATAAGGTAAGTGTTAAAGATATTTATTGTAACCTGTCAGGTATCGAGAATATTGCTGTTAAGCTTTATAGCCAAAGTTCCGACAAAAACAGAGTAGCAGCATTTGTTATAAACTCTATTAAAAAAACTTTGGAGAAAATTACAGAAAACTTATTTGCCAATTATGGCAGATTGCCTGTTATATATGCAGGGGGCGTTATGAGTTGCAGTCTTATAAAAAAAGACTTGAGCAAATATGGTGATTTCTCCATGCCGGAATTTTCTTCTGATAATGCTTCAGGCTGCGCACTTTTAACCAGGCATTGCCTGATGAAAAAAGAGGGTAGAGGGTTATGCAATTGAATCAATCAATCAGTGTAACTGAACTGAATAGTATTATTAAAAGCCTGTTGGAAAGCGAACCTTTTTTGAACGATATCTATGTTCGCGGAGAAATTTCTAATTTTAAAGCACATTCTTCCGGTCATATGTACTTTTCATTAAAAGATGAAAGTAGCGTGATCAGATCTGTGATGTTCAGATCGTCTGCTATAGGCTTACATTTTATGCCTGAAAATGGAATGAGAATTATAGCTCGCGGAAGAGTTTCTGCATATGTCAGAGACGGTCAGTATCAGC
>JAFXGC010000141.1 GCA_017513325.1 Clostridia bacterium
ATCGACCTTTTTTAAAAAAGGTCGCGGATTATCAGGGCAGAGCCCTGAGACGCGATCCGCAGATCGCGGAACACCTATTGCGCGCAGGAGTTCCAAGAGGCGGAGCTTCTTGGTCGCTCTCCGCAGAGAGCGAAATCCCCCCACGGTACAGCTATAAATTTCTGCATAAGCTAGGCCTATGCACCTCATCCGTCCCGTCCACTGCGTGGGACGTGCCACCTTTCCCCTCAAGGGGAAGGCTTGGGCGCTAAACGATAATTTAGCAAGCCAACACCGTAGGGGAGCCTAAAGCGCAAACAACTATACATTCACATTAATTCAAGATTATAGGTTGATTATGTTACATATGCCCCTTCCGTCTTGCCTGCGGCAATCCACCTCCCCTAAAACGACCTTCGGTAGTGTTAGTGGAGGCTTAGTAGTAGAAACGATAATTCATCATACCATTATCATCCCCAAAACAAAGTTTTTTTAAACTATTTACAATATGTTTTTGACTTTTTAATGAAAAAGGAATATACTATAAGTACCAAGTGAAAACTTAAGAAAGGTACGGTATATAAATATGGCATTTTGGGATGAGATCACAAAAGGCGCAAAGGACGCTGCTGCGTTCACAATGAAAAAGACTGAGGAGATCACTAATCTTGCAAAGGTTAAGCTGGCTCTCCACAGCGAAGAATCCAAGCTTGAAAAGTGTTACAGCGAGATCGGTGAGTTGTACTATGATTTCCAGCGCAAGGAACAGGATCATGCAACAGAAATTGCAGCTCTTCTTCTTGAAGCTGATGAGCTGAACACAAAAATTGATGCTCTCAAAGCTCAGCTTGCTGCTCTTCAGAACGACGTTATCTGCAAGAAATGCGGTGCTCAGATTCCTGTTGAAGCAACATTCTGCCCCATCTGCGGTCAGAAGCAGGACGAGGAAGAAATCAACGAATAAAAAACAAAAAAAAGAGGCTTACAGCCTCTTTTTTTATTTAACAAAACACTGTTTCAACTGTTTTTCTGGCGTTTTCGGGAGAATACAGCCAATGTGATATGTGCTTGGTTTTATTTGTATCCACATAATATTTCAGAGGCGGTATCGTTCCCGACGAGCAAGTGTCTATAATAACAAGCTTGACTTTCATTTTGTCGGGAAGTATATTTTTTATGTATACCGAACAATAATCCCCCGGATAAACATCATCTCTGTGCTCTGCCAGACCTGCCAGATTTGGCGCAAGCTCAACAAATATCCCGTAGGGTTCTATACTCCGAACTATCCCCGGAACAGTTGTTAACGGAGAAAACTCCGCTGCATTTTCCTCCCACGTTCCAAGCAACTCCCTCAGGCTCATATACAACCTGCCGGTTTCCTCATCTCTGCTTCTGACAACTGCCATAAGCTTTTGCCCCGTTTTCAACCTGTCTGACGGATGAAATATCCTGGAAACAGATATAGCATCAATGCATATGAGAGATATTATTCCGCATCCTATATCAACAAAAGCGCCGAAGGAATCAATATGGGTGACTGTGGCAGGGATTATATCTCCGGGAGTGAGCTTGGAAATATAATATTTTTCGCACTCCTCCTGCGCTTCCCTTCTTGAAAGGATCGCGACCGGCTTGCCCCCTGACTGTTTTATACTTTTAACTTTGAAACAAACAGGTTTACCTACCCGTGAAATTACGGCTATATCCTTCGTCCCTGCTGCAGCTGTCATAGCCTCGCTTCTTGGGATTATTCCTTCACAAAAGCCAAAATCTATTTTAAGACTCATGTCTGTGCAATCGCATTTTTTCGCAATCGCTTCAAGAACAATACCTCTGCTCATTGCCTTTTCAAGCATATAAAGAGATGAGGTATAAGCTCTGTTTGAGTCGGTTTCTATAAGATTCCCTTCAGGTTTATATATGTTTTGAATTTCCATAAAACTTTCCTTTCCGTTTTCTCGCGCTTGTATTTACATACTATGAAAAGATACTGCAGTTTATTACATTCAAATCATATATCTTGACCCGAAAAAGGCTTGTGCCCCTTGACACTTTTTGCACGGTGTTATATAATTAGTATAAGTATAAATATGCCATCCCGAAAGGATTAAATATAATGTATAAGGATAAAAAAGTTGTATTCTCCGGAGTGCAGCCCTCAGGTCAGCTTACTATCGGTAACTATCTGGGCGCAATCAAAAACTTCTCTGCTTTCTCCGATGAATACCGTTGCTACTATTGCGTTGTTGACGAACACGCCATTACAGTTCGTCAGAACCCTGCGGACCTTCGCCGCAGAACTTATGAAACACTTGCGCTCTATATGGCTTGCGGCCTTGATCCTGAAAAAAATGTTCTTTTCGTTCAGAGCCACGTTTCCGGCCACGCAGAGCTTGGTTGGATCCTTGACTGCTACACAATGTTCGGTGAGCTTTCAAGAATGACTCAGTTTAAAGACAAGAGCGCTAAAAACGCGGACAATATAAATGCAGGTCTCTTCACATATCCTGCTCTTATGGCAGCAGACATTCTTCTCTATCAGACAGAGTTTGTTCCCGTAGGCAGCGACCAGAAGCAGCATCTTGAGCTTGCCCGCGATATTGCTGAAAGATTCAACAGAGTTCACGGTGACACATTTGTTGTGCCCGAACCCTTTATCAACCAAACGCCCTCTGCTCGTATAATGAGCCTTGCTGAACCCACAAAGAAAATGAGCAAATCTGATGAGAACGAAAATGCAACTGTTCGCATTCTTGATCCCCGCGACGTTATCATCAAGAAGTTCAAAAGAGCTGTTACAGATTCCGGCTCCGAAATAAGAGCTTCAGAAGACAAGCCCGGTGTTACAAACCTTATGTCTATTTACGGCGCTTTCACAGGAAAGAGCTTTGAAGAAATAGAAAGAGAGTTTGACGGCAAGGGTTATGGAGATTTCAAGCTGGCAGTTGGTGAAGCTTGCGCAGATGCTCTTGATCCCGTTCAGGCAGAATTCAAGCGCCTTGCTGCTGACAAGAAATATCTTGAAGAGATAATGCTCAAGGGCGCAAGAGAGGCGGCTCACGATTCTCTCAGAACAATGTCCAAAGTTCGCCGCAAGGTTGGATTCACAGAGATGCCCCGTTTCTGATATGGAAACTAAAAAATATGTTATAGACCGCATTGAAGGTGAATACGCAGTTTGCGTGCCCGACGAAGGCGGCAAAAATCTTGACATCCCTGCCGTGATGATTCCCGATGCAAAAGAGGGGCTGTGCCTTGAAATTACATTCAGAGACGACAGCTTTTCAATTAGTGTTATAGAAAGTCAAGGCAGAAAAGAAAAAAATCAAAACAGATTAAGAAATTTATTTAATAAATCGGAGAGTGGTTCAAATGAAGACTAAAGCTACAAGACTTTACGGCAAAAACGACATCCGCACAGAAGAATTCGAGCTCCCCGCAATCCGCGAGGACGAAATTCTCGCAAAAGTTATTTCCGACAGTATCTGTATGTCCTCCCACAAGGCAGCGCTCCAAGGTGCTGACCATAAGAGAGTTCCTGCTGATATCGCTGAAAACCCCGTTATCATCGGTCACGAATTCTGTGGCGAGCTGGTTGAGGTTGGTGCAAAGTGGCAGGATCAGTTCAAGGTTGGCGACAGATTTTCCATTCAGCCCGCTATCAACTACAAGGGTAGCCTTGCGGCCCCCGGTTATTCATATAAGTACGTTGGCGGCGGCGCTACATACGTTATTATTCCTGCAGAAGTTATGGAATGCAACTGCCTCCTTCCCTACAATGGCGAAGCTTTCTATTGGGGCAGCCTTGCAGAGCCTATGAGCTGCATCGTTGGCGGATTCCACGCTAACTACCACACAACTCCCGGTGAATACGTTCACAAGATGGGCACAGTTGAAGGCGGCGATATGGCTATTCTGGCAGGCGCAGGTCCTATGGGCCTCGGCGCTGTTGACTACGCTATCCACGGCGGCAGACCTCCCCGTCTCCTCGTTGTTACAGATATTGACGATGCAAGACTTGCACGTGCTGCAACTCTCGTTACAGTAGAAGACGCAGCAGCTAACGGCGTTGAGCTTCACTATGTGAACACTAACAATCTTGAAAATCCCGTTGAAGAACTTAAGGCTCTCTGTAAGGGTGACGGTTTTGACGATGTTTTCGTATATGCTCCCGTTAAACCCGTTGTTGAAATGGGCGACGCGCTTCTTGGCCGCGACGGATGCCTCAACTTCTTTGCAGGTCCCACAAACGCTCAGTTCTCTGCAATGTTCAACTTCTATAACGTTCACTACGCTTCTACACACATCGTTGGCACATCCGGTGGTAACACAGACGATATGAGAGAATCTCTTCGTCTTATGGAACAGGGCAAGGTTAACCCCTCCGGTATGATCACTCACGTTGGCGGTCTCAACTCTGCAGCACAGACAACTATTGATCTTCCCTCCATCCCCGGCGGCAAGAAACTTGTTTATACACACATCGAGCTTCCTATGACTGCAATTGACGATTTTGGCAAGGTTGCAGCAGAAGGCGGCGAATACGCAGAGCTCTTTGCAGACCTTGACAAGATCTGTAAGGCTAACAACGGCCTCTGGTGCCCTGAAGCTGAAAAGAGACTCCTTCTCGAGGCTAAAGACTAATCCGATAAAAACACAAAAAACTTGCAGGATAACCTGCAAGTTTTTTTGTTTATTCATCCTTTAAAAACAATTTCAACTGTTGTGCCTTCATTAAGCTTACTTTCAAGAAAAAGCTCTGCACCATGATATGCAGCGGCATGTTTTACTATGGAAAGACCAAGCCCTGTGCCGCCTATCTCTCTTGAATGGCTTTTATCAACGCGATAAAAACGTTCAAAAACTCTTGACTGAGCCTCTCGTGGAATACCTATGCCGGTGTCCTTGACACTAACAAACGGCTTCCCATCTTTCGTACCCACTCTAAGCTCAACTAGGCCGTTCTTCTTATTATACTTTATTGCATTATCGCAAAGATTATATATCATTTCGCTGAGAATAGGCGCGATTCCTTCCACAACGGTACTCTCGCCAATAAGCTTGAACTCAACTCCGCTTCTGGCAATAACGTGACGAAGTCTTGTTTTTACTTCCTTTGCCACAAGAAGCAAATCCACCGCTTCCTTTTCAAGAGGAATACTGTTTTCATCCAGCTGTGAAAGTTTTATAATATCATTTACAAGGTTTATAAGTCTTCCTGCCTCATTGTGAATATTCTCCGCAAAGCCGGCTACATCCTCAGGCTTTACGATACCGTTCATCATTATTTCGGAAATTCCCGAAATTGACGTTAGAGGGGTTTTCAATTCGTGCGAAACGTTTGAAGTGAATTCACGGCGCATTGATTCCCTCTCAGCTTTTTCCGTTATATCCACAACAAATATAAGCGCGCCGGAAATGGTTTTATCTACATTTACAGGGCTGATAAACACCTGATAACTTTTTCGCTTTGTTTGAACTCAAACTGACAACGGATACCGGACAAAGCTTCGCCAACTGCTTTTACAAATTCCTCGTCGCTATTGATTTTAAAAACATTTACTCCATAACCGATCACATCGGCATCAAACAAACTCTCTGCTGTTTTATTATAAGTGATAATGTCTGCAGAATTATCAATAACCACAAGAGCTTCACCCATATTTTCAGTTATTCCCTCAAATTCCTGCTTACGGCGTTTAAGGTCGTCAAGCTGAAGAGTTATAAGATCGTTCTGACGTTTTATCCTATGAAGCAAAGGAGAAAGCTCAACATATTCTTCCTTCACCTGTGGATCTTCAAGATTTATTCTGTTGATTGACTGAACTATTTTCTTCGAAAGCGTTTTTGCAAGAATAACAGAAAATAAAAGAACCACAAGAAGAGCAATCACAATGATCCAAAGTTCCTGAAAGATTATTGCCCAGGCATTTCTATGAGATGAAAGAACAACCAAAGTACTTCCATCCGCCAACAGGAACTCTGATGTCACGTAATCTTTCAGAAGATCATCATCAATTGAACCCGAGCCTGATTGGCATAAAATATCTCCATTTTTATCTTTCCAGACAGCAGTGATACTATCATCAATACTTTTAAAATACTCTACACCGTATTTTTGAACACCTGCCGCTACAAGAGATACTTCTGTGTTAATTTCATTTTTTATCTGCCCTTCAAAATAGCCCCACATTATTACGGGAATTATGATTGCGCTGACGAGAAAAGAAACAATGGAAACAACAAGAATACTTCTGAATATCTTCCTTGTCATTTGTCACTCACCTTATATCCTATTCCGCGAACAGTTTCAATATATTCCCCGGCTACACCCAGCTTTGTGCGAAGCGTTCTTATATGAACGTCAACGGTTCTGTTTTCTCCGTCAAACTCAAATCCCCATATTTTTTGAAGGATCTGATCTCTTGTGAAAACTGTTCCTCTGTTCTGAATCATAAGACAAAGCAATTCGAATTCCTTAAATGTGAGAGTTACATCACGGCCGCTTACTTTTATAATATGCTTATCAGGACAAACATAAAGCTCGCCTACAGTATACTCGCTATGATCCGTCTCGCTGCCCACTCTTCTTAATATTGCTTTTATTCTGGACATCAGCTCCATCATTCCAAATGGCTTTGATATATAATCGTCTGCACCAGAATCAAGCCCTATAACTTTATCATACTCCGTTGCCTTGGCAGTGAGCATAATTACAGGCATAGATGCCGTTTTAGGCTTTTCTCTCAGTTTTTTGAGTATATTAAGCCCGTCTTCCTCGGGAAGCATTATATCAAGCAACAAAAGAGAAGGAATTTCTTCCTCCATAGCGCGCCAGAATTCAGAAGGACGCTCAAAACCTTTTGTTTCATAGCCTGAATTGTTAAGCGCATAGCAAACAAAGTTGCGTATGCTTTCATCGTCTTCAAGAAGATATATCATTTTTTTCTCCTTACAACTGATCTTACTATTACATTATAATATTTTTTTATCCTTATTGCAAGAGCTGAAAAAGCAGTCGCTGCCAATAGCAGCGACTGCTTTCATATTACAAGCTTATATTTTTACATTGCATCGGGGTCAAGGCCCATCTGACGCATAACCTTTTCATTGAACTCTTTTGCTGTATTATAACCCATTTTCTTCTGGCGGTTATTCATTGCGGCTGTTTCAATTACAACCGCAAGGTTTCTACCGGGCTGAACGGGAATTGTGAGCGATGGAATCTTAACACCCATAATATCTGTATAAGTTTCATCAAGTCCCAGACGTTCGTACATTTTTCCTTTTTCCCAATGTTCAAGGTTTACAACAAGATTGATTTTTTCCGTGAGCTTGACAGCACCCATACCAAACAATCGGCGAACGTCAACGATTCCGATACCGCGAAGCTCAATATAATGGCGGATGATCTCAGGAGCCTGACCAAGTATTGTAATAGCAGATACTTTACGAAGCTCAACGGCATCATCGGCAATAAGACGGTGACCGCGCTTGATAAGCTCGATTGCAGTTTCACTTTTACCAACACCTGAATCTCCCGTTATAAATACGCCTTCACCATATATTTCAATAAGAACGCCATGGCGGGTTATCATAGGTGCAAGCTGAAGGTTCAGATAAGAAATGAGCGCAGAAGTAAGTTCGCTTGTGCTCTGCTCTGTGCTGAGCAAGGGCACGCCGTATTTTTGCGCCATTTCTTCAGTAACTTCACTTACGTGGATATTATGCGCGCAAACCACCGCAATGGGATGCTTTGAAAAAAACGCCTCAAGATGTTCTCTCTTTTTATCTGCATCAAGGCTCTCAATATACGCATCCTCTGTGAGACCAACAACCTGTATACGTTCGGCGTCAAAAATATCGTAAAATCCGGCAAGCGGCAAACCGGGACGGGTTACGTCCTTTTTATGAATAATCAGTTTTTCCGGATCGTCAGGAACATAGTTGATATTAAGGTTGAGCTGCTTTATTATCGCTGCCAGCGTTACTGTTGGTGTTGCCATAGATGTCTCCGTTCTTTACATATTTTATATAATATATGATACCACATTATAAGTATTTTTCAAGGTAAAAAAATAAAATTCATCAAAACGGAGAATTTTGCTGCAATTATTCAGCATATTACACAACACGATATATTGGGATTTCTATTGACTTTATCACAAGATATAGTGTATAATAACTGTACTGCCGCAATTGGCACATTATGTAGTGCAACACAAACAATATATAGTTAAGGAAGAGGAGAAGACAATGAAAGTTATTAAAAGAAACGGCACAGAAGTTGAATTTGACATAACGAAGATCATTACTGCTATTACAAAAGCGAATGAAGCAATTGAAGAAGAGGCAAGACTCACTCCTATGCAGATACGCCGCATAGCAGAAGCGGTTGAGCTCAGCTGTATCCGCCTTAACCGTGCTCCTGAAGTTGAAGAAATTCAGGATATGGTTGAAAAGCAGATCATGGCTCACGGTGCATATGAAGTTGCTAAAAAGTATATTACATACCGTTACACAAGAAACCTGGTTCGTCGTTCCAACACAACTGACGACAAGATCCTCAGCCTTATTGAGTGCTGCAACGAAGAGGCTAAGCAGGAAAATGCTAACAAGAACCCCACTGTTAACAGCGTTCAGAGAGACTATATGGCAGGCGAAGTTAGCCGCGACCTGACAAGCAGACTCCTTCTCCCCGAAGATATCGTTAAAGCTCATGAAGAAGGTATCATCCATTTTCACGATACTGACTACTATGCTCAGCACATGCACAACTGCGACCTTGTTAACCTTGAAGATATGCTTCAGAACGGTACAGTTATTTCCGGCACAATGATCGAGCGTCCTCATAGCTTCTCAACAGCTTGCAACATTGCAACTCAGATCATTGCTCAGGTTGCAAGCAACCAGTACGGCGGTCAGTCCATCTCTCTTACACACCTTGCTCCCTTCGTTCAGGTCAGCCGCGAAAAGATTCGCGCAACTGTTGCAAAAGAACTTGAACTTATGGAAACTCAGCTTACAGACGAAAAGTTCAATGAAATCGTTGAACTGCGCCTCAGAGATGAGATTCGCCGCGGTGTTCAGACAATTCAGTATCAGGTTGTAACACTGCTCACAACAAACGGTCAGGCTCCCTTTATTACCGTGTTTATGTATCTCGGTGAAGCAAAGAACGAGCAGGAAAAGAAGGACCTTGCAATCATTATTGAAGAAACTCTTCTTCAGCGTTGCCAGGGCGTTAAGAATGAAGACGGAGTTTATATCACTCCTGCATTCCCCAAGCTTATCTACGTTCTTGAAGAGCAGAACATCCACGAAGATTCTCCCTACTGGTATCTTACAGAGCTTGCTGCTAAGTGTACAGCTAAGCGTATGGTTCCCGACTACATCTCTGAAAAGAAGATGCTTGAATTAAAGG
>JAFXGC010000142.1 GCA_017513325.1 Clostridia bacterium
CATACTTATGTCCAAGCGCTGCTATTGTTTCGCCTTCTTCGTGGCCGCAGTTATAGCACTTGCCTCCTGAATATCCTGCCTCTGTACATGTGGGAGCTTCGTATGTTTCTATCATATAATGACCGTGAGCTTCAACTGTAGAAATAACCTCTGTTTTAGGACAGTGATAACAAACCTTGATCATTTCGCCTGCTTCTGTGCAAGTGTTTGTATACTGGGTTATCATGGAATGTGTTTCAGATCCAACGGATTCTTCACATACTGAACAGAATATTTCATGTGAACCAATATATTTGCTGTCTTCGCTATATACAAACATTTCCTCGTTTTCATGGTGAGCGGGGATTGTTTCATATTTGATATATCCGCAATCAGCACATTTAAGCTGTCTTTCACCGGGGCTTGTACATTCGGCAGCTTTATATGAAATCTCAGTATAACTTGCGCCGCTTGTATGCTTTGCGGGTATATATTCAATATTGCCTGCACCACAGATGGTGCAAGTATATGTTATCTCACCAAGCTCAAGACAAGTTGCTTCTTTTGTTACCTTGCCATCATCATAATCATGGCTGCAGCTTTGACGGGATGCCGCCTCAAGCTGATTACCAAGCTCAATTCTCTGAAGTGCGAGAACGTCATAATCATCAAGTGATGAATCAAATGCGCTGCGATCGAAATCGGGCATTGAGAGATAGTTAACAACGTTTACTGAAACTGCATCGATAATATCGTCTGATGCCTTATCGCCCTTGAGAGATTCAAGCATCTTGAACATCTGATACTCTTCGATACCGTCGCGCATATGCTCCACTCTGACTGATCCAACATAGTCTATTTTACTGATACCGCCCTGGTCTGCGTCATAGAGAAGAACACCGTTTCCGTGAACAGAATGTCCTGCCGCGTATGTTTTGTTCAGATTGGTTTTCCAGTTGTTAAGTCTGTTTCCTGTTACAGTAGTGTCAACATATTCGCCATTCACTTTGTCATATTCTGTCCAGAAGTTTGCTCCATAATAAAGATATCCCGTAACATCCATTCTGTAAAGCTGCCAGAAGAGCATCTTTGTCTGAAGACCGGTATTCTCTATAAGATGGTTACAATATGTATATCCGTTATTCCAGCCTGCGGAATACGTCCAAAGTTCGTCGCGGTTATCAGGATCTTCATTTCTGATAATATTATTTGAAATAATTCTGTCTCTGAACTCACCGAAAACTCTTTCCCAGTTGAAATACGCTTCGCCATAACGGGAATTGCCTGAAATGCCGCCGGACAAGCTTCTTACAGGCCAATTGGCAACAGCAGCGTCATAACCGTATTTATCAAGCTCTGAAAGAGGAGTGAAAGCATAATACTGAGGGCACCACAAAGTCATTGATGCGGTGTCGATCATAGCCTGTGTTCCGTCTTTAATAGTTCCGGGGTCAAGATTGCTTATCTTATCGTTATAATAGAAATAGGGGTAAGCGTGATTTTCGTGATAAGGAACAACCTTTGAAGCATTGGGCCAAAACATATCAAGTTCTTCTGAATACAGGATAACGTGATTTATATTCTTGTTTCCGCCGGTTTCCTGAGAAACAGCTTCGTCAATAGTGTAGAAATAGAATTTATCCTTGATGGCTTCCCATTGTGCAAGTGAGCTCAGATCAGTATAGATATCTCCGTAAACGTCATAGCCGTCCAAGGTGAAATCCATATAGTTTCCGTTATTACCGCCGCCGTTTGATGTTACTCTGATGGCGTTGACTCTATCATTTGTGAGATAGGGGTTGGAAGAATTAAGCTCACCGGGAATATCCATTGCAACTATTCTGTTTTCAAGAAGATAGTCATATCTGGATTTATAATCGCTATATCCACCTATATTTCCTTTAAGATAAATAGAGGTTTTCAGATCTGTTTTTTCAGAAAGGGTGAAATCCCAAACATAAGCATAAACTGTAGCAGTTTTAACTACCTGACCTGAAGAATTATAGATATTCAGCTGAGAAGAATACCAACCGGAAGCAGTGGTGTCAGTTGTTTTAAGACGAATATAGAACGCCTGGCTCTTTCCTCCGTTCAGCTGAAAACGGCCTATGTTGCTCAGTGAGGTTACGGGGTCAGGCTGCTCGCCTTCGCGAAGGAATGTGTTTTCCTCTGTTGCACCGGGATATGCCAAAGAGTTGAGATCAAAGATGTTGATATACATCTGATAGAACAACTCCGCATCAACGGTGTTTCCGTTGGCATCTTTGAACTTTCCTATGCTCGCTCTCATTTTCTCGTGGGTTTCATCGGAATAAAGAACAAACTGAGCATTTTCGATTTCATTTTTACCCATATAGACAGTATATGTGTCCATATCTGATGGGGTTGTATCGCTGGTCATTATTTTTTTGAAAGAATGCTCAAACCACATTTTGATAGAAGAGTCCTCGTATGGGGCGATCTGAGGCTCGTATATATCAGAAGGGTCTGCGGGAGTTTCAGCTGCAGAACTGAATATCCCTGCACAAAGGCTCACCATCAACACAACCAAAAGTGATATTAGTGCAAAACGCTTCATTTTTTCCTCCTTGCAATGTATTTTATGAGTTAATATTACCACATTTCGCTAAATTAGTCAATAGATTTGACAACTTGTATAGGCGAGAGTTGAAAACACAGTTCAACCGGTTTGATTTTTTCATATATTTTCACATATATGAAAATATTAATTAACTGTAAAAAAATATTTCTTATCTTTTCCCACTGATAAAAAAACACTTGACAGATGGGTTTAGGTGTGGTATTATTAGCGAGTTGTGATTATTTTTTACAATTGAAAAAAGGAGTTTATTAAAATGACATACGTTGAAATTTTTGAAAAAGCTAAGGCTGCTATGGCTGACTGCAAAACAGATGTAGTTGAAGGCAACCTCGCTGCACAGATCAATATCACAGGCGAAGGCGAAGGCGTTTTCTATATCGAAGTTAAGGACGGCGCTCTCAACGTTGAGCCCTATAACTACTACGACAATAACTGCGTTATCACAGTTGCTGATGACAAGGTTGTTAAGATGACAAGCGCAAGAATCGACCTTCTCAATGCTGCAAAGCGCGGCGACCTCACAATTGAGGGCGATATGGATAAGGCTGCACTTCTCAACAAGCTCTTTAAGAGTGGCAAAAAGCCTGCTGCAAAGAAGACTGACGCAAAGGAAGAAAAGCCCGCTAAGGCTAAAAAGGCAGCTAAGTAATTAAAAACTAACTACATAAAAAATCCTGCAATGCTGATTGCAGGATTTTTTGTTTGCAGCTTTAATATGGTACAAAGCTTACTTTTAAACTGAGAGTAGTGAAACTATTTTATGCTATTGAAAAACAATTTGGATAGGTTATCCCTTGATTCCGCCTATAGTCATACCTTCGGTTAGTTTTTTCTGTACAAAAATATAGAGAATAAGGGTTGGCAGCATCACTATTACAAGACCGGCATACATTTTCCCATACTGCGCCGCAGCGTTCTGCGCCTTCATCAGATTCATAAGTCCCACAGGCAAAGTTTTCATAACATCATTTGTCATAAAAGTGAGAGCAATGATATATTCGTTCCAGAAGGATAGAAAATTAAAAAGGATGACCGTTATAATACTCGGACGCGCCATAGGCACCATAATCTGCAGCATCGTTCGAAAAGGTGAGCAACCGTCAACGTAAGCAGCCTCTTCATAAGCCCTTGGCAATGTTGCAAAATAGCTTTGAAGCAAATAAATTGTGAAAGGCAAAGCCGTTGATGCATACACTAAAGCCAGAACAAAATGATTGTTGAGAAAAAAAGTTACCTGTAAACTGCGATTAAGCCCTACAAGCATCAGAAATATAGGAACAACTATATAGCTGACGTTTATGAACAGCCCCCCCATAAAAAAAGTCTTTATTATTCCTCTGCCCTTGAATGAAAACCGGGAAAGAACATATGCGCACGGCAATGAAACTGCCAGAAGAATTGCAATCGCCATAACAGTGACTATCACAGAATTCAGGAAATACGATCCCATATGCGCATCTTTCCAAGCATCAACAAAGTTTTTTAAATATAATCCATCAGGCAGCTTCCAAGGAGACTCATAAAACTCAGGGTTTTGTTTAAGCGAAGCCATAAAAACCCACAGCACAGGTACGGCAACGCTGACAGCAAGCAATATTATTGCTGTATATATAAATATTCTGTATAGCTTCATAATAAACTTTGCCTTCCCCTGCCAAGAATATTATTCAAAGCTCCACTATATCCCTTCTGGTTGCTATATTTACCAAAGCAGAAAGAGCAAACGAGAAAACAAAAACAACAACGCCTATTGCCATTCCATATCCATATGAGGAATTAGTGTATGATTGTTCATACATATAGCTGAGAAAAACCTCGCTGGCGCCATCAGGTCCGCCACCCGTCATTGCCCTGACCAAAAGAAAGCTGATATTAATGGAACTGATTATAAAAAACGTGAGTGTGGTGCGCACATTAGTCCATATAAGAGGCAGGGTTATTGAAAAAAACTTGCTTGTGCCGGATGCGCCTTCAATATCTGCCGCCTCATAAAGACTATATGGCACTGCAGACATTGAAGACATATACATCACCATATAATACCCTGTAGCCTGCCATATCATCGCAATAGCAATACTATAGATAACAATACCTCTGTTTCCAAGCCACATAACAGGTTCTATGCCCATCAAGCCCAAAACAGAATTTGCAAGACCTCTCGACGGATCATATATTGCCGAAAAGATAGCAGCTATAACAACAGCTGACAGAATATTCGGAATATAAAATATAACCCTGAACAAACTCTTTGCTTTAATTTTCTCGTGCGTAAGCACATTTGCACACCATAGCGCAAGTATAAGAGTTATGACGCTGACGATAACAAGTAATATAACCGAGTTTCTGAAGCTTCCTATAAATCTCGTATCTTCTATCAGCGTTCTGAAATTATTAAGCCCCACAAATGTTTTTGCTGCAGAATATCCACCCCATTTATACAGAGACATAACAAAAACACTTATCGTCGGATAAATCATAAACACCAGAAAAAGCAGAAATGCCGGCGCTACGCACCAAAAGAGAAAGCTTTTTGAAATCCTCATTTCAAATTATTTCTGAGTTTATCCGAAACGGATATTATCTCATTTCTCCACTGCTCCACAGTTTTATCTCCCGTGATAATGCTGTTGACAGATTCAAAGAGAGTGTTATAAATGCTGACTCCCTCAACTGCTTCTGTTGCGGCGAATCCACCCATAACTGCTTTGGCTCCGTTTTCATAAACAGAATAGAACAGCTTATTTTCACCTGAAAGCTTGTCCGTCATATCCATTATAGGCTGCACTGCGCCGTACTGAGCAAAGATTTCTGCAGCCTTATCGGAATATAAAAATGCAACGAACTCTCTTGCAGCCTCCTTGTTTTTTGCTTCCTGGGGTATCCAGCACTGCTCAAAAAAAGTGAAAGAATAACGGTCGTCTTCTATTGCAGGCAGCGCTGTGAATCCCCATTCGAACCCTTCCGTTCTTGGAGCATCTGCCATTTCTCCTACGACCCAAGTGCCGTTAGGCATAAAAATAGCCTTACCATCAAGCACAAGCTGCTGGTTTTTCAGATAGTTATCACCTGTGGAATTTGCAACCGTTGTGGGCTCAGTATAGTCGCGCAGACGTGCAACTATATCAAGCACTGCTTTTGCTTCGGAGGTATCCCAAACACCTTCGCGATAGTTCATTACGTCATTATAAAAACCAACTCCTCCGCTGGAGGCAAGAAGCGAATAAATAAAAGCATCAAAATATCCCGCTGTGGGATATGTGAAAAGATATATTCCTTCGCTAAGAGCTTTATCTCCCAAAGCCCACATTTCATCCCAGGTTGTTGGCAACTCCCATCCCATTTCTCTTAAGAGATTTGCATTATAGAACAGTCCGCATGGGCTGTAAAACATTGGCGCGAGATAAGTTTTTTTGTTCTGATATGGATTTGTTGCAAGTGTTTCCGTAAAACCGGGAATTATTTTTTCTGAAACTTTCTTTTCTTCACCCGGCACCTTCATATCAAGAACGTCAGAAAGATCCGTCAGCGCCCCTTCTTTTATCATGGTTTCTGTCAAAGCGGCTTCTCTACCCGTTGCAAGATGAACAACATCGGGATAATCGCCGCTTTTCATCTGACTGCCGATAACATCCTCAATATTTTTATCTGCTGTCAGCTGAACGTTCACTTCCCCTGATACCTTTTCAAATTCATCGCACACCTTTTCCCACATCTCACTGCCATAAGCCGATTCGAGAACAGCCACTTTCAGCGTGCCTGTATTCCCGCTATCAGCGTTTCTGCTTCTGCAGGATGCAAGAACTGTGACGCACAAGGCCAAACAAAGTATAATAGAAATTATTTTTTTCATTATCTTGAAATCCTTTCTTTTTGGAGTTAAAACTATTTTGTGCCGCATCACCATTTTTTATGCAAAAAAATTGGTAAATAAAAAAGCCACCGTTTTTTACGGTGGCTTTATAAATATTATCAGTCTTCTCTGAACTGAAGGCTATAAAGATGGGCATAAGTTTTATCAAGTGCGATCAGATCTTCGTGAGTGCCCTTTTCTGTTATAACTCCGTCCTCTATAACAACTATTTCATCAGCATTTTTTATAGTTGAAAGTCTGTGGGCTACAACTATGGTTGTTCGGCCCTTACAGAGCTCATTGAGGGACTGCTGAATAAGAATTTCTGTTGTGTTATCAAGCGCGCTTGTAGCTTCATCAAGAATAAGGATTGGCGGATTCTTAAGAAAAACTCTTGCAATGCTGAGTCTTTGTTTTTGTCCGCCTGAAAGCTTAACACCGCGCTCGCCTATATTGGTTTCATACCCTTCGGGAAGGGACATAATATAATCGTGTATATTAGCTCTCTTTGCCGCTTCAAACACTTCTTCATCAGTTGCATCAAGGCGACCATAGAGAATATTATCTTTTATTGAAGCGTTGAAAAGATAAACATCCTGCTGAACGATTCCTATATTGCGGCGAAGAGATGTTTTGGTCAGGCTTCGGATATCCTTGCCGTCTATTCTGATCTCACCCTTGGATATATCATAAAAAGCCGGAATAAGATGGCATATGGTTGTTTTTCCACCGCCGCTCGGACCAACCAAAGCATAGGTTTTTCCCTTTTCTATGTCAAGATCAATTCCGCGGATAACGTCTCTTCCCTCTTCATATGCGCTTGTTACACCGACAAACTGAATATGACCTTCAGCTCTTGCCATATCTTCAGCGCCTTCAATATCTGCTTCGGGTTCTTCTGCCAGAATTTCAAGGAAACGTTCAAATCCTGTGACGCCGTTCTGATACTGCTCTGTGAAATTAATAAGCGTCATAACAGGGGAAATAAACAGGTTTACAGAAACGATAAATGCAGAATAGTCGCCAAATCCGATTGCACCGCTATAGAGGAAAAATCCGCCTGCTATAAGCACGATAACGTTGAAAACATCTGTGATGAAGGCTGTTGAAGAATGGAATTTACCCATTGCATCATAGGCTTCTTTTCTGGAATTTACAAATGACTCATTGCCAATCTCAAACTTTTCTTTTTCCTTTTCGACATTGGTGAATGCTTTTGTTACACGGATACCTGAAATGCTGCTTTCAAGTGAGGCATTTATCTCGGCAATAGAAAGGCGGCTCTGCATGAATGCTGCTCTCATTTTCTTTCTCAGCTTAGCGGAAATGAGAAGAAGGAAAGGTACGCAGACAAATATGATAAGTGTGAGCCATATGTTAATAGTTGAAAGATAAACAAAAGAAGTTATGATCGAAATGGAAGAAATGATCAGGTTTTCGGGTCCGTGATGGGCAAGCTCGCTTATATCAAAAAGGTCGCTCGTCATTCTGGACATTATTTTACCTGTTTCGTTTTTATCATAAAAGCTATAAGGCAGCTTTTCAAGATGGTTGAACATATCGCTGCGCATCTGCGCCTGCATACGAACACCCATTACGTGTCCGTAATACTGAATAAAATAATTCAGCAGCATACGAACAACATAAAGCACAAGCAGTGCACAACCTGAAATGACCACCATCCTGTAATTTCTGTTGGGGATCAGATCGTTGAGCATAGTTCTTGTGACAATGGGATAGACAATTGCTATCATTGAAACCACCAAGCTTGCCAGCATATCAAGAGTGAATATCAGCTTATGTGGCTTATAATAAGAAATGAATTTTTTAAGCATATATGGTCCTTTAAGGTAGGATTTGTAGCATCAAGCCTTCCCGGGGGGAAGGCAAAAGGCAAAACCGCCGAGGATCCCCCGGCGGTTTTTAATAGATCAAAATTAGATAAGATCGAGACTGCCCTTGTCGCCGTATACGCTCTTCCAGTCAGCTGTGAAGTCTACAATAGCCTTGTCAGTGAGAGGATGGTAAACGAGCTGATCATAAAGGTCAGGATTGATTGTTACAGCGTGTCCGCCACAAAGTGCGCACTCGTGAACCTGCTGAACATTCTTGAAACTTGCTGCAAGAACCTTACAGTCAAGACCGTAAGCATCAAAAATAGTTACGATATCAGCAACAACGCCAACACCGTCAGCGCAAACGTTATCAAGACGGTTTACGTAAGGAGCAACATATGTAGCACCTGCAAGAGCAGCCTGAAGAGCCTGCTGAGGTGTGTGGATAGCTGTCATTGTAACGCCGATGCCGGAACCCTTAAGCATCATTGTTGCCTTAAGGCCTTCAGCACCGATCGGGATCTTAATATAGAATTCGCCGCCAACAAGATCATAAAGAGCTTTAGCTTCTGCTACTATATCTTCAGCCTTTTCGCTTGTTGTCTGAATATGAACCTGCTTGTCAGGACCAACTGCTTCTCTGAGGTCAAGAGCAAGCTGCTTGAAATCTGTCTTTTCCTTAGAGATGATTGTGGGGTTTGTTGTTACGCCTATTACAGGGAAAAACTCAACGATTCTGCGGATAGCCTTAAGATCGGCGGTGTCAATGATAAATTCCATAGTTATAAATCCTTTCAGATTATTTTATATTTATTCATTACTATTATGATATCACGCATTTTCCAAAATTACAATATCTTTATTTACAATTTTTCGTTTTTTTACACCCATAATTTGGTCAAGACTTAAAAAAACGAGAATTCTATTGACAGGAGGAAGTTTTAAGGTCTATAATGGAAAATGAAGAGTAAGAAGCTTCGCGTGAAGTGCTGTTGGGACGGGGAGTTGCCTGACAGACGAAGAAGTGCAACGCTGTGCGTTACAAGTGAATAATGAATGATGAATAATGAATAGTGAATAATTAACGTTGAAATTTGCTTTTAGCAAATTTCTTCCTTCACTCTTCACTTTTCACTCTTCACTTTTCACTTGCAAGCCATCGACTTGCATTTTGCGGTGCGGCTTCTGCATCCCGCTTCACGATACAAACGGCACTTTTGCCTCTTTGCGTCGCGAAAAAAGCGGACAAGGAGGTATTTTTTTATGGCTAAAAACACAAAAACCTTTGGCAAAGTCAAAACCCTCTGCGCCTGCGCCCTGCTTTGCGCAGCGGCAGTTTCAATTGCGTACATTTGCAAGTTTATGACTGTTGGCAGCATCCGCATCACCTTTGAAAATCTGCCCATTATTCTGTCGGGCATTTTCTTTGGTCCCGTTGCAGGCTTTATCACAGGCATCGGAGCTGACCTTGTGAGTACGGCAATTTCTCATTACGGACTTGGCGGTCTTAATCCCATCATCACCTTTGGAGCCGGCGCTGTCGGTTTTATTTCGGGCGCAATGTTCAGATTCCCTAAAATCCAGAAGTCCGCAATCAAGGTGCTTCTTGCAGTTGGCGGAGCACACATTGTCGGCAATATGCTTATTAAAAGCATTGGTCTTATGGTCTACTATTCCTATGCTTTGCCTGCGGTGCTGCCCAGAGTGCCCCTATATATTGTTATTGGTACGATTGAATACGCTGTTATTCTTATTCTCATAAGAAACAAGGGCATAATAAAAAGTATTGAAAAACTGAAATAAACAGGAGGCTTCTATGAATTATCAGGAAACCCTTCAATATATCCACTCTGTTTGCTGGAAAGGCAGCAGACCGGGTCTTGAACGTATAACAGAGCTTTGCGAGCGATTGGGAAATCCTCAGAAAAGCCTTAAATTTGTTCACGTTGCAGGAACAAACGGCAAGGGAAGCACATCCGCTATGCTCACCTCAATTCTTAAAGAATCCGGCAAAAAGGTTGGCACCTTCACTTCCCCGTTCATTTTCAATTTTCGCGAAAGAATGTGCGTTGACGGAGAAATGATAAGCGAAGATGACCTTGCCAAAGCAACAGAATTTGGTCGCCCCCACGCTGATGCTATGGAGGACTCTCCCACAGAATTTGAGCTCATCACAGCAATCGCTATGGTCTACTTTATGTGGCAGGGCTGCGACATCGTTGTGCTTGAAGCAGGGCTTGGCGGCAGACTAGACTCCACAAACGTTATAGATCATGCTGAAGTTTCCATAATCACAAGCATCGCCCTTGAGCATACGGAATATCTTGGTGACACAACTGAAAAGATTGCCGCGGAAAAGGCAGGAATCATCAAAGATGGCTCAATCGTTGTTGCAGGAAAAACCGATGAAGGCGCTGCTGCTGTGATCAAAGAAAAAGCGGAAGAAAAGAACAGCAAGTATTACACTCCCGACTATTCTCTTATAAAAAATCTTAACGTGAGCCTTACGGGCAGCTCATTTAACTATGATACTATCGAAAACATAAATATCCCCCTTGTGGGTTCATATCAGGCTGACAACGCTGCGGTTGCCATCACTGCCGCAAGAGCCATGGGCATTGATGATAACACCATAAAATCAGGGCTGGGCAAAGTCAGATGGGCAGGAAGATTTGAAATCCTATCGGACAACCCTGTAGTTATATACGACGGAGGTCATAATATTCAATGTGCTGAGGCTGTTGCCGAAACACTCAGAGCCCTTGAGTGCAAAAGAGTTGTTATGCTGACTGCGGTTATGGCAGATAAGGAATATCACAAAATGGCAGAAATCCTCTCCGCATTTGCAAAAAGAGTTTACTGCGTTACTCCCATTGATGTGCCACGCGCCCTCTCCGCAGAAGAATACGCTGAAGTTTACAGCGACCTTGGATGTAATGCGATCCCTGCAGGAAATGTTGAAGATGGACTGCGCCTTGCTTTCGGTTACGCTAAGGCAAAGAAGATTCCCCTGCTTGTTACAGGAAGTCTCTACCTCTACAAAGAGTTCAGAGACGCTTTAGATAAAATTATTTGAAATAACACCCAAAGCCCTGCGAAAACCGCAGGGCTTTTAAACTGAATTTCACTTAATAAATAAAGGCTGTGAAAGCTTTCGCAAATATTTTTTGTTATCATTGGCAAGAATCATAAATACAACCATTTTACCGTCCTATAATTACCTACCGTTTTCATTGCAATATTCTTGACATTAAACCATGTATCATATATAATTATAATTGTAGAATTATGCAAATTGACACCCCAAAATTTATAGTAAAGGAATGATAGATCAATGGCACTGAAAAGTGTAAAAATTCCTCACAGAAAAAACACTGAAGCCGCAAAGCCCATAAAAATGGATGCTCCGCAGCTTTTATATTTTTCTGCGGTTCAGCACATAGGCGCTCCTGCCAAGCCGACAGTTAAAATCGGCGATGAAGTTAAAGTGGGAAGCCTTATTTTTGAGGCGGCAGGCGCAATATCCTCTCCCATATATTCCTCTGTTTCGGGTAAGGTTAAAAAAATTGAAGATATGCTTCAGTCAAACGGCACGTATCAGCAGTGCATTGTTATTGAAAATGACGGACTGATGACACCTGATGAGAGCATCAAAGCTCCCGAAGTCAATGACTATGAAAGCTTTATTTCCGCAGTTTTTGCATCCGGCGTTGTGGGACTTGGCGGCGCAGGCTTCCCTACTGCTGTCAAACTTGACGTTAAAGACGTTTCAAGAATCGAGCAAATAGTTATAAACGGCGCAGAGTGTGAGCCATATATCACAAGCGACACAAGAACAATGCTTGACCGCACTGACGATATTGCATTTGGCGTTGAGCTTCTCAAAAAGCATCTTGGTGCAAAGCAGATAATTTTCGGAATTGAAAACAACAAGAGCAGATGCATCGCTGAAATGAAAAAAA
>JAFXGC010000143.1 GCA_017513325.1 Clostridia bacterium
TCCCCACGACGTTGACTATTGGAATTGATATTTTTTTAGTTATATTTTATAAAATATTATTTTAGTCAAATAAATTCCGAAAACACCTTGACAAAAGTAGTTTTGGATGTTAGAATATCAAAGTCGTTTGGCAAAAGCCGGCGACTATCTGGGTGTGGCGCAGTTGGTAGCGCGCTACCTTGGGGTGGTAGAGGCCGCTGGTTCAAGTCCAGTCACTCAGACCAAAAAAACAGATATGCAATCGCATATCTGTTTTTTCTTTATATTCTAATTAATGTAACAAAAATAACAAAAAACCTATGAATCAGGAGCAATGACTCATAGGTTTTTATTTTAGCTATATAATTACGCCATCTTGTTGAGCGCTACTGTGAACTGGCTCTTCTTGTGAGCAGCTGCATTCTTATGCATAATGTTGCGCTTTACTGCCTTGTCTACGATAACAACAGCAGGTGTGTATGCAGCCTGTGCTGCAGCCTTGTCACCGCTTTCAACAGCTGCGAAGAACTTCTTGATTGTAGACTTCATCTGGCTCTTGAACATCTTGTTACGGAGTGTTTTTGTAGCAGTAACTTTAACACGCTTCTTTGCACTTTTAATGTTAGGCATTTTAATTCCTCCAATAGTAATAGAAAAATAATATATAAAAGTATCAAAGCGTCCGCCGCTGCCTGAGAGGGTGCTTTGGCGTACAATCTCATACAGTTAGTTATTTTAACACATCATTTCCACAATTGCAATACCTTTTTACAATTTTTTTAAATAATTTTTTATTGAATTATTACTTGAAATTTTTTATAAAAATCACAATTTTATCATGTTAAAGTACCTCTTTAGTGCTATAATATAATGAATTATTATATTACTACACAATTGAAAGGCGATGAGCGTTATATCTATGAAATATTTTGTTTTAATTCCCGATGGAATGGCTGACAGAGCTGTACCACAGTTGAATAATAAAACCCCTATGGAAGCTGCAAATAAACCTTTTATGGATAAACTCTGCGCGAGATCTGTGTGCGGAACAGTACTTAATGTTCCTGTTGGCATGGTTCCTGAAAGTGACACTGCAAATCTTTCAATTCTTTCTTATAATCCTACCATTTATTCCAAAGGTCGTTCCCCTCTGGAGGCTATGAGTATGGGACTCACTATGGCTGATGATGATACAGCTATTCGTTGTAACATTGTTTCAGTCTCTGAAAACGACGGTGAGTATGAAGATCAGATTATGCTTGATCACAGTGCCGATGAAATTTCAACAGAAGAAGCTGATATACTTATCAAAGCTCTCAACAAGGAACTTGCAGACGATATCAAGCACCTTTATACAGGCATTAGTTACCGTCATTGCTTGCTTTGGAAAAACGCATCCCAGACATATAATTTTGACAGACCTCATGATATAATCGGGGAACGTATAGGCAGTCACCTTCCTAAAAAAGAAAACGGTGGAGCTGAGTTTCTGGAATTCCAGCGAAAAGGTTATGAAATTTTAAAGAACCATCCCCTTAATGCAGAAAGAAAAAAGAAGGGTCTGAAATCAGCTAACTCGCCATGGCTATGGAGCCCCGGTGGCAAGCCAATGCTTCCCTCTTTTAATGATAAATGGAATATCAATGGAGCCATTATCTCTGCCGTAGACCTTATTAAAGGCATAGGTATATGCGCAGGCATGAAAGTTGTTGATGTAGAGGGAGCTACCGGTAACTACCACACAAATTACACAGGTAAAGCAAACGCTGCAATTAAATGCTTTGAAGACGGGGCTGATTTCGTGTATGTACACGTTGAAGCTCCGGATGAATGTGGCCACAGAGGCGAAATAGAAAATAAAGTTTACAGTATTGAAAAAATAGATAAATTTATTCTTGCTCCTGTTCTTGAATATCTCGAAAATTGTGGCGATGATTTTAAAATTATGGTTCTCCCAGATCA
>JAFXGC010000144.1 GCA_017513325.1 Clostridia bacterium
AACAGAAAAAATATACGGACTATATATTTTACATCCGAACAATATCGGAAGATGCGGTCATATCTGTAATGCAAGCTATGCAGTGAGTTCTCATAGCAGAGGATTACACATAGGAGAAAGGCTGGTATTGGATTGTATTAAAAAAGGTCGTGAACACGGATTCTCTGTTTTGCAATTTAATGCAGTTGTTGCGACAAATACACATGCAAGACATTTATATGAACGTCTCGGATTTATTCAATTAGGAACAATACCAAAAGGCTTTCGTATGAAAGACGGATACTACGAAGATATTTGTCCGTATTATAGAGCTTTATAAATTCCAATTTATCGAATAGATGGTATTTGTTTAGAAAAGGGTTTTAGGTTCTCCTAAAAAGTGGAAAATGTGATATACATTTTCCCTGCTTGTTACGGTATGAGACAAAATTAAAAGATGCACGAAATTTTCGTGCATCTTTTTTACTGTCCTTAACTGTACGCCCCTTAAGACTTGGCTTTTTTATCCAAGCCGCTGGCTTGGTATATCATCACCGCGCGAAGCGTGGTGCATATCATCAAGGGAGGCATGCCGCCCTTGCTTGTATCTCATCACGCTTTAGCGTGTATCCTCCTACGTCTTGATGATATACACGGCTTCGCCTTGATTTGTTTTCAGAAAAGTGATATAATCTGCTCAACAAATAAAAATATTTCGAGGTTTCACTATGGATTACCACGTTAAGTTACACGAACATCTTCAAGCAATCGTTGGGAAAAAAATAGATACGCTGAATATGGCATGTGAAATGATGATGTTCAGTTTTGAAAATTATGCACTTCATGCCCAATGCCTAACCCGCATTATTTGTGAGAATGATATTCTTGTGACGACTTTGGATTACCAAAGTTGGGATGGTGAATCAGACGAGAATAACGATGAATGGTATTTTGTTGAACAAAACCGAGATAGAATAGTGGGCGGTATGGTAACATCTGTGAGTGTAAATACTCTGCATGATATTGTAATTATTTTAGATAACGGAATCAGAATTGAATTGTTCATCAAAAACGGCTATAACCATTTTGACGATGACCACGAGCAATGGATGTTTTTCAAGCGCCATGACCATTCCTATCCATTCATTACTGTGTATAATAAAACAGTTGATATTGCATTAGACTGGTAACGGCTTTTAATAATGACAGGCAGACAAATAATAATTTGGCAAAGGAGTATGATTGTATGAAAAAGTTGATAGCACTTATTTTGATGTTGACTTGCTTTCTGAGCATGGTTGGTTGTCAGTTAAATCAACCCGATTTTGAAAATTTTCAGGAATATGAAGCTGATTTCAACATCATAAATAACTTCCTTGTTGATTTTAACTTTAATCGCAATGATACTACTACGCTGATTGTTGAACTAAATAGCCGGTTTTTAACGATTGATGGCGATGAAATTTCAGATAGTACTATCGAAGATTCGGTGAAGGCCATATATGACAAGGGTTTTACTTATATTGAGATAAACGAGGATTATATCATCTTTTGGGAAGATGAAACGGGTTATTATGGTGTGTTGTGGTCAAAAAATCCCAAAGACACTATAAATCAAATGGTTAAATCTGATCGACCTTATCTGAAATCCAGAAAACTGGCAAACGAATGGTATGAGATCGGTGCTTTGGATTCTATTTGATTTCGTAGGTTGAAAAAATTCCAATTAATCGAATAGATAGCGCACAATATTTTAGTTGTTCAATTAAAAAGAAAAAATCCAAGTCTTTCGACTTGGATTTTTCTTTGGCAGAGCATATAAAAAGGACTTGGGAGGCGTGATTTAAATACGAAATCGGTTGAAATGTCCACTTTTTTTGATATAATAAAATCGGAAGGTGGTGTCGATATGAGCTTTTTTCACTGCGACAATAGTGAAAAATATATCTGTTTGCACGATTGCATTGCCGAAAAAGCGTATTTTCAAAACGGAATATTAGGTTTTGAGTTTGAAGACGGGTTTTGGATTTTGCCGGGGCATCAGGAAAGTAATAATGCTAAGCCTGTGAGAACAGATTGTTCAAAGGCGGAATTTGCGCTTGATAAAACATATTCCGACGATTTTGTAGTATATATTTTCAAAAAATATCCATTTGGAATAACCCTCAGAAAAGAACTGAGCCTTGAAAAGTTTATTGAAATGGTTAACCGTAAAGAAAACGAATTTGTATTTTTTTATCAATATACTGATGATTGGCAGAGAATAATTGAGGGAGTTTTTCACTCTGAGAAAAAGCCTTATTTTTTAGAATGCGAATTGAAAATGAACACATCGAAGGTTAATTATTATTGGAATAATTTACGCGAAGACAGAGTTTGGTAAAATAAAATGGAGGTAATCTATGTTCACCCCCGAAACACTTGAATTTATAGCTGAAAACTGCTGGCAAAGCAGCAGAGATTGGTTCTACGAGCACAGAAATGAATATTTGAAATTTGTGCGAAATCCGCTTATTGAATTGTCCGATTTTCTTGCTCCAACGGTTGAGGAGATAGACCCTCAGCTTGTGACGGATGCGAAAGTTACTATTGCAAGAATTAATCGTGACCTGAGATTTGCCCGTGGCGGCAGCCTTTATCGCGACACGCTTTGGATCTCTTATCGCCGCGACAGGCAGTCCTTTCAAGCCTGGCCCGAGTTTTATTTCATTCTTTCCCCTCGGATGTCCTTTTACGGTTGCGGATATTATCAGACCAAGGCTCCCGTTATAGCTGAAATAAGAAAAATGGTTTTAGAGGATCATCCTAAATATCTTGCGGCGAAAAAAGCTCTTGACAGTCAGAGTGAATTCGCTCTTGACGGTGAAATGTACAAGAGAAGCAAGTTCAAAGATGCTCCCGAGGATAAAAAACAGTGGCTTGACAGAAAAACTTTGCGTTTCACCTATATTCCTAAGGGTGAGGAACTTTTCAGCCACGGTCTTGGCGAAAAAATAAAAGAGATCTACAAAAAAATGGCGCCTATTTATGAATTTCTTGTTTTTGCAGAAGAAGAAGCAACAAAGAGCTAAAAAATAGTGCGTTGCATATAGCTTTTTTATATGATATAATTTTTTTATAAAATTATCGGAGGACGATTATGAAGATATATTCCGTTTATGACAGCGAATTCAAGCCCTATGGTCAGGTGGTTTCAGGTCTTGACGAGGCTGTGGCTGAAATTCTTGAAGCTCTTAAAACAACACCCTTGCCTGAAGCTGTTGGTTACGTGCCCGAAGAAGCTTGTCTTCAGGAGCTGCCTGCGGCAACAGAGGTTTCCGAGCATCTTTACGGCGGTATGCCTGTACAGATGGGTTGGTGCAACGGCCACAACACAAAGCTGAACTGTCTTGAATACCATCGCGACAGCGAGTTTAATCTTGGCACTGAGGATTTCATTCTTCTTGTTGCAAAACAGGATGAAATTGCAGATGGCAAGCTTGACACATCCAAGGTCAAGGCTTTCCGTGCTCCTGCAGGCGTTATGGTTGAGTGTTATGCAACAACTCTCCACTACGCTCCCTGCCACACAGACAGCGCAAAGGGATTCCGCGTGCTTATAGCTCTTCCTAAGGGAACAAACACAGAAAAGCCTGCAATCACAGCAAAAACTGCTGAGGACAAGCTTCTGTGGGCTTGCAACAAGTGGCTTCTTGCGCATGCTGAAACAAGCGAGGCGGCTCAGGGTGCCCACGTCGGTCTTGTTGGTGAAAATATTGATATTGCAGGGCTTATATGACGCATTATATGAATCTTGTTCCATCTGCCTATGCGAAAATTGAGGCAGGGACCAAAACAATTGAGCTTCGTCTCAACGATGAAAAAAGGCAGAAAATATCCGTTGGTGACGAAATAGTTTTCACAAACACTGACTTTGAGGACAAAAAGCTTCGCACAAGGGTTTTGAAATTGCATCTTTTCCCATCTTTTGCTGAGCTTTATAAAAATCTGCCGCTTCAAAAGTGCGGATATGCTGAGGGTGAAGCGGCTCATCCCGATGATATGCTCTCATATTATCCTCGCGAAAAGGAGCTTTTCTACGGCGCTCTTGGCATAGAGCTGGAACTTATTAAATGAATAAATCCCCCATAGTTTCCATATATTATACTATCTTATGGAAAATCGGGGGATTTTTTATGAAAATAAATTGGAAGCAGCTTATAATTGCTGTTCTTATTCCTCTTGCGGTGGGTGGCCTTTCGGCTTTACTCTCCGGTGGGGGGATGGAGGCTTTTCAATCGCTTGATCAGCCGCCCCTTTCGCCGCCCGGCTGGCTTTTTCCTGTGGTGTGGACTGTTCTGTACGTGCTTATGGGCATTGCTTCTTATCTTATCTACACCTCGGATGCGCCTAAGTCCGATAAATATCTCGCTCTTGGACTTTACGGCTTTCAGCTTTTCTTTAATTTCTTTTGGTCTATAATTTTTTTCAGCCTTGAAAAATATCTTTTCGCTTTCATCTGGCTCATCGTTCTTTGGATGCTTATCATTATGACGACCGTGGTCTTTCGCACCATATCTAAACCTGCCGCCCGTCTTATGATACCCTATATCCTTTGGGTAACCTTCGCCGGTTACCTCAATCTTGCAATCTATTTATTGAATTAATGATGTTTATACCAAGGGGGAAACTTTTTGAGGAAAAGTTCTCCCCCTTGAACCCCCTTCAAAACCTTTTCGCAGAAAATCCCCTTCCAACCCCACTAGTGTGGGGGTGGAAGGGGATCTTTTACAAAGAGGTTTGGGGGTGGGTCCTAGGGAGGAGACCTTTCCTTAAAAGGTCCCTCCCTAGTATAAATATCGTTAGTTTAATAAAACAAAGTGCCAGATTTGAGAGTTACAGTTAGAGTTACTGGAGAAAGCGGAGATGCCTGCGATCAGTTCAGCTCCGGAATAAGTTTTACCGGTAGTAGTTTCAAGATACTGAGCTGAGGGATCCGCCTTAGCGATGGGTAGGATGATCTCATTTTCCGTGTCAACGTCGCACTGCAGGAAGGAGAGGAGGAAATCCTTTCCGTCTGTGTAGTAGTAGGCGCTGTAATTTGTTTCAAAGGGATTAAGAAGACTGTAATAATCGCCGCGAAGTATAAGGCTCTCATATTTGCGATAGTCTTCTATTTGGCGCTTAACAGTTTCACGAACGGTGTTGCTTGCGTTGGGCAGGTGAAGCTCATAGCCCAGAGCGCCGCCCATAGCGATCTCCCAGCCGTACTTAAGCTGACGGGGATCTTCACAGGAATTCTGATGATTTGCAACGTGGCAGCTCATAGTTGCCGCAGGATAAGCAAGCATTGAAGAATACTGAATTTTGATTCTGTGATGAGGAACGGTGTTGTCGCTTGTCCAGATCATGGTGCTGTATTTCATCATACCAAGGTCATAGCGACCGCCACCGCCTGCGCAGTTTTCTATCATAGCGTTGGGGAATTTTTCCTTGAACCAGCGATAGAGCTCGTAAACGCCCAGCATATAGCGATAGTAAACTTCACCCTGACGCTCGGGAGGGAGAATTGCGCTTCCTGCCTGAGAAATATTTCGGTTCATATCCCACTTGAAGTAGTCGATGGCGCAGCCGTCAAAGGTCTTTGAGAAAATGTCCTTAAGATACTGAACTACCTCGGGGTTGCCCATATCAAGCACAAGCTGCTGACGGCTTTCCATACGTTCTCTATCCTTGCAGTGCAGGCACCAGTCGGGATGAGCATCGTGCAGGTCGGACGCCTTGCTGATCATCTCGGGCTCAACCCAGATACCGAACTTGATGCCGCGCTCCTTAACCTTGTCAATAAACGCCTTAAGACCGTTCGGGAACTTTTCCTTGCTTTCGTACCAGTCGCCAAGGGCCAACCAGTCGCTCTCACGCTGACCGAACCAACCGTCGTCCATAACCAGCATATCCGTGCCGCACTCTGCCGCAGTATCGGCAAAGCGAAGCATTTCTTTTTCGTCTATCTTGAAATAGCAAGCCTCCCATGTGTTGAGAACAACGGGACGCTTTTCGAAGGGCTCGGGGGGAAGAATGTGGTCTCTGACAAACTTGTGGAAATTGCGGCTCATCTGACCGATGCCGTGGTCGGTAAATGTCATAACAGCCTCGGGAGAAATAAAGGTTTCGCCGCCCTCAAGATGCCAGGAGAAGTTTTCTTCCCCAAGGCCCACCTGAATTCTTGTGCGACCTATCTGGCAAACCTCAACCTCGTCGGCAAAGCTACCGCTATAAACGAAGTTGAAGCCGTAAACGTTGCCCTCCTCCTCGTTTGCATCGTGGCTGCAGAGAGCAAAGAAGGGGTTGTGCTGATGGCTGGAGGCGCCGCGACGGCTGAAAATGCTCTGCAGACCGTGGTGCAGGGGCACTCTCTGATACATCCTCTCCATATAATGCCGACCGTGGAGGCTGATCATATCGTAGTCGTGAGTGGGAAGATCAAGAGTGAGGCTCATACACTTCTCGATGACCATTTTATCTTCGCTGCAGTTGGTGATGGCAACGTAGCGTGAGATAACGTCTTCCTCCGGGAAAACGGTGTAGTAGAGCTTGACCTCAGCCTTTGTAAGCTTGTCCCAAAGGGTGAGCTCAAGAGTTTCGGTCTTGTCATCCGCATCAGCGTAAGGAAGACCCGGCAATTCCAGTCTGCCGCTGAAGATGCGGTAGCTCCTGTAGTCAACGAAGGTTGCGCAGTCGCCGTTCTTATTTCTTATCTTTAAAGAAGATGCACGATAATCTCCGCTGTCATAGCCTGAATATTCCAGCATAGCCGTGTCGGGCACGTAGGAGAGGTGATGCTCTCTGTAATAAGGCGCAAAGGAAACAACCCATGACTTGTAGTCCTCATATTCTGCGCCCTCTTTTGCGCCGTAATAAAGGTGCACGGGAAATCTTCCGTGTACTATCTGAAACGCATATTCAGTGTTGTTTGTCTGAATTACAAATAAATTTCTTTCTTCGATAAATTTTATTGACATAGTTTTTCCTCTATATAATAACCTTCCCCAGCGGGGAAGGGGATGTTTCGCTCGCTGCGGCGAGCGACCAAGAAGCTGCGCCTCTTGGATTACCACAATGCAATAGGTGTTCCGCCCATTGCGATGGGCGTCTTAGGGCGCTGCCCTAATAACCCGCGACCTTTTTCGAAAAAGGTCGATAAAAACGCGACATTTATTTCAACTAAAGCTATAATAATTCATCTATTGCTTTTGGAGGGAGCAAAAATGAGGGGATTTTATTTAAAATCCCCTCCCTTTCTGATAAATAATTACTTTGTGATCTTATATGTAAGAGCTCTTGCTGCGTGGTCTTCCTTTGCAACCTGGAATACTGTGTATCCGCATTCTTCGCAAACCTTGAAGTCAACAGCCTTGCCGTCAAGCTCAACAGCCTTAACTGTGCCGAATACCTTAACTGTGAAGCTTGTTACATCGCTCATACCCTTGATTTCGGGAGTGGAGAGAGGCGCATCTTCTGCCTTAACTCGGCCATCAAATGAGCCTTCGCGCTGAGCGATTGTGAGTGTGCAGGTTTCGCCTTCGTCACAGAGAGTGAACTTGGTTGTAGCCTGTCCGCCGTTCTTATAATCGTATGTATAGCCGTCGTCTTCGTAGAGTGTGAACTCGCCGTCAGCGCCGGGATATACGTTTACGAAATAGTTATCGGGAATCTTTTCTTCGATATATCTTGTGGGCTTCATTGTGCAGAATACGCTACCTGCCTTGATCATCATAGCACCGCCCTTGCCCTCGGGAAGCTTGTATTCAATTGTTCTGCCGCCTTCGTATACGTCGCCTGTGAAGTAGTCGATCCATGTTCCTTCGGGAAGAGTTACTTCAGGCTTGAATACGGAAACAAGAATACTGTCACCGAACATATATGTGTTAAGAACATAGTCAAATTCGGGATTTTCGGGATACATAAGGGAGAGAGCACGGCAAAGAGGAAGTGAAGTTTCAGATGCCTTGTGAGCCATAGAATAGATATAGGGGAAGAGGCTGTTACGGAGATGTGAGTAGTACTTGATGCCGTCCTTGATCTCATCACGCATAAACCAAGGATAGTTCCATGTTCTCCATGCCAGCTGCTGTGTCCAGGGTGTGAAGAATCCGTAGTGAACGCCTTCGATTGTTGTAACGTCCATATCGCAAGTTGCATTGGAGTGGCCGGAGAGACCGAAGTTCAGCATTGCGATAACTGTGTCAAATCCGCCGCCTGTGTCACCTGCCCAGGAAGCCGCATATCTCTGTGTACCTGCGAAAATACAGGGTGTGTAGATAACAGCACGTCTGCCTGTATGCTCTGTAAAGCCTTCCTGCATCTGCTTAACGTAGATAACGGGGTAAACATTATGAACTTCGTCGTCGAAGTACTTGCCGGCCCAGAGTCTGTCGGGATGGTCGTTAACCTGGAATGCGCCGTCAAGCTTGAAAGCGGAAGCGCCGTTATCAACGAACTTCTTCAGATGGTCAAACCAGGGGATATCACGATGTGTGAGTCCGTCCATATACATGGGGCAAGCAAAGTGGGGGTCAAGGATAGAAGCGCCTTCGTATGTATATTCCTTGCCGAACTTTTCAGCTCTCACGCCGCACTGACGCTCTTCTTCCCAGAGAAGGTCGTAGTTCTGGCAAAGCCAGAGGCTGAACTTGAAGCCCATTTCGCGAAGAGCATACATAAATGTTTCGGGACCACTCTGATTATCAGGCAGCCAACCGGGGAGATAGAAGCGATCATCGTCCCACTTTTTATCAATAGATGCGTCGTAGTGCTTTGTCATCCACTGGGGTTCAAGGCCTACCATATCGCAGGAGATATCTTCGCGGCGGAAGTTAAGGCAGTCAAAGAGCATTTCTCTTGCATTTGTCTGCTCGTTAAGAACGCAAGTGTAACCGTATGCAAACTTAGGAAGCATAATAGGAGTACCTGCTATCTTACCGTTGAGAGCAAGAACATCCTTAACGTCGTGGCTCTTTGCAACGTAGAGGTAGAAGTCAACCTGACCCTTATGTGCTGCAATAGAAACAAGGTTCTTATCAGCCTTGCCGCAGTCCAGAGTGGAAGCGTATGTGCAGTTAATGAGAATACCCCAGCCGTTTGTGGACATTATGTAGGGGATAGGACCGTATGAAGCGATATTTCTGATATCAAGGCGGGAGAATGTTCCGCGGCGCGCGATGTTCTCTCTTGATTCGTCACCGAGACCGAAAATACGCTCATCGTCTGTCAGAGAAAGGTTAAGTGTGAAGCCCTTGTCGTTATAAGCTTTACCCTCAAAACCGTCATATGTGATAGTGATGGGAGCCTTAGCGCCGTTAACAACGATGGAGCCGTCTTCCTTGATTTCAAGGGAAACTCCGCCAAGTTCAACAGCGTTTGCGTTTACGTTAGCTTCAACTTCGCCGCTTTCCTGCAAAATGTTGTACTTAGAGAGAAGTGTTTCCTTAAACTTTTCTCCCTTGGCAATTCTAACTCTGAATATGCCTTCCTCGATGGTGCGAATTTCGTAATTCGCCGCTTCTGTTTTAAAATTATACATATCGGTGTGTTGCAGAAATTCTGCTCTCCTTATAAATTTTCTGAGATAAATATTACTGTGCGAGTGCTTCTGTAAGCGCTATAGCAAATTGGTCTGCGCAGGATGTTCTTTTGAATCCGCAGGTGTTTCCTTTAAGGATGTCGATAACCTTTTCAGCTTCCATTCCTTCAACAAGTCTGGATATAGCTTTCAGGTTGCCGTTGCATCCGCCTACGAATGAAACGTCGGAAACGATTCCGTCTTCGAGTTCAAAATTAATGGTTGTTGCGCAAACGCCGCGTGTGCGGAATGTGTATTTCATATAAATATTTCCTTATTTCTTTATTCTTGGGGTGTTTCAGTTTCAATATCGGCAAAGCAATCGCCTGTAAGGTAAACTGCCAGCTCTCGTCCGTCGATTGTGATATTTGAAACATCAGGGGCTGTAGTTTCGCTGTCTTTGTCAGGCTCTTCATCTGTTATTTCGGGAAGCTTTTTATATTCGAAAGAACTTATGAAGCTCTGTTCGTTAACGGTTAGCTTTCCGTTGGCATTGACTTTCATCTTGAAATATTCGCTGCCGGGGATGAAATCAAGCTGCGCGCTGCCGTGGGCGATGCTGAGCTTGCCGCCGCCGAAAGAAAGAGTTTCGCTTTTAACCTCTGCGTAAGCTGCGTTGATGTTAAGAGTCTTCGCGCTGACGTTTTTCATAATGATGTCCATATCCGAAGACGTTGCAGCCGCAATGCTTATAACGGAGGTTGTGTGAATGTTGTTCATATCAACGATTCCATCGGTGAGGGCGAAATTATAATCAGTTTCAGTTCCTATATCTTCAACTGCTATTTTTCCCTTTCCCACAGAAACGGTGAAGTTTTTAACGTAGTCTCTGTTTGTGAGATAAATGTTAATGGTCTTTTCTCCCTGGGTTCTGTCAAAGCGGAGGATATATCTCATTCCTTTAAAAGTGAATCCGCTTTCCCAAAAACGAAGCACGGATGAAATATCGGGGCTTTCCTTGAAGGTGATAAGACGGTTAGAACAATTGAAAGAATAGAAGTTTTCGTTGAAGTTGATCAGTTCTATTTTGCTTTCGTTTGCACCGCCGATAATATTAACGGTGGCGTCAGCTGCTTCTATATCAATTTTATTGATCTCCTGGCCTGAGAAGGTGTAAGTGTAGCCTTTCCCTTCATCGGTTTTTGCTGCAAAAAGCTGATCTCCGTGAACATTTGAAATGATTGCTCCAACTATGCAGATCACAAATCCTGCTGCCATAATAACAGCGCCCAGGATCATCATAATTTTAGTTCTTTTGCTCACAGTCGGTTACACTCCTCTCTTGCGCGGTTCATAATTGTGGGAAGCTGACCTAATGTGTGTCGGTTAAATGCCATAAGCTGTCTCAAAAGATAAGGAAGCACTCTTGTTGCAAGCAGGTAAACCAAAACGCTTGTAACCATGGCAAGTCCGCAAACGACAACGCCAACTCCTATCTCATACAAGCCTATTCCAAGCGAAACGAACATTTGCGTCACTCCGTATATCAAACTTACAAGGCAGGCAAGGCTGGCTGCTATGACGATGCCGCACAGCACAATAAAGCAACCGACTATAAGTGCCGCAACGGAAACCATACAAAGAGCCAATATGCCGAAATAAACTATAAAGGCAAGGGCTATAAGAGGAGACGTGAGGGTCATAATAGTCCAGTAGAACTTTGCTCCGCGTGAAGTGAGCTTTATTTTTTTATACTCTGTGTAATGGGTGGGTGCGAAATCTGTTTGAGGAGCGTTGTTTGAAGAATTGTCCGCAACGGGATTTTTTCGCACGTTTGTCACAGGAATTGTGTTGGCCTGTTTTGTTTCGGCCATAGTGTCTCTGCGAACTTTCTGGAAGTTGCTTGTGTTAACGGCGGTCATAGGTTTGGTTTCCGCCATAGAATTGGGATCAACTTTTTTGGAATCTGATGTGTGGATGGCGTTGATCTGTTTTGTTTCTGCCATAGAAGCGTTGGTCTTTTTTGCTCCTGCGGAGCCTATGGCGTTCATTTGCTTTGTTTCAGCCATAGCATCAGCCGATACTTTTTTTGCCTGTGGCGGAATTGTGCTGATGTTTTTTGTTTCAGCCATGGGATCGTTGCCGGTATTAACTGAGCGTTGAGTGTCTATAGGTTTTGTGTCAGAGCTGCTGTCTGTAACAACAACGGGCTGTGCAGAAACCTCTCTTATGATCTCTGCTCTTTTTTCATCATCAATAAGTTTGGTAAGCGCTTCGGTGAGAGGAACGAAATCTTCGGGACCGTTATATGATGCGATCTCTTTAAAGTCGTCTTCGCTCAGTGAGCGCGTTATTTTCAAAACGTTTTTAACTGCGGTTTCCTTATCTATACCTTTCACGATAAGGGAGTTTGCCAAAGCAACCGCAAAGGCTTTTACAGTCAGAGGAACCCCTCCTAACATTAATTTTTATTTTAAACAGTATGGTAATTTTCGAAAAAATATGCTATACTTAGGTATCATTTCTATTCTATCAAATATCGGAGCATTTTTCAAGTATGAGAATGAGAAAAAAAAAGAGAGGACACGAAAGACTTGAGGCTCTTTCTGCTCTCGTTATAACAAATCCTGAAATTTTTAAAGAAAACGGCAAATTTCCCTTTTATGAGGACCTTCCTCTGCGTCTTGAAATAGGCTGCGGCAAGGGCGATTTTATTTGCCAGCTTTCTCAGCGCGACACAGAATATAACTATCTTGCAATGGAGAGGGTTGAGGACGTTTGCGTTGCCGCAACGGAAAAATATGCAAGAGGCCGTGGCCTTGGCGACCTTGATTATTACGGCGGCTGGAGAACTCCCGACGGAGAGGTTTATAAGGGCGTTATGTGGGATATCCCTATGGAAATGCGCGGAAACGTGCGTTTTATGCCTCTTGATGCAAATAAACTGGAAGAATATTTTGCGCCTGAGACCTTTGAAACCATCTATGCTAATTTCAGCGATCCCTGGACAAAAAACGGATATAGCTCACGCAGATTGACACATCCCGATTTTCTTAACAGATATCTTAAGCTTCTTAAGCCCGGCGGATATTTCCGTTTCAAAACAGATAACGACGAACTTTTTGAGTTTTCTGTTGAAAGCGTTGAAGCATCAGAGTTTGAATTGCTTTACGTAACGCGCGATCTTCATAACAGCGACCGAGCACAGTCAAATATCGTAACGGAATATGAAGCAAACTTTTCATCCAAAGGCGTGCCGATCAAATTCCTTGAGGCAAGAAAGAAATAAAAACAAGAAAAGGACCGCAAGGTCCTTTTTGTTGTGGGAAGGCTTGCTGCGCTAAACGATAATTTAGCACTTCACCTGTCGCGTTTTTATCGACCTTTTTTAAAAAAGGTCGCGGATTATCAGGGCAGAGCCCTGAGACGCGATCCGCAGATCGCGGAACACCTATTGCTCGCAGGAGTTCCAAGAGGCGGAGCTTCTTGGTCGCTCTCCGCAGAGAG
>JAFXGC010000145.1 GCA_017513325.1 Clostridia bacterium
AAAAGAGTTTTGATTTCTCTTCTTCGGGTAGTTTTGTCTTATTCTGTTACAAGCAGGGAATTTGTGTGCCAAATTCCGTTTCTGATAAAGATAACTGTCCTTGGCAACCCCGCTCATTACCTGACGGATTTTTTCTTAATTAAACTTATAAATTCTGTGAACCACTCTGTAACCGGCCACAAAAGCTTTTCTGCCGGGCTTGCCGGGGAGCTTTGATAGAGCTGCAATGGAAGTGTATCGGAGCTTTCTGTAGGTTCTGGAATCCTTTTCTTTGAGATAATTCCAGATATCCTTATACTTTTTAATTGCTTCCTTTGAGCCATTTATACAGAGAAAAACGGAGCAGATAGTCATCATCAGGGAAAGCTCGTGGAGCATATATTTATAAAGTGCACGGCTTTGCTCCTTGATATTTTCAAGCTTGTAAGCATCTATCATAAGTTGGGTAACGCGTATCTGCTGATCAATTCTTTTGATCATATTTTTCTCATTTACAGACTGATCGTCTCTTCCCACAAAATAAAGATAGAGGTCCAGATCCATATAGTAAATGCTCTTAACGTAAGGAAAAGGAACATACATATAGAGGTTGTCCACGTAGAACGTATGCTTGGGAAGTTCAAAATTAAGGCTGCGAAGAAGCTCTGTTCTGTAAATAACAGAGTGCATCATAAGATATTGAGAGGGAGCAAAAGCCCTTGTATCATCCCAGGTGCATATTCTTTCGTGTGGAAAAATATGCTTATAGCTCATAGGTCTGCGGCTTCCGTCGTCAGTGCGCACATAAACATAGTTGCAGGTGTACATATCAATTTCTGTACCTTCTGCATCAAGCTGGCGCATACGGGAAAGCAGCTTTTTAAGAGCTTCAGGGTCAAGCTGGTCATCAGAGTCAACAACTTTATAATATTTGCCTTTCGCATTTCTCATACCTTGATTGACGCCCTCGCCGTGTCCGCCGTTTTCCTGATGGATTGCGCGAACAATGTTGGGATATTTTTCAGCATAAGCATCGGCAACTTCAGCGGTGTTGTCCTTTGAACCGTCATTAACAATGATAATTTCTATGTCCTCAGCGTCACTTGCAAGCAGGCTGTCAATGCACTTATGCATAAAGGCTCCTGAGTTGTAGCTGGGAATTGCAAAGGTTAAAAGTTTTTCCATAAATATCTCCAGGTAAACTATAATCGTAACAATCTCTCATCTAATTATATATCAATGTTTTTCAAAAAACAAGTAGACTTTCTGACAATATCTTGCACGCAGGTCAAAAATGTGGTAAAATATTTATGAATAGAATCTTAAGGAGAGTTAAGTGTCAAAAATAAAATGGAAGGGCGGAACACTACTCGCTCCGGTGCCGCCTGTTATGGTCAGTTGCGGAACAATGGAAAAACCCAATATCATAACAGTTGCCTGGACGGGACTAATTAATACAATACCGCCAAAAACATATATTTCAGTGCGCCCCTCGCGCCACTCATATGAACTTATCAAAGAAAGCGGCGAGTTTGCGATCAACCTCACTCCCACCAGTCTGGTTAAACAGGCAGATTGGTGTGGAATACACACAGGCAGAAAGGTTGATAAATTTGCCAGATGCAATCTCACTCCCGACCAGGCAAATGAAATCTCAGCGCCTCTTATTTTAGAGTGTCCTATTTCTCTTGAATGTAAGGTTTTTGATATTATCCCTATGGGAACTCACGATATGTTTCTGGCTGACATAGTTGCAGTAGATGTTGCTCCGGGGCTTCTTGACAAAAGCGGAAGACTTTGTATAGAAAGGGCGCATCTTGCTGCATTTGCTCACGGAGAGTATTTTGAACTTGGAAAAAGCCTTGGCAAATTCGGATTTTCAGTTGCTAAAAAGAAAAAACATAAAAATAAACAACCAAAGGAGGAAAAGTAATGTTTTGTCCTAATTGCGGAAATCAGATTCCGGAGAATAGCTTGTTTTGCCCTTTTTGCGGAGCAAATCTTCAAACAGACAACGGGTTTGAGCCCCCGGTAAACCTTGAGAATCAAAGCCCTGTCAGCTTTGCATCTGTGCTCAGAAAGAGCCTTACATCAACAAAATTTCTTGTGATGTGCATTCTTGTAACAGTTGCGGCTGTGCTTTCGTTTGTTCCTACAACTGTTTCTATTGATGAAGCAGGAATGTCTTCTTCATCAGGATTTGATCTTTTTGCAATTCTTTCAACGATAGCAATGTGGATAACATATGCAAACGCAAAAAATTCTGACACTGTTATGTCTGCAAGCGGTCTTAAGTTCAACGCTGGCATAGCTAAAGCAACTTTTGTAATTAATTGGGTTGCTGCAGGCATAATTTTTGTATGCGGTGTTCTGTTTTGCGCTATGGGTCCTATGTTCAGTGCGCTTTTGGAAGATGAAGCTGCGATGGAAGATTTTTATATTGAAATTAATCCCGTATTAGAAGGATATGGTCTAGGTGATATTTTTGCTGATATGACCGGAGACGTTGTTTCGATCTTTATGATCGTTATGGGCGTTGTAATGTTTGTTGTTGGTATAGTTATGATCCTTCTCAATATTTTCTATTACGGTAAGGTAAGCAAATTTGCAAAGAATCTTCATATTTCCTACATAACAAACAGAGTAACCGATCTCAGATTTGTAACAATTTCAAATTGGTTTATGGTTATGGGTATTTTCTCAATCGTAGGAAGCCTGTCTTCTTTTGCAGTAAATCCTGCTGTAGCAATTGCATCTGTTTCAGGTTCAGTTGCTATGATTGTTGCATCAACCTGGATAAAAGATCTTAGTGAAGAGGTTGCGTACATTCCTCAGACTATTAATATGATGTGAAAATAAAGAAAAAAGCACACTTATGGGTTGTACAATTAAGGACAGTACAACAAGATACGAAAACACCCGTGGTCTTTTTAAAACTGTGGGTGTTTTTAATATTCTCTTTCTTTATTAGTCAAGTTGTGCTATAATACAACTAACCGATAAATAAGAATTTTCCTAACTGTAAACTCATGTTGCGGAAATGTAAAGTTGATGTGGTGGTGCAAAATAACGGATTTTGTTACAATGAAATCACCAAACCAAAGGAGAATTTCATGATGAAACTGTCAGATAAAATCACAACGCTCAGAAAATCGAACGGATGGTCACAAGAAGATTTAGCTGAACAACTGAATGTATCACGGCAAGCGATTAGCCGATGGGAAAACGGAACAGCACTTCCAGATGCAAACAACATTCTTCAGTTGAGCAAGTTATTTAATGTGACTACAGATTATCTGCTGAATGAGGACTATTCCAGCGATGATGATATTCCTTGTGTAAAAGAAGTCCATAATATCCTTGAATCCAAAAAAGTCCGTTATGGAAAACTATTTCTTATTGCATCAATTGCTTTTTTATTAAGTGCGGCTGCTTGGCTTATTCAAGCAGTAAATTGTTTGGATGTAATTTATTGTGTCTTAGCGGTAGTGAATGCCCTTCTTTCTTTGGTAAATATCATTCTTTATGAAAAAGGCAAGAAAACAGAGCGCAAATAAATTCCAATTTATCGAATAGATGATATTTGTTTAGAAAAGGGTTTTAGGTTCTCCTAACAAGTGGAAAATGTGATATACATTTTCCCTGCTTGTTACGGTGTAAGACATAATTAAAAGCTGTGCAGATAATTTCTGCACAGCTTTTTCTGTCCTTTAGAGTACGACCCTTATGATGTGCTTTTTTTTATTTGACTATAACCCCGTTTTTCCAAGTTGCATTATGTGAAACGTTTTTTATAGTGCGTCCTCTTTGGCGTGCAACAAACGAAAAACGGACGTTTATGTTATCATTATCATTTTCACTTGTAATATCAATATAGTATTTATAGTCGTTTTCTGTAAAATTTTTTTCTATTGCAGATATAATATCACCGTAAAAATTGTTCATTCGCAAGGCGGATTTTTTCTCTCTTTTATTTTCTGCCTCAAAAACCGGAAGAGAAATGACACCGCAGGTGCTACTTTGAGTTTTAACAGTCCACTTCATAGCTTCTCCTTTGTAAATACTCTTGAAAAAGTTCGTAAATAGATGTATAATGATTGAAATAGTGAAAGGAGTGATAACCGATGGATCATAACGCACCTGCCGCAGACAGACTTCGTCCCAAAAGTTTTGACGATGTTGCGGGTCAAGCTCATCTTGTTGGTAAAAACGGAATACTGAGAAAAATAGCAGAATCGGGCATATTGTCAAGTATGATCTTTTTTGGGCCTCCCGGAACAGGCAAAACCACCTGTGCAACCATTCTTGCAGAAGGCTCCGGCATGGAGCTTCGCCGCCTCAATGCAACAACGGCGTCTCTTTCGGATATAAAGGCTGTAGCGGCTGAAACAGAAGGTATATTCGGTCAAAAGGGAATACTACTGTATCTGGATGAGATTCAGTATTTCAATAAAAAACAACAGCAGTCTCTTCTTGAATATCTTGAGGATGGCAGAATAACGTTGATTGCTTCTACAACGGAGAATCCCTATTATTATATATATGATGCGCTCCTTTCAAGATGTTCTGTTTTTGAGTTTAAATCTGTGTCAGCTTCTGACATAATTCCTCTTTTGAAGCGAAATGCTGAGAAAATCCATCCTGAAGGGGTGGAAGATGATGCTGTTGACTTCATAGCAAGCTGTGCGCAGGGAGATGTGCGCCGTGCAATAACAATGCTTGATACTGCTGCAAGCTGTGCAGAAGGCCCCATAACAAAAGAACTGGTGCAGCAGTTGACACCTTCGGTTATGGCAGGTAATTTCGACCGTGACGGCGATGTTCATTACGATCTTCTTTCTTGCCTTCAGAAATCAATAAGGGGTTCAGATCCCGATGCAGCAGTTTTCTATCTTGCAAAATTGCTTGAAGGCGGAGACCTTATCTCTCCTTGCCGTCGTCTTATGGTCATAGCCAGTGAAGATATAGGTGCGGCATACCCTATGGCCGCCGTTATAACCCGTTCCTGCATCGAAAGTGCAAGAGAACTGGGATTGCCTGAGGCGAGAATTCCTCTTGCAAATGCAGCCGTAATGCTTGCTACAGCGCCTAAGTCCAACAGTGCTTATGTGGCTTTTGATATGGCAAGTGAGGATATAAGAAAAGGGAAGGGCCTGGAAATACCAAGCCACCTTAGAAGCCCTCAGTTTAAAGGATATGTATATCCCCATGAATTTCCCGGACATTGGACAGAGCAGCAGTATTTGCCGGATGATCTTAAGGGAAGAAAGTATTATAATTTCGGTGATAACAAAACTGAGCAAGCGGCAAAGGCTTATTGGGAACAGATAAAGGGGAAAAAATTATGAAAAAGTATTTGATGCTTGTGCCGGCAATTTTGTTTCCTTACATTTCATTTGGAATATTCTGGCACCTTGATGGTGAAAAGTCGGGATTTGGCGGACTGTTGCTAGGAATAATTATGGCATTCTTAGTCTGCTTTGCCTGCACACTGGTGTTTTCTGTTATATGCGTCAAAAGGCAAGTCGGTTCAACGCAGATTATGAATGCTGCTCGCATTGTTAAGCTGTTACATATACCGGCTTATCTTCTTGTTTTCCTATGGGGATTTTTATCCATGGGAATGACAGCAACTATGATAATGCTTCCCATTGGCGCAGCGTCTTTGTTTGTTTGCTGGTTGCTTGATGTTTTTTGCATAATAGTATCCGGAATGGTTTCTTCAGTTGCTTATTACAGGGCATGGAGAGAAGGAAAGATAATATTGGCTCGGGCTTTGATTTCAGCAATACTTTCTTTTGTGTTCTGTGTAGATGTGATCATTGTGCTTATAGGGTTTGCAGGAACAAAAAAGGACTAACTATTAAAAGTAATAATAAAAAGGCTTGCATTCGCAAGCCTTTTTTTAATCTACAATTGTTTCGGGGTCAAAATTAACGATACTTTTCAGCACTTCAATGTGGTAAGCCTGAGAAGCCTGCTTTTTCTCTGAGGGATCAAGAGTGATAGTTCTCACTGCAAGAATAGTGTCGGCAGGGAGGAAGTGAATATCCTTGAAATAGTCGTAAAACTCTGTATCGCCAAGGCGTATTCCGTATTCCCCGTAGTGAGAATCGGGAATATCATCGCCGAATATTTCGGAGAGGGGAACAAAGCCTTCGTTTTCGGCAATCTCCGTGTGGAGAGCAGGATCAAGCAAACATAGCAGATGCTCACAGGCGGTGATGGTTGTCATATATCTGCTGTAAGCAGCGGAGTTATCGCTATAGTTGAAATATTTATTATCCTGAAGTTTGATTTTTTCCTCTATTTGTTTTTCATTGAGGTACGTGTTGTCAGCCATGGAGATCTCGATTTTTCCGTCATCATTTGCATCTTCAAGAACGTATGACAGTGCAAACTCCAGATTTTCAAATCGACTGCCTACGATTGCTGCGGGTCCGGTGTAAAGCAGATAGGCATCGGGGGTAACTCTGGTGAGGATCTGAATGGCCGCCGTAATAATTGCTATTGCAAAAAATGCAATAATTCCCGCATGCCATTTATGCTGATACCAAAGATTTTCAAGCCAGCCTATTTTTCTTCCTGAATATTTGCTTTCGTGACGGTTTATTTTATCTTCGCCTAACGCTTTGATTCTTTTTGCAGCGGCAGAATCTTTTATTTCAGGATTCTCATCGCACACAAATTCCTGCGTTTTTTTCTTTTCTTCTTCCATTTTATCGTTCCTTATATATAGCATTTTGTTTATTATATCATATTTATCGTTTAAAGTATTATGGATTGGTAAATTTTATTTCAAATAATTGATATGTTGATTTTAAAAGCAGAAAAAATCAAAGGACTATGAAAATCATAGTCCTTTGATTATATTACGCGAAGAAGAGCTGAACAACATATACTTCCTGTGTTGCGTCATCAACGTACGCACCGATAGAAATAGAAGTGAAGGTAGGATCAAGCAAGCTTGCTCTGTGGCTGGGAGAGTTCAGCCATTCCTTGATTGTATCAGCAGCGCAATTGTTTATCCACTCATCATCATTCTGTAGCTGCTCTGTTGTCATATTGGTGCAGGAATAAAGGTTTTCTGCGCAGTTTACGTAGAAGACACCGTTCTCTGCTAAAATATGGTGAAAAGATTCGCCATTAGGTCTTGTGTGGCTCCAGTTTACGGAAGCTTCGTATGCTCTGACACTGGCAAAATAATATGCACGAGGTTCGTTTTTGAGGGCGGGAGCTCCAACCTTTTCTCTTTCTATATTAGTTAAACGAAGTATTTCTGCTTCAAGCTTGGCAAATTTGGATGTTGTTGCAGGGAGGTTTGCATGTTCCAGGGAGTAATCGAGGATATCGGTTCCTTCAGGAACAGTAAGTTCATTGCCGTAGGGGTCAACACAGACGATGTATGTAATATCAGCTTCTTTTTTGGGTATAGCCTTTCCTTCTGTAACAACGGCATTACAAACAGTGCAAACTGTATCGCCCGTATAGCCTTCGGCTTCAGTAGTAGCTTCAACAGCATTGATAATAGTAGTGTTTTCATGTACGGAAAGCTTGGGGATAGTCTCTCCGTTTTTCACTGTTACACCGCACAGACTACAGACCTCATCACCTGTATATCCTTCACTTGCGCAGGTTGCGTTTTGAGCATTAGTATTCGCAGTTGTTTCGTGAGTGCAAACAGTTTCGGCAGGAGCGGATTCAGTCACAGGTTCTTCAGTGGTTTCTTCTGCAGGTTCTTCAGTGGTTTCTTCTGCTGAGTCAGATTCTGCTGTTGTTTCGTCTTCAAGAGAACCGGGTTCTTCAGTTTCTGTAGTTTCTTCAAAAGTTGTATACGGCTCTTCAGTTTCAGCTTTATCAGTAGCTTCTTCT
>JAFXGC010000015.1 GCA_017513325.1 Clostridia bacterium
ATAATATAGGGACGGTGGAGTGCCGACAAACATAATCGAACACTTAAAATACGCACTAATATACCAAATATATAAATTGGAATTTATCGACGTATTAAAACACCTTTCATAAACGGTGTTTCATTATGTGTTTCGTATACTATTTCCTTTTCCTCTTCTGTGCATCCAATCAATATTTTGATTTCTGAATCTTTCTTCATCAAATCAACTATGCACATCATTGCATCAACCTTTTTCTCGTCGCTTCCAACCCACACATCTATTCCTGCACCATCCATAGAGGTTGTGTCCTTCAAATATCCATAATCAACCCGATAAATGAAATCAGGATACTTAGGGTGTGAAGTCCCTTTTGGTCTATCAATTATTATTTCTGAATTATTCACCAATTCATCTAATGCGTTCCAAAATTCAACATTATGTTGCATCTTATCATTCCTCTACAAATTCTTATTTATCAAACTCATTATATCAGTTTTCTGAAAGCACATCAAGGTAAAGTCTTTTATATCATCAAGACACATGGTGGTACGTGATGATATGCCAAGCTTGCGGGTTGGATAAACAGAAAAACAACCCCTTTGGCAAGATACGAGAGACGGGACTTGATTCTCGTCGCTACGACGCAAAGCCGAGCTTTGATTTCGGCTTTGCTACGCTCCTCGGTCAGTCGCGGATCTGACAGCCATTTAGGCTGTCATTCAACACCGCTCCCCTTCAAGTCCCGTTTTCAATCCTACACCAACACAAAAGACCATCCGATTGGATGGTCTTTTGTGTTGGTGCGAGAGACGGGACTTGAACCCGTACGGTGTGAACCACACGCCCCTCAAACGTGCGCGTCTGCCAGTTCCGCCACTCTCGCATATTCAATTCGTCGCTGTTCACTTGCGACTTCGTTATTATATCAAAGCTATTTTACTTTGTCAACACCTTTTTTCAGTTTTTTCAATTTTTTTCAAAAGAAATTGCCGTGATAAATCACGGCAATTCTTCATCCATTGCAGGTGAGTATTTTTTCACAAGTTTAGGTATGTCTTTTTTATTTATCCACTCTTCAGAATAACCACATTCACAGCACAGGTATCTGTCAACTTTAACATACGTGAATATCGTCATTCCTACAGGTATATTATTCCCCGCGCCATATGCGTCAGCTCTACCCTCTATACGAAGAATATTACTTGATTGGCATTTAGGACAGATTTTACTGTTTTTCATACGACCTCCGTGTTCACGCTTTCTGCATAACGAACACCTTCCATAGCATCCTTTGCATAATAATCTGCACCGATCCGCTTGCCATATTCTTTATTCAGTACAGCACCACCAACCATGATCCTACACCAAGGTGCTCTTTCACGTATAAGCTTAATTGTTTTTTCCATAGCCGGCACAGTCGTTGTCATAAGAGCACTGAGACCAACCATTGCGGCTTTCCGGTTCACTACTTCATCCGCAATTTTTTCAGGATCAACATCTTTACCAAGATCATATACAGCAAAGCCATAGTTTTCAAGAAGAAGCTTCACTATATTCTTACCGATATCGTGTATATCCCCCTTCACTGTTGCAATAACGATACTACACTTAGTGTCGGATTGGCTATTGCTTTTAATCATCGCGTTTTTAATACATTCAAAAGCACTCTTAGCAGCCTCGGCGCTCATAAGCAGTTGAGGGAGATATACTGTTTTGGCTTCAAAGCCCTTACCAACTATGTCAAGCGCAGGTATTATCTCATTCTGAACGATATCAAGCGGTTCTTGCTGGCTGAGCAGATTTTCAGTTATTGCCGCAGCTTTATCTTTAAGTCCTTTCACAACTGCCCTCTGCAGTGCTGATTTATATTCTTCTATTTTCTCTTTTTTGGGAGAAATTGATGCCGGCATCACAGATTCTGAATAATCCTCTGCAAAAGAAATATAATCCGCACAATTTTCATCCATATCGTGAAGAGCACGGAAAGCAAAATAAGTTTTCATCATTTCGCTTGAATAGGGATTCATTATCGCAGCAGACAAACCATTTTCAAGAGCTGATACAAAGAAAACGCCGTTGACAATATCTCTTGCAGGCAGCCCAAACGATACGTTCGAAACGCCAAGCGAAGTATGGCAACCAAGTTTTTCCTTAATAATCCTCAAGGAATCAAGAGTGACTTTTGCCGCTTTTGTATCCGCGCTTATAGTCATCGCCAGAGGATCAAATATGATATCTTTTTTATCAATTCCGTATTCAGCAGCATTTGCCAATATTTTTTTTGCAATTGCAACTCTTCCCTCTGCAGTTTCGGGGATTCCGTTTTCATCCAATGTAAGAGCAACCACAAGCCCACCGTATTTTTTTACAAGTGGGAATATAGCCTTCATACTCTCCTCTTTACCGTTTACGGAATTAATCATAGCCTTGCCGTTATACCGACGCAGAGCTGCTTCCATTGCTTCTGCATCAGATGTATCTATCTGCAGAGGAAGATCACAAACAGCCTGCAGCTCGCAAACTGAATCAACAAGCATTTCTTTTTCATCAATATCAGGAAGACCCACATTTACATCAAGAATATGAACACCTTTATCCTGCTGATTTATTCCCTCTCCGAGAATATAATCCATATCTTTTTCAATAAGAGCCTGTTTGAAGCGTTTCTTGCCTGTAGGATTGATTCTTTCACCGATAAGAACGGGAGATTCATCAAAAACAACACTATGGGTATAGGAAGATACACAAGTAATGTTCTTTTTAGTTACCAAAACAGGTTCAATATCTTTAGATGCACTAACAAGACTTTTTATGTATTCAGGAGTTGTTCCACAGCACCCCCCCGCAACTCGAACACCTTTTTTGACCATTTCTGAAACATCAATGGCAAATTCATCAGGCAGTACATCATACACAGTTTCACCGTTTACACTGACAGGAAGTCCTGCATTGGGCTTCATTACAACAGGAACTGATGCCACTTTTAAAAGCTCATCAACAACACCTGATAATTGTTTTGGGCCAAGAGAACAATTTACGCCAATTGCATCTGCGCCCATTCCCTCAAGCATTGCCACCATTGCCGAAGGAGTAGCACCTGTCATAAGCTTACCGTCCTCACCGTATGCATTAGTGACAATAACAGGCAGATCACTATTCTCTTTAACCGCAAGAAGCGCAGCTTTGGTCTCATAACTATCATTCATAGTTTCTATAGTTATAAGATCAACACCATACTTCACTCCAAGTTTTACAGTTTCAGCAAAAACCGAAACTGCTTCTTCAAAATCGAAATCGCCATAGGGTTTCAGCATTTTACCGCTGGGTCCTATATCAAGCGCAATATATTTATTATTCTTTGATACACTGTTATCCCTTGCCCACTTAACATTCTCTATAGCAGCTTTTACTATTTCATCAAGTTCCTCACTTGTGAATTTCAAAGTGTTTGCGCCAAAAGTGTTAGTGTTTACAACATTACTTCCTGCATCAAAATATTCCTTGTGTATAGCACGGATAACACCACTATGAGTGGTATTCCATCTCTCAGGGTATTCACCCGGTTTGAGACCGTTCTTTTGCAGAATCGTTCCCATTCCTCCGTCAAGGTATACTATGTTATTTTTTAAATAATCTCTAAAATTCATCTTCAATTCCTACTATTGCAGTTACAGATTTTGTTGGTGACATCAGCAAGCTATCATTGAGAGTCAATCCTATTTTTCTAGGACAATCAAGCACTCTAAAAATATCTTTCTGCACTTCAAGCGGCAGATCCCCATAGCCTACGCTGAAGCGCGGCTTTAATCTGACATCCAACTCTTTACTCATTTCATTACAAAACGTATTACATAGGCTCTCTATTCGCTCAGCTCCTATAGCCTGAAACATTAACGCTTTTGATGGGGATAATTTACTGTATTTCACAATAAGTCTATCTAATTGAATACCTACAGTTGCTGCAAAAAGAATTACTCTGCTGCATCCCTCAAGATTCTTTGACAAAGCCACAGAAGTGATTTGTCCGCCATAATCAAAAATACCGTAGCAAACTTTATTTTGAAATATACCGTCAGACTCTGCTATACACTCTTCCAAAAGATCTTTTATTTCACCACTCGGAGCTGTTACACCTGCATATCGAAGTATCTCTCGATAGTTATATGGGATATCACCATACACTTTAACATAAATATTATTCATTATTTACCAAGAATATCGCTGAGATTACCCTGAATCTTTTCTGCAACATCGGGATTATTCATAGAATAAACGTGAACATTTGTTACATTGTTTGCAAATAGATCTATTATTTGATCCGTAGCATAAGCTATCCCCGCCTGTTTCATAGCAGAAGGGTCACTGCCAAATTTATCAACAAGGCTCTTAAATCTCTGCGGCATATGAGAACCCGAAAGTTTTATAGCTCGCTCTACCTGCTTTGCGTTTGTGATAGGCATAATACCTGCAACCACGGGAACAGTTATACCGGCTTCTCTTATCTTATATAAGAAGTTATAGAGTAAATTGTTATCAAAAAACATCTGAGTTGTGAGAAACTCACATCCCGCATCAAC
>JAFXGC010000146.1 GCA_017513325.1 Clostridia bacterium
ATTATGGGCTGCGTTGTTAACGGACCCGGAGAAGCAAGAGAAGCAGATTTCGGAATTGCGGGCGGAGACGGATGCGCTATGCTGTTTCGCCATGGCGAAACTGTGCGACGCGTGGAAGAAAATGACGTTATTCCTGCTCTCCTCGCGGAAATTGACAGAATAATCAACGAATAAACTCTGCTTTACATACTATTTTTCAGAAAGGACAAGCTATGGCATCTACAAGAACACTAAAAACTATATTCAGCAGATTTACGCCTACCGACACGTTTGCCGAAAAGATTTTTGCAAGCGCCGAAAATGCTGTTCTTTCCGGAGACAAAGAAAAGAAAATGTATCAGGTTGCATTTTCAATTCCGTTTATCATTCCCAAGAAAAGCCTTTATTCACTAGAGGAATCTATAGCTGAAGTGTACAACCTGACCAGTGTAAAGTTGCTCCCAAGATATCCCTCCGAGCTTTTCTCTCCCGACTATATGCCTTCGGTTTATACCGAGGCTAAAAGAATAGGCGCCGTTACAAACGGTTTCTTTGACAATTGCAAAACAAGTATTGCAGATGGACTTATATCTATCTCCATACACTATTCTGAAGGTGGAGTTGCTCTTCTCGATATGGGAAGAGCGGGAGATATCATAAGCGGTATCATCCGCAGTGAATTCGGTCTTGATTATGAGGTTGAAATCAAGCAAAGCAACGAATATGAAAAATACCGTCAGGAATATCTTGAAAAGCAGGCGGAGTTTATCCGTCAGTATCAGGAAAATGCTGCAAATCAGAGAGCTGCTTATGAAGCTCAGGCTGCAGCGCAAAAAGCTGCAGCAGAAGCTGAAACCCCTCAATATGAAAGAGTTGTTTCACTCTTTGACGGCAGCGACACTGTTGAACACATTTCAGATAATGTTATAAAATCCGGCAAGCTGACCTTTAATATTGAAGGTGGTAGCCTTCTCTATGGAGAAGATGATTTTGATGCAGGCGAGCCCACTGCTCTGCGCTCAATAAATCATCCCATGAAAAGCTGCGTTGCTCTCGGCATTATATTCAACGCATCAGCGCAGGAGCTGAGAGGCAGCGATAATATGGGTGTTACTATTGGTATCACCGATAAGGACAGCTCTGTTTTTCTTAAACTCCAGATGCCTGCGGAAAGCGCAGAAGGCTTCGTTAAAAGCATGAAAAGCGGCACTCCCGTTGCAGCAATCGGTCCTGTTCGTCAGGATAAAATGGGAGAATATAATATCCATCTGAAAGCCCTTAAGAAAATCAAGCGAATCACCCGCCAGGATAACGCGCCTGAAAAGAGAGTTGAATTGCATATGCACTCAAATCTCTCTGCCAACGATGCTATTGCACTGCCTAAAGAAATAGTTTCTATGGCATCCGCTTTCGGCCACAAAGCCGTTGCTATCACTGACCACGGAAATGCTCAAGGCTTCCCCACAGCGATGCTCGCCTCAAACGGAATGGAAGACTTCAAAGTCATCTACGGAATGGAAGCCTATTTTGTTGACGATACGGCACGAGCTCTCTACGGCAACTGCGATATCGGATTTGATGAAGAATTTATCGTTTTCGACCTTGAAACGACAGGTCTTAATCCCCATCATTGCAGAATAACGGAAATAGGTGCCGTAAAAGTTAAAAACGGAGAGGTTTTAGAGAGTTTTAACACCTTTGTTGATCCCGAATGTCCCATACCTGAAAATATAGTTGAGCTGACAGGCATAACTGATGAAATGGTGAAAGGTGCTCCGAAACTCAAAGAGGCTCTTACTGACTTTTTCGAGTTTACGGGCAACAGACTGCTCATTGCCCACAACGCAGGATTTGACACAAGTTTTATCCGAGCCGCAGCCGACGAATGCGGTATGCCCTTTGAAAATTCATATCTTGATACAGTTTCTATGTCAAGATACGTTAACCCCGAACTTAAAAAGCACAAACTCGACGTGCTTGCAAAATATTTTGATCTTGGTGAGTTTAATCACCACAGAGCATCAGACGACTCTGCTATGCTTGCAGAAATATTCTTCTGTATGCTTGATAAGCTCAGAGATGAAGGCATCACCGATTTTGCTCAGATGACACGAGCTATGAGCGAAAAAGCTGACCCTTTGAAGCTGAAAACTTATCACCAGATAATAATCGCAAAAAATCTTGAAGGGCTTAAAAACCTTTATAAGCTTATTTCTGATTCTTATCTTACATACTATAAGAAGCGCCCACGTATCCCAAAAACGCGCCTTACAGAGCTTCGCGAAGGACTTATAATCGGCTCTGCCTGCGAAGCAGGAGAGCTTTTCAGCGCTATTCTTGAAAATAAGCCTCAAGCTGAAATAGAAGAGATCGCTTCTTTCTATGACTATTTCGAAATTCAACCTATTGCCAATAATATGTTTATGGTTGAAAAAGGCACTGTTCCCGACGTGGAAGCACTGAAAGATCTGAACCGCAAAATAGTTGCACTTGGAGAAAAAATGGGCAAGCCTGTCTGTGCCACTTGCGACGCGCACTACCTTGATCCCGAAGACGATATCTATCGCAGAATCCTTCTGGCCGGTATGAAATTTGCAGACGCGGACAAGCCTCAGTCGCTTTATTTCAGAACAACCGAAGAAATGCTTGAGGAGTTCTCCTATCTTGGAGAAGAAAAGGCATATGAGGTGGTTGTTACAAACACTAACCTTATTGCTGATATGGTTGAAAAGATCAAACCTATTCCCGACGGAAAGTATGACCCGCATATTGACGGATGCGAAGAGGAGCTTACGGAAAACTGCTATAAGCTGGCGCGAGAAATGTTTGGTGATCCCCTTCCCGTACAGGTTGAAAGCCGCCTTAAGCGCGAGCTTGATGCCATTATCAAAAACGGTTTTGCGGTTATGTACGTTATTGCCCGACGCCTTGTTGAAAACAGCGAGGAAAAGGGTTATCAGGTTGGTTCACGTGGAAGCGTTGGTTCATCCTTTGCCGCAATGATGGGCGGAATTACCAAGGTTAATTCCCTGCCCCCTCATTACAGATGTACCAACCCCGAATGTAAATACAGCGAATGGCACGAATCGGGGGATGTTAAATCCGGATTTGACCTGCCGCCAAAGGATTGTCCCAAGTGCGGCAAGCCCGATATGGTTCGTGACGGACATGATATTCCCTTTGAAACATTCCTTGGTTTCTACGGTGATAAGGTTCCCGATATCGACCTGAACTTCTCAGGCGACGTGCAGGGCGATGCTCATAAATATACTGAAGTTCTGTTTGGCAAGGGACACGCATTCCGCGCAGGAACTATCGGTACTCTGGCTGAAAAAACTGCCTTCGGCCTTGTGGCAAAATATCTTGAAAGTAAAGGTATTTCCGTTTGCAGAGCCGAAATGGAACGCTTTATCGCAGGATGCGTTGGCGTTAAAAGAACAACAGGACAGCACCCCGGTGGAATTATCGTTGTTCCTCAGGAATACGAAATATACGATTTCTGCCCCGTTCAGCACCCTGCCGATGACCCCAATTCCGAAACAATAACAACTCACTTTGAGTTTAAATACCTTCACGATACTATTCTTAAACTTGACATACTGGGACACGATATTCCCACCAAGTACAAGCGCCTTGAGGAATACACGAACACCAACGTTCTGGATTGTAACCTCAGTGACCCCAAGCTCTATCAGCTTTTCACTACACCTGCTCCTCTGGGAGTTACAAAAGAAGACCTGCTGGGAGTTGATACGGGAACACTGGGCCTGCCCGAAATGAACACAAAGTTTGTTCGAGGAGTTCTTATTCAGGCGCAGCCAAAGACCTTCTCGGACTTGTTACAGATCTCAGGTCTGACTCACGGCACGGGCGTTTGGCTTGGTAACACAGACGAGCTTATACAAAACGGTATATGCACTATTTCCGACGTTATCGGATGTCGTGACGATATTATGTTGTATCTCATCCAGCGTCACGATATGGATAAAGCTATGTCCTTTAAAATAATGGAGGACGTTCGTAAAGGTAAGGGACTTAAACCTGAATACGAAGAAGCTATGATCGCAGCAGGCGTTCCCGATTGGTATATCGAATCCTGCAAGCGAATCAAATACATGTTCCCAAAAGCTCACGCCGCAGCTTACGTTATTGACGCGCTACGCCTTGGATGGTATAAGATCTACTATCCAAAAGAGTTCTACGCGGCATATTTCACCGCTGCCCCCGGCGGCGTTGAAGCCGACGTTGTTGTTGGCGGCAGACCTGCAGTTAAAGCAAAAATGGAGGAAATCGAAGCTCTTGGACGAGATGCAACCGCAAAGGATAAAGAAACTGCATCCGCTCTTCAGCTGGTAAATGAATGCCTTGTGAGAGGTTACAGATTCCTTCCCGTCGACCTTAAAAAGTCTCACGCGAAGAAATTCATTCCCGAACCCGACGGAATCCGCCTGCCCTTTAACTCTATTGCCGGCCTTGGCGATACAGCGGCTGAAAATATTATGCACGCCCGCGACACAGAGGATATCTTCTGCGTTGAGGACCTGAAGAATGCCGCAAAGCTTTCAAAAGCTGTTATTGAGTTTTTGGAAAAGAATGGCGTTCTTAAAGGAATGTCCCAAACAAATCAGCTTACATTCTTTTAAACACAGTAAAATCCTGCGCTTTAAGTGCAGGATTTTTTATTGTACGTATGTTATCAGGTGAGTAGGAATACGATATTTTATCACATAAAAAATAATTATTTTTTCGCTATTGTGGAAATCTGCAAAGATATATGGTAAAATAATATTAATAAATAAAAGACTGAAAGGAATATGATCATGCTGACAGCAGAAATTAAAAATATTCTCAGCCAGGTTGAAGCATTGAAGGCTAATCCTTCCGCAGAAAATGCTCTCCCTCAGAATTCATTCTATCTTGAAGATGGTAAGATCGTTTGCTTCGAACGCGAAGTTGGCGAGTCTCGTCACCCCTATGACGCTGACGGGCTCGTTGTTTGGGCTCGCTCCTCCGGTAATATTGAGGCTTGCGAATCCCTTTTCTCCATTTTCAAGCCCAATCATTTCTCCGATGATCCATCCATCAGCTTCTTTGCAGGCATTCCTATGGAAAATGGTGATTTCTATCCCGTTTCCATTCTCGGCGTTAACCGTCAGCTCTTTGAGCCCCTGGCAGTTGAACGCTACTCCGTTTTCGGCCTGAGAAGCGCATATTATGTAACAGATACAGAGCAGGCAACTTTTGTTGTTCGTCTTCACGTTAGTCAGAACAAACATATTCACCTCGCTCTTTACGCAAAGAATAAGACAGAAGAAGATATCTCTTTCTATCTTTCTTCCTATATCAACGCTCAGCTTCGCTATGAAGAAACAGAATCTTTCTGGCACAGAATGAGCAAGTTCGGCTCTAGAAAGCCTAATGGCTCCGTTATCCTCAGAAGTGACGAAGACTGTATGGTTATCAACTCTGCACGCTTTGGCGGCACAGTTACTGAAGAATATCACACCGTTGACAGAGGTGATATTCTCGGTGCAAGAGGCAGAACTCTCACAAACGCTGAATCCCTTCGTACAGGCGAATACAAGAGATGCGCAAAAGAAGCAACAACAACCGAAATCGCTTCTCTCGGCGATATCTTCCACTATGAGCTCGCAGCAGGAGAAGAAACAAGAATCGAATATGATCTTTCATATTATCACAACATTCCCGATGCAGAAGCAGCTGTTGGCGAACTTGTTGACATCGCTGCAATCGACGCTGACGTAGTTGAATGGGATGAAAAGGAAAATGCTGAGCTTGCTAAAATGACCGCAACCTTTGACGATTGGAAGGGCGGTATCAACAACAAGGTGCTCAATCGCTTTATCCGCAACGTTCAGAAGCAGACATCCTTCTGCGCTCTCGGTAAAAACTACGCAGGCCCCCACATCGGCATCAGAGACGTTTTCCAGCAGCTTGAAGGCTCTCTCATCTGGCAGCCTGAAAAGAGCCGCGAAAAGATCATCGTTGCCCTCAACTATATTCTTGAGGACGGCAGACCTCCCCGTCAGTTCTCTGTTCCTGCAAATCCCGATGATATTCCCGATATGGATATGAGAAGATTTATCGACCAGGGTGTTTGGATCATCTCCACTATCTATACATATCTTTGCTATACAGAAGACTGGTCCATCCTTGACGAGCTCTGCTCTTACTATGTTGCTCACGAAGAAGGTAACAGCGAGCGCAACTGGGTTGAAAGAAAGAGCGATATCGTTGACAGCGTTCTCTGCCATATGATAAAGATCATGGATTATATGGCTCGCAATATCGACCGCGAA